>NZ_JAVDTD010000005.1:0-348097 GCF_031455655.1 Sphingobacterium sp. 2149 | reverse complement strand
AAGTGGTACTAATAGCCCGAAGCTTTCTCAAGCAGACAGACACTGTTGTCTTCCTCTTTAATTTTTAAGAAACAAAAAGAAACGTAACTCTTTCATTATATATGTCAGTTGGCCTGACTACCCCAGCGGGTATCAGTCCAATAAAGATTTTTAGGTGCCTATATCGGCGGTGTCTACCTCTTCCCATTCCGAACAGAGCAGTCAAGCCCGCCAGAGCCGATGGTATTGCCGTAACAGGTGGGAGAGTAGGTCGGTGCCTTTTTTTACACGGAAGCCCTTGCTGGAAACAGTCAAGGGCTTCTTTCGTTTAACTACCTCCATATGGCCGTCCATGGGGCTGGTCCATCGGCCATGTTCCGTTCCCATCCTTACCCGCTGCGGGCCCAGTGACGGTCTACTTTCTATGTACTATCATTCGTATTTCTACTAGATATTAGCTAATTTAGTGCTTATTGCATTTAATTATGATGAAAATTAAACAGATATCGATATTCGTTTTTTTGGTCTTGTTCTTTCTAAAGCATGATCAACTAATTGCGCAGAGTAAATCTCTAGACGACGGCGTCTTACGCATTTTGGCCATCGGTAATAGCTTTTCCGAAGATGCTATTGAACAAAATTTATATGAATTAGCGAAAGCAGGAAAGAAAAAGATAGTGATCGGAAATCTCTATATTGGTGGGGCTCCTTTAAGTTTACATGTAAAGAATGCAAAAGATGATAAGCCTGCTTACCGCTATCGCAAAATCAATATTGATGGCCAAATGTCTGAGAAAGCAAATGAACGCTTATCTGACGCGTTAATAGATGAAGCCTGGGATTATATCAGCTTTCAGCAAGCGAGTCCGCTATCAGGTGATTATGAGTCCTATGCGAAAGATCTTCCCCCCTTGTATGAGTACGTAACGAAGCATGTTGCATTTCCTGAGACGAAGTATATACTGCATCAGACTTGGGCATATCAAAATGGGGCATCTCACGAAGGTTTTGTCCGTTATAACCGTAGTCAGGATAAAATGTATAAAGCTATTGCCCGTACTTCGCGAGAGGTTTTTAACTGGGGGAATTTTGATCTATTAGTGCCATGTGGCACAGCGATCCAAAATGCACGCTCAAGTTTTATGGGGGATCATTTTACACGCGATGGTTATCATCTAAATTTAGATTACGGACGTTTTATTGCGGCATGTACCTGGTATGAGTCTTTGTTCCATGAAAGTGTGTTGGGTAATACATTTTTACCCCTCAAAGTAACCTATTTGGAGGGAACTATTGCGCGGGCTGCTGCACATAAAGCAGTGGAAGCTCCTTATGCAGTAACGGTATTAAAGGATTTTCAATTAGTCAATTAATATTTATATGAGTATCAAAAAGAGTTATTTGATCGAATTGGATCAAGAAACCAAAAACACAAGACGTATTTTAGAGCGTATACCGGATGATAAATTGGATTGGCGTCCGCACGATAAATCAATGAGCTTGGGCGAACTGGCTTCACATGTGGTTGGACTACACAACTGGGTACATCAGGCAATACCAAAAGATGTATTTGATTTTAAGGTGGATTATCAACCTGTTAAAGTGTCTTCTGTAGAAGAATTAAAGGAGATCTTAACAATAGGATTGGAAAATAATAAGGCCGCAATTGAAGGTATTCAAGAGGAAGACTGGTTTAAAGAGTGGGTGTTACAATCGGGAGATTATGTCATTGCACGTTTACCCCGAGCTGGAGCGATACGTTTTATTGTTAATAACCATATAGTACATCATCGTGGTCAGTTAACAGTATATTTACGATTGTTGGATATTGCTGTACCGGGCTTATATGGACCATCGGCAGATGAAGCAATGCCGATTTAGTGCGTATCGTCGCCAATAAGAATAAAGAAAGGGAATCAAATTTTTGATTCCCTTTCTTTATATGCTTTATCAGCTAATTATTTAGCCAATTCTTCAGCGATTGCTTTTCCGATTTCAGCTGGAGACTCAACAACACGAATGCCACACTCACGCATAATTTTCATTTTTGCAGCAGCTGTGTCATCTGCGCCACCTACAATTGCACCAGCGTGTCCCATACGGCGTCCTGGAGGCGCTGTTTGGCCTGCGATAAATCCAACAACAGGTTTAGTACCATGCTCTTTGATCCAACGGGCAGCTTCAGCTTCCATTCCACCACCAATTTCACCAATCATGATGATAGCTTCAGTTTCAGGATCATTCATTAATAATTCAACAGCTTCTTTTGTTGTAGTACCGATAATAGGGTCACCACCAATTCCGATTGCAGTTGTAATTCCTAATCCCGCTTTCACCGTTTGATCTACAGCTTCGTAAGTCAAAGTTCCTGACTTAGAAACTACACCTACATTACCTTTTTTGAAGATAAATCCTGGCATGATACCGATTTTAGCTTCGTCTGCAGTGATAATACCTGGACAGTTAGGACCGATTAAACGAGAGTTTTTGTCGCTTAAATAAGATTTAACTTGGATCATATCCTTTGTCGGGATACCTTCTGTGATACAAACAATCACTTCAATACCTGCAGCGGCAGCTTCCATGATCGCATCTGCAGCAAATGCTGGAGGTACAAAGATAATAGAAACATTAGCTCCTGTAGCGTCTACTGCATCTTGAACAGTATTGAATACAGGACGGTCTAAGTGTTGTTGACCACCTTTACCAGGAGTAACACCACCAACTACATTTGTTCCGTACTCAATCATTTGAGTAGCATGGTAAGTACCTTCGTTTCCAGTGAAACCTTGAACGATTACTTTTGAATCTTTATTAACTAATACACTCATTTCTTCTTTAAATTTTGCACACAAATCTACTATTTTGCTTTCTAAAATGGAAGCAATGTGAATAGGAATGTGACCTTTATTGATAAATTTTTAATTGGAATTGCGTTTTTGGATAAAATCCCAAAGAATAATGCCAATTGCGACAGATACATTGAAGGAGTGTTTAGTTCCGTATTGCGGTATTTCGATACAGGTATCAATTTTTCTCATGACCTCTTCATCAACCCCATTGACTTCATTTCCAAAAATCAATGCATATTTTTGATGATTTTTGGGTTCAAACTCCTGTAGCATGACACTGTTATCTGCTTGCTCAATGGCAACAATGACATAGCCTTCTGACCGAAGCTGATCGATGACAGCTGTCGTATCCTGGTGATATTCCCAAGCGACCGATTGAGTTGCTCCTAAGGCTGTCTTTTCGATTTCGCGATGGGGAGGTGTTCCGGTGATGCCACACAAGTATATTTTTTCAATAGCAAATCCGTCTGCTGTACGAAAGGCCGAGCCTACATTATGCATGCTCCGTACATTGTCCATAATGATTGCGATTGGAGTTTTTTCTTGTTTTTTAAACGATTCAACATCTGTACGTTGAAGTTCATCCATCGATAATTTTTGCATGCTGCAAATATACTAAACCTAAAAAATAAAATAGATTTTGAATATTGAAAATAAGGTGTTATTTTTGCAGTCCGAATTACAAGAAAAAATTGAATAAAAATTAGCTAAAAAAAATGGCAAATCATAAATCAGCGATCAAAAGAATTAGAGCAAACGCTACTAAACGTTTAAGAAACCGTTACCAAGCAAAAACTACACGTAACGCAATCAAAAAATTACGTCATACTACTTCTGCGGAAGAAGCAAAAACATTGTTACCTCGCGTAATTTCTATGCTTGATCGTTTGGCAAAGAAAAATGTGATCCACAAGAAAAAAGCTTCAAACAACAAATCTAAGTTAACTAAATTTGTTAACAGTTTAGCTTAAGCTTTTTGTATAGATATCGAGGGGTACAGCTCGCTGTATCCCTTTTCTTTATGTTATATACTTTGGATTTCTCTTTCCAAGCGAATTGTAAATAAAAAAGCATCGATATTCGATGCTTTTTTATGTTTAAGCCTTTCTTGCAAACCTTACTGGTGCAAATTGGGCAGCAATTCGGCAATAACCTTTTTCAATTTGTTTGGATCTTTCATATAAGGTTCTAAATCGTAAAGTTCTACCTTTTTGAAGTCAATCGGATGACTTTCACTTTGAAGTGAAATGGTACCTTTAGTCAATAGCTGACCATCTTTTTTTACACTTGGGTCAAAATCGCTTACGTTTCCGCCACCAATTTGGGGTTTAGTATACTGTAAGACTACTTTATCTTCAAGAATATGCTGTACTAAAGAGTCGCCCAGCACCAAAAAATCCGCAGTTACCCATTGGTCCCCGGCATAAGTTTTGGATGTTGAGCTGATGCAATGTGGAGTGAATAATTTGTTGTCCATAACAACGTTTGTACCTGGAGTGCATAGATTGCTTGTGGTCCGTTCATCTTTGCCATTTCCGCCCAACAGCTGTCCTTCAATTGATATTGGGAAGTCCTGATCTACACCCATTGTTTTCGGATCTTGTCCATGTAACATGGCCCCACTATTACGCCAAGCCCAGCCTTCTCCACCATTAGCCTGTTCACCAACAAATCTGTAAGTGACACGTAATAGATAAGCAGAGAATTCTTTATTATAGAACAGGTGGCCATACTGAAAATTGAAATTATCATAGCCATCATATCTCACCTTAAGTAAACCGTCTTCTACGCGAAATGTATTTTTATAATTATCCCCAACTTTGTGATTTCTAATTTTAGGGGTCCAGTTCTTTAAGTCTTTCCCATTAAATAATTGAATGGGTTTGGGTTTCTTGTCTTGAGAGTTGGCAAATAGATTCGTGCTAAGCAATAGAATTCCAGCACTATAAATGATATGTTTGAATTTCATCCTGAATTAGGTTTATTGACCTAAATTAGGTAAACATTTTTAAATAAGCAATTCTTTTTGTTTGACATATTCACTGGGACGGATACCGACAACCTTATTGAATGTGTTACTAAATGTGGGTAAGCTATTGTACCCCACTTTGAGTGCAACTTCATTTACGCTCAATTTTTCGTCCAAAAGCAGCTTAAGTGCCGTCAGCATTCTGAGGATTGTGTAATACTGAATAAAAGACATATTTAATTCTTTTTGAAACAATCTGGCTAATGTGCGTTCGCTGATATTAAATAATCCAGCAAGCTTTTTAAAGTTGACATTTTCCGTTATATTTTCGTCGAGGTAAGTGACTATATCCTTTAATTTTTGGTGACTGGGATAGGGCAGCGCTAATGGAAGTTCATGTAGGGATAACTCCGGAAGGATAAGTTTAAATGCTGTAGCAATGCTGTATTTAGGTTCTTCAACTGGAAATATATTGCCGTTCCAGCGGTTAGTGAACATGATAAGCTCTATCAAAAGATCATTTACGGGATAAATTCCCATCTTGCTGTAAAATGGAGCATCATTATTGGCTTTTGGAAAGTACAAATTACGCATAACGACCTCAGGGGTACTTGGATGAATACTATGCTTTATACCGGCTGGAATCCATAAATAATGACGCGCTGGTAAGAAATAAGACTTTTTCTCCGTTTTAATAAAAACAACACCGCCTTCGGTGTATAGAAATTGATCCTTATCATGGCGATGCTCGGAAATATAATGCTCTGCTATAATAGCATGGTGACAATAAATGCTATCTTCAAATGAGTCTACTTCCGTCATGTAATAACGGTTGACATATTTTGCATCTGTCGTTATATCTTGTGTATTCATCTTAAACTATCATCCTATGTGACAAAGGTAAGACTTTTTTACTAGACCACACTTTTTACTTGGTAAAGGTGAGTGTATACTTACAATAAAGCGACTTTTCTTTAGTTGGAAAGTTAGTATTTACTTACTTTAATCTTGATGCATTTCAAGTAAGTTGTTTATTTACAGTATGATATAAATTATGAATCTAGGTGATGTAAACTATTTTTTTGCTATGATTTGTTGTATATTTTTGATCTGTAGCCAATTGCGTTTTCTTAGTCGCATTTGGATAATTTTGTGTCACATGACAATAAATATAGCGTTGGAAAAAATGCTAAAATTGTTTGGTTTAGAGATTGGTAAAATATAATAAATAGCTTTCAATTTCTTAAGTTTACAATAACTGAATAAAATAAAATTATAACACTATGTCTTACGAAAGAATAAAAGTTCAAAGCTTACATGATAAAGTAATTACAGGGGAGGAAGCCGCTAAACTATTTCAAAATGGAATGGTGGTTGGATCGAGTGGCTTTACGAAGGCTGGAGATAGCAAGGTTGTATTACCGGCTTTAGCTGAACGCGCCAAGGTGGATCCATTGAAAATAACCTTGATCACTGGGGCTTCTTTAGGGCATGGAACTGACGGTAAATTGGCCGAGGCAGGAGCATTATCCAAGCGCATGCCTTTCCAGGTAGACCGTATTCTACGTAATAAAATAAATGCTGGAGATGTATTGTTTATTGATCAACATCTAAGCGAAACAGCAGAATTGCTGCACAATAAGAATTTACCTCAAGTAGACATTGCCGTACTCGAAGTTGCAGCAATTGAATCTGACGGAAGTATTGTTCCAACGACTTCTGTGGGTAATTCAGCGACTTTTGCTGCTTTGGCTAAGCAGGTTATTTTAGAGGTAAATACAGCGATCCCGATGAGCATCAAGGGAATACACGATATTTACCAGGCAGAAGATTATCCACGACGTAATGTTATTCCAATCGTAGCTCCTGAAAATAAAATTGGTCGTAAAACTATTCCTTTGGATACAAGCAAGGTGGTGGGGATTGTCTTTACGAATGAATTGGATAGCCCTGCTGATATTGCTGAACCAGACGTCAAAACAACAGCCATAGCAAAGCATATTTTAAACTTTTTTGAAAGTGAAGTGGAACTTGGCCATTTGTCAGAGAATTTAATGCCGCTTCAAGCGGGTATTGGAAAAGTTGCCAATGCTGTTTTGACGGGATTTATACATAGTAAGTTTCGAAATTTAACTATGTTTTCCGAAGTGTTGCAGGATAGTACGTTCGATCTCATCGATGCCGGGAAACTTGATTTTGCTTCGGCTTCCTCAATAACAGTCTCGGAAGAATGTTATTCAAGAGTGTTCGATCATTTGGATCGATACCGTGATAAAATTGTGTTGCGTCCGCAAAATATCTCCAATACTCCTGGATTGATCAAACGTTTAGGGATTATAGCGATCAATACTGCCATTGAGTTTGATATTTATGGAAATGTAAATTCTACCCATACTTCGGGTACTAATATTATGAATGGTATTGGAGGATCAGGTGATTTTGCACGAAATGCTTATTTGAGCATCTTTGTCACTCAGGCAGCCTCTAAGGGGGATGCGATATCTCATATTGTTCCGATGGTTTCCCATGTAGATCACACGGAGCATGATGTTGATATTTTAGTAACAGATTTTGGTTTGGCCGATTTACGTGGTTTAGCACCTCGCGAACGTGCAAAAGTTATTATTGATAATTGCGTACACCCTGATTATAAGGAACAGCTTTTAGATTACTACAACCGAGCTTGTGAAAGGGGGGGACATACTCCGCATTTATTAGAAGAAGCTTTTAGCTGGCATATTCATCTCCGTGAAAAAGGCACTATGAAAAAACATAAATAGCGCTCTTCCAATGGAAGTATCACGTATTTTGCCACCGATTATAATCGGATTTTGATCACTTAATTGCAGCGATTAAAATCATGGGGTCGCAACAGTGGTCACGTTATCGTTGAGGATTACATGGACGTTAGATCAAACAGTTTGGATAGGAGGAGTGCTTGGAAAATGCCGTTAAAACAGCTGTTTTAACGGCATTTTTACGTTACATTTCCTTTAAACTCACTTCTTTCTTTTCGCCATCTTTTTCGATGGTGACACGTTTTTCGATATTAGCCTTATCAACATAGGATGATCTTGCCGTACCATAATTTGTGGTGGAACCTGTATAGCCCCAATAATTATAATAATTGGTATAACCTGATACGTATGAATAGTTGTAAGAATTGGTGAAATCGAAGCTTGCCATGATCACGTAACTACCAGGCATCAGATCTGTAAATTCGAAATGGCCCTCATCGTCGTATACCTTTGCTTTTTTAACGGCATATCCGAAATCAGGGTCTAATGGCACTTCCTGAACCTTCTTTTGTTTTCGTATCTTTTTATTGACTTCCAACCATTCTTCGTAATAAGGAGAGTTGGCGAAGAGTGTGATTTCTGTACCTTTGGGAGCATACTGCTTTTTTGCGGTATTGACAAGACCACCAAGTTTTTTTCCTGAGCTAGACCTAGCGTAAGCCGTCCCGATGATGACACTATTCCCTTGGGCTATCTGCTGGGCAGCTTGTTCTTTGTTGAATCTATTTTTAATAGGTTGATAGTCCAGCTCTTCGTTTACTGTAATTTCCCATTTTCCGTTACCCATGGACATCTCACGTTGCCATAAGCGTCGATCTTTCTTATCGACTACGTAATTATAAATGGCACCGGTACTCTCTTCTAAAAGTGTAACTAGCCAACTGTCGTGCTTACCCGTTTTTGGGGAGCCATAACTGTAGCTTTTTACTTCCTTGATCGTGTAGTCTTCAACGAAAATGTCCGAATTACTATTGTAGTAGAATTGTGGAATGCGCGCTTTATAACCGAGATCTAAAGGGAGGGTTAAAATCAGGTGATCCATCCAGTTAAAATCTATAAATGGCTGAGTCGGATTCAACGTAATCTTTTTATCTTTTTTGGTTTTCTTCGAATAATAATTACCTGTAATTGTTTCGCCAAAGCTGAGGTTTAACTTCGTTTCCTTTCCATCGCTGGAATAGCTAATCGGTTGAAGCGTTTTTGCATCGGCAACAGTGGTTCGCATCGAAGTCCATGCATTATCCTTTGGAACATAGGTATTGGTTAAAGTCAGTTGATTATTAGCGGCGATAATGTTGTAGGTCAATGACCCTTGCTTATCCCAGGTGTTATCTTTGACATAATAAACAGTGTATAGCGATTTTTCTGGTTTAATATAGTTGGTGTTGATATCGCGACTACCCGGCGTGACGGTTTTCTGACAGAGGCCAACAGCGGGAAGTAAACCTACACTTAAAACAAAGGCATATATTTTCATATGTGTGATCATATAGTTAATGAAAAACAAGCTGTTTTCTTATTTCGATTTATGTATCTAAGGTAATAAAAAACTTTTTCATTTTTTGTCACTGTCGATTCATTCAATGACTTACTGTTTGCGCGGATGTGAGGGAATATAGTCATGCCAACGATTTATCGCTTAGTGTTGTTCTAATTTTAAAAGAACTGCTTTTTATAAATTGATATTCCGTTATTGGAGTATTTTTTATTGTTGCATAAGTGTACGATATAGTATATGGAGAAACTACAAATCACTACGGAAAAAATTGAAGAATGGATTGCGGCTGGCTATGACATTCTTCAGGATGGAGAGTTAATTAAAGTTGAAGGTGATATCCCCGAATTTCTAAAGCAATTCGCGGAGGATACAGCGGATACAGCACCCAAAACTTATTTATTGAAGGAGCTACTTACTTGGCCGGAAGAAGAACTCAAAAAAATATAAATGGGGTTAAATGTTATGCGCTATTTTTGAGCTCCTTAGAAGACGAGTTGAGTAGGTGTTTTATTGCTAAAAACATTGGATGAGTGATGTAATAATTTGAACAGCAGAAGATTTGACCGGTTTAAAATCGGAATTATTCATTATATTTAGTTAACCTAGTTAATTCGATATGTCATATAATATCCCCGAAAATTTGAAAGGTCTTTCTGCAAGCGAGGTTGCTGCTGCTAGATATAAATATGGTTGGAATCAGTTGAGCGAAAACCATACGAGTACCTGGTTTGAACTACTTGTCGGTATTTTGAAGGAGCCGATGTTGATCCTGTTGATTGTAATCTCCATTATTTATGTCCTTGTAGGGAATTATGGAGAGGCTGTGTTTATGTTTGTTGCTATTGTTGCCGTCACGGCAATTTCTTTTTATCAGGATAACCGCAGCAGGAGAGCTTTAGAAGAACTAGAAAAGCTAAATGAACCATTAAGCACTGTGATTCGAGATGGTAAAGTTACTGACATCCCGACTCATGAGATTGTTGTGGGAGACCTCTGTATTACTGAAGAAGGGCGTATTATAAACGCCGATGGTCATATTTTACATAGTAACGATTTTTCTGTTAATGAATCTTCTTTGACGGGAGAGAGCTTTTCCGTATTTAAGGATAATCAATCCGAAGATAACATGGTGTATGGCGGAACGGTTACAGTTTCTGGCCTTGCAGTCTTTGAAGTTACAAAAATTGGCAAAGAGACGCGTGTTGGTAAGATCGGCGAGTCTATAAGTACCATTAAAGAAGAGATATCACCGTTGCAACTGCAAATTCAAAAGTTTGTAAAAGCAATGGCCATTATTGGTATCCTAATTTTTTTGTTTGTCTGTCTATATAGTTTTATTGACAGTGGTAATTTAGTGGCAAGTCTGCTCAATGGGCTTACTTTGGCCATGTCAGTACTACCTGAAGAGATTCCTGTTGCATTCACAACATTTATGGCACTGGGTGCTTGGAAACTTATGCGTCAAGGAATTATAATCAAAAGAAGCAGTATTGTTGAGACGTTGGGTAGTACCACTGTGATCTGCACGGATAAGACGGGAACGATTACCCAAAATTCAATGCAGTTAAAATACCTGTATAATTACGCTAGTGATGCCTCGTATAAACAGGAAGAGTTTGGTGATCCAGCGCTGAGTGAACTTATCGATTACGCCATGTGGAGTAGTGAGCCTGTGCCCTTTGATCCGATGGAAATTACGTTGCATAAAATATACGAAAAAACGCAGCAGCAGGACCTTAGAAATGGATTCAAGCTATTTCATGAATATCCCTTGGAAGGCAAGCCACCGATGATGACTCATCTTTTCGAAAATCGCGATAAAGAAAGGATTATTGCAGCTAAGGGCGCTCCTGAGGCTATTCTTAGTGTCTCTAGGCTGTCCGATAATGAGAAAAATAAAATTAGAGGTATTATTAAATCCTATGGAGAGCAGGGGTTTCGTCTGTTGGGCGTGGGCAAAGCGAAATTCGAAGGCGATAATTTTCCTACAAAGCAACAGGATTTTGCGTTTGAATTTTTAGGACTGACCGTGTTTTATGATCCGCCTAAAAAGGATATTGAAAAAGTTTTCGAGCATATCTATGCCGCGGGGATTAAAGTTAAAGTAATAACCGGTGATAATGCTGACACCACTAAGGCAATAGCGGCCCAGGCTGGAATTATTAGCTTAGCTCCGCCAGTCAACGGCAGCGAAATAGTGAGCCGGTCGGAAGCTGAAATAATAGCGTTAGCGGAGAGAACAACCTTATTTACAAGAATGTTCCCAGATGCTAAATTGGCCGTTGTAAATGCGCTGAAAAAGAACGGTGAAGTTGTTGCTATGCTTGGCGATGGAGTAAATGACGGGCCGGCATTGAAAGCTGCTCATATAGGAGTGGCTATGGGCGATAAAGGTACTGAAATTGCAAAATCAGCTGCAGCACTCATCATCACGAACGATGATTTAGAAAAGTTGACCATCGGTATAGCAGCTGGGAGAAGAATTTATGCAAACATCAAGAAGGCTGTTCAATATATCATTTCTATTCATATCCCCATTATTTTAACCGTATCGCTTCCATTGTTTTTGGGTTGGGTATTTCCACAGATTTTTAGCCCCGTACATGTAATTTTTCTTGAGTTAGTGATGGGGCCTACTTGTTCGATTGTCTATGAAAACGAACCTATTGAAAAAGATACCATGAAACGTCCTCCCAGAGCAATGAGCGATACCTTTTTGAGTATCAATGAGCTTGGCATAAGCATCGTTCAAGGGGTTATCATCACGATAGGGATTCTATTTGTGTATCAACTTGCCGTTCAGCAGGGTGATACGGAAGAGAAAACCAGGGCAATGGTTTTCTCCACTTTAATTTTTGCTAATATTTTGTTGAGTTATGCAAACAGATCTTTCCACTATAGCATCTTTGAAAGTTTTAAAAATAGAAATCTGTTGCTGTTGGGTATTTCAATCGCTGTGCTCCTATTTTTGGCTGTGATACTCTATGTGGGGCCGGTGGCCGATTTTTTTAACGTAACAGCGCTGAGCGGACATGAATTAGGCATAACATTCGCCGTTGCCGCTGTATCTGTGCTATGGTTCGAGGTTTATAAACTGTTCAGAAGAATTGCCCATCAAAAAATCGCGGAAAAAAGAATGTAAATATAGTTTTGACAGCCAAAAGAAGACGCAGTCAAATCAGGGATATTACTGAATAAATTTTGAAGTGATTCCTCTTTTCTTGATATAGAAATTCAGCGCTCGTCCTGCTTCGGTAGGACGATCCGTACTCAGTATGTCTGCACCTCGATCAATAAATCCTGCATAAACTTGAATGCCTTTTTTATCTGCTTGTTTGTCCAAATTACCAAGTGTGCCCAATATACACATGATACCATGATCGTGGAGTATTTTTGTCAACTGAGGATCTGCTTCTCGCGTTCCTACAAAGGCTAATAGGCGGTTGTCTGGAATATCTTTTTCATTAAGCCTGGCAAGATCGTTCACGGTATTGATAGAAGCCGAAATCATTAAGTCGCCAGCGAGATTATGGACCTTGGCTGCTTGGTTGGCGCTGTAGGTAATGATGACCACACTAGATTCTGCACGTTGCTTACGGATAGCATTGATAACAGCTTCATAAGGAACATCATTCTTTATATCTAAGGTGAAAATTACCTTACCTTTTCCCCAAGATAGCGCTTCTTCCAGCGTTGGGATCTGATATGGTGTTACTTTTTTGTAATTATCCAATAGACGTAGCTGTTTGAGTTCCGACAAGGTGCTGGCGTTCACAGGCCCTCTGCCCGTTGTTGTACGGTTTAACGTATTGTCATGCATTAATACCAATGCTGAATCTTTGCTGAGGCGTACATCACACTCAATAATGACTGGCTGCAAGTTCGCATTATAAGAAAATGTTTCGATAGCATTCTCGGGGTATCCGGATGTCGGGCCACCGCGATGCAAACTGACCAAAGGATAGCGATTATCGTCATAGGTCAAAAACTGATATAATTCCTCTACATGTTGGAGTTTTAAGCGTTTACCTACCGGCAAGCCGTCCGTATTGTCTCCATGCCGAAAGCAACTGCTTAGTGCCAGGCAGATCAATAAGAGGAAATAGTGGGCGATACGAGAATTCATTGTTTATTTATTGTACTCAATAATCAGATCGGCCAGTTCTTCGACACTGGTATTTAGTTGATCGATTGTTAGATGGGCTTGCGTATAATGGGGCTCTCTTTCGATCAGTTTTTCTTCAATAAATAATCGGAGTTCTTCAGGTGATTTTCCGATCAGAATCGGTCTTTTGTGAAGTTTTGATTGCGAAAGCCTGTCAAATAGTGCTTTAGGAGACATGTGTAAATACACTGCATAGCCGTTTGCCTTAATCCAATCCATATTGTCGAAGAAACAAGGTGCACCGCCCCCTGTTGAGATTACAGCTGCTTTCTCCGCAAATTTACGCAATTGCTCGCGTTCCAATGCGCGAAATGCATCTTCGCCATATTGCGCGAAATATTCAGTAATACTCATGCCGATTTGCTTGACGATCTCCTCATCAGTGTCTATAAATGGCAGCTCTAGTTTACTGGCAAGTTTTTTACCAAGGGTAGTTTTTCCACTTCCCATATAACCAATCAAAAATATAGGTTTAGGCATAGGTATTATTTGTCTTTACTTAGAAATTCATCTTCAATGGATTTGGCGTCCGGAAAATTATTATAATGCCATTTTCCGATCACGTTTCCTCCTTTTAAGAGTAGTACGCCTGGATTTGCTCTGACCATACTTTTCAAAGGAACTAGATCGGCGTAGAATATCTCCGCGATTAATTGCATTTTATCACTCAGATATTGAGCGTCTTTCGATGCTGACGCGGTTAATAGGACGACACGGAGTCCGTTATAATCCTTTGTTAACTGGATAGCGGATTGATTGATCTTTTGGATGGCATCAATATTGGCCGTCGAAAGATCTTTTGCAACGATAATAAGATTGTAATAAGGATTAGCAATGATTTCTTGTGTGTGATCAGCTCCGTCTGCATCAGTGATCAAAAGATCTGGAATAGGAATATCATACCCCTTTTTGACTAATTTACTCTCAGGTTCACCTATAATTTCCCATGATTCATCTTCCCATAGTTTATCAGCCATATAAGTTTTGTCGTTGACCTTTTTAGTTTCGCCTGTCTTTTTATTTTTCATGGTATAGATTTGCTCAAACAGATCCCCTTGTTTGCCTTCTGGCAATACCATTAATGAAGGTAAATTGTTGCCAACCTTATAGGGTAAAAAGTCAATAAATGGGAGGTAGTTTACTGTATAAATACCGATACCTAAGGAGATAACCGCTGTAATCATTGTAGCAACAAATTGATTGCCTGATCCTTTGATAATCGATCGCAACTGTTTTCGGTTAAAAAATATTACTAGAATCAACGCCAGCAGCACGAGGTCTTTGGAAAATGATTGCCAAGGTGTGAGGGGGATTGCATCTCCAAAGCATCCACAGGATGTTACAACCTCGAAAAAAGCCGAATAGAAGGTCAAAAAGGTGAAAAATAGGATCAGCAGGAGTAGGCCCCAAGCAACTGTATTGCCATATAGCCCCAATAATAATAGTGCTCCTAATAGAATTTCAAAACCACAGATCACAACAGCGATTGCGGTAGCATACTCATTAAAGACTGTGAGATGAAACACCTCAAAGTATTCTTGGAGCTTATAGCCAAACCCGGTCGGGTCATTGGCTTTTATAAAGCCTGAGAATATGAAAAGAAGTCCGGTAAAAATTCGGCAAAACCCTAATAAATAATTCGTTTTGGTACGCTGCTGTGTCAATGTCATAATCCGGTTATTGTTGTGCTATTCCTAATTTAATCAATGCAAAAACTGCGTAATTGAGCATATCCTGATAATTAGCAGGAATACCCTCAGAAACAAGCGTTTGCCCGTCATTATCTTCGATTTGTTTAACTCGGTGTATTTTCATTAAGATCAGATCTGTCATGGAAGATACACGCATATCGCGCCAAGCTTCACCGTAATCATGATTTTTAGCGAGCATAAGATCTCTTGTTTCAGTCACCTTTTCGGTATATTTTTGGTTCACAAAGGTTGTATCCAAATTTTCTTCGCCATCTTCTCCCAAATCAATCTGAATCATGGCCATGACACAATAATTTATGATACCAATATATTCGTCAGCGATTCCCTCGCCTACTTTGGAAACTTTTTTGATTTCTAGTGTGCGTATACGCTGTGCTTTGATATAAATCTGATCTGTAATGGAAGATAGGCGCATAATTCGCCAAGCTGTTCCATAATCTTTTGTTTTTTTTATAAATAAATCCTGACAATGCTTGATCACATTGTTATATTCCTGAATGGTATCCATATCGTTGATTGAAGAAACTTGATGAGACAAGTTGTGATTACATTACAAATATAATTAGAAAATAATACTTCCGACGGTCAAATGAATGTACAATTTATGCTTTATTAATAAAATATAGATAATAATTTTGGATATTACCACAATATAAAGTTCGCAGGGTAAAGCACTAGGCAATGCTCAAATACATGGTGTAGATTTCTTGCTTTCTGTTTGCTAAAATATTTAATTGGGATAGTTTTAAAAGAGTGGATTAGTTTGCCAACTTTAGCTAATAAAAAAAATAAATTCATGGATTTTCAACAACCTGTTATTAGGAAAGTAAAGATCATTCGATATGTACAGCCATTTCGGGAGGGAGGGTCTTTACCGGCACTGGTCGATGCTGATGATGGCTTCAGTTATGTCATAAAATTTAGGGGAGCAGGGCAAGGGCGGAAGGCCCTCATCGCCGAATTGATTGGCGGAGAGCTGGCAAGACTGTTAAAATTGCGCGTCCCCGAAATAGTGTTTGCCGATTTGGACGAGTCCTTTGGTCGGACAGAGCCTGATGAAGAAATTCAGGATCTACTTAAATTCAGTGTGGGCAAAAACCTAGGCCTACATTTTCTGAGCGGAGCCATCACATTCGATGCAAATGTTGACGTTATTGCGGCGGAAGAAGCATCCAAGATTGTTTGGTTAGATTCACTCTTAATGAATGTGGACCGAACTGTTCGGAACACAAATATGCTGATATGGCACAAAGAACTTTGGTTAATAGATCATGGTGCTGCTTTATATTTCCATCACAGCTGGGATAACTGGGAGGAACAGTCGTTAAAGCCATTTGTTCAGATCAAAGATCACGTACTGTTAAAAAATGCCAGTAGGGTGGGGGAGATAGATGCGGAATATCGTTCACTTTTTACGGAGACGGTATTTCGTGACATATTAGCCGTGGTACCGGATGAGTGGTTGGAAGATTCCGAACGTGAACTTTCGGCGGCGGATGCGCGAGAAGTATATGTTTCTTTCTTGAAACGCCGTGTAGCCAATTCATCCATTTTTGTAAAGCAAATTGAAGATGCCAGAAAAGACCTTATATGAGTACGCTGTGGTACGTTTGATACCACGGGTGGAACGCGAGGAATTTATTAACGTAGGTGTAGCTCTGTATTGTCGCAAGTACCGTTATGCGAAAATGATTTATTTTGTCAATGAACAGAAAGCGCGGTCGCTTTGTCCGGATATTGAATTGGAAATGATTGAAAATCATCTGTCTTCTTTCCAGCGAATCTGTCATGGAGAAAGAGATGCCGGCAAACTTGCTGAGCTGGATATCACCGAACGTTTTCGTTGGTTGACAGCGAAGCGGAGTACCTTGATCCAATGTTCGGCCTCACATCCCGGTTTGTGTGAAGATCCAGAAGTTACATTGAGAGAGTTGTTTGAGCGTTTGGTTCTTTAGGCCAAAGGATTTATTCCATTAGCGAGCGGATTTAAAGTGATGGTCAAAGCCGTTAAGTTTTTTAGTATAAGGCTTAATCTATCAATATTGTATAGTATATTTGTTTCAATAAATTAGTGAAGATGCATGATTTTTATCAACATATCTATGAGCAGCAATTGGCTGTTTTAGAAATGCCTTCTAATAAGAAGATCTGTGGATGGGCTATCCGAATTTTGGATGTGCTCTTTCCGGAACGAAATTCAGGCGATATGAAATCTGTCGATGATGTGAAGCTCGCTTTTGAGCAATTTGAATTGGAACTGGAGCAGCTTTTGAGCAAATCCAAAGCTTGTCAAAGCTGCAATCATTCGGACGTAGCGCATAAATTCTTTGAACGGATTCCACAACTTTATGAACTGATGTGCTGGGATGCCGATGCATTGATGGACGGGGATCCCGCAGCGCAGAACAAGAGAGAGGTCGTACGTACTTATCCTGGTTTTTTTGCGATCTGTATTTTCCGGATGGCCAATGAACTGCATCGTTTGGGTGTTCCTTTGATACCACGTATATTGACGGAGCATGCTCATTCCAAAACTGGAATAGATATCCATCCTGGAGCAACGATAGGCCATCATTTGCATATTGATCACGGAACCGGACTGGTCGTTGGTGAAACTTGTACTATTGGTAATTATGTAAAGCTTTATCAGGGGGTAACTTTAGGCGCACTGAGTGTGGATAAGGTTTTTTCCAATGTAAAGCGGCATCCGACTATAGGTGATCATGTGATTATCTATTCCGGTGCTACCATTCTTGGCGGCGAAACACAGATCGGTCATCATTCGGTGATTGGCGGTAATGTGTGGTTGACAAGTTCTGTAGAGCCGTATACCACGGTATACCATCAGGCTACATCAAAGTTTATAGATTCGAAACCAATAAATTAAATACCATGGGAAATATCATAGATACGATTGGGAATACGCCATTAGTCGAGATTACGCAATTCCATACCAACCCGAAAGTGAAGATTTTTGCGAAAATGGAGGGTAATAATCCAGCTGGTTCAGTTAAAGATCGTGCAGCGCTCAATATGATCCGTTCAGCGATGGAACGTGGCGATATTACAAAAGATAGCAAATTGATTGAGGCAACTAGTGGTAACACAGGAATCGCATTAGCTATGATTGCAGGTATATATGGGCTGAGCCTAGAACTTGTGATGCCCGCTTCTTCCACCCGTGAGCGAACGCTTACGATGGAGGCGTATGGAGCGAAAGTTACCCTGTTGGAATCGATGGAAATATGCCGTGATTATGCGGAAGAAAAGGCTGAAAAAGAGGGCTATTATATATTGAATCAATTTGCGAATCCAGATAATTACCAAGCACATATCAAGACCACAGGTCCTGAAATCTGGCGTGACACAGATGGCAAGATTACACATTTTGTAAGCGCCATGGGCACCACAGGAACAATCATGGGTAACTCCATCTACCTGAAAGAAAAAAATGCAGCCATTCAGATTGTAGGTTGCCAGCCCACTCCTGAATCATCGATACCAGGTATACGGCGTTGGCCCGAGGCCTATTTACCTAAGATTTTTGATCCGCGTAGAGTAGATCGTGTTCTCGATATATCCCAACAGGAGGCCACTGAGCTTGCCCGGGAGCTTGTTAAGCGCGAAGGTGTTTTTGCGGGGATGAGTACGGGGGGAGCCTTAGCCGGAGCACTCAAAATTGCGAATGAAATTGAAGCGGGCGTTATTGTATTTATTGCCTGCGACCGCGGTGACCGTTACTTGAGTTCGGATCTTTTTGGCTAAAAAATAACATAAAAAATGCCCGGCCCACTAGGAGATTATGCTAATTTAACCCAATCTTAGTGGGCTTTTTGGAATTCAGCGTCATGCCCAAAGGTTATGAGGTTGCTGTCGGGGTCCAAAATTGAAAACTCACGTTGACCCCAAGGCTTGGTATCAAGTTTTCCATTGGGGTGTATAGCTACGTTGTTTTCCTGAAAAGATTGATACAAGCGGTCAATATCGTCTGTACGGACGTACACCATACCATAATTTTCTTTGGGTGAAAGTTCTTTAAATTCAAAAAAATGGATTTCAACATGATCTTTTTTTAGCATGAGATAGCCCTCGTAATCGACGCTCCCGATCAATGAAAAACCAAGTTTATGTACATAAAAATCCTTTGTAATGGATTTATTGCGCATCGGTAGTTTGGGGTGAATGGCAGTCAATTTCATCTGTTTATATAAATAAAGTTCCGTTGAATCAATTCTGTTAGTTGCCTCTTTCAAAGATAGTTATTTATTGTACCTCAACATAATCATATCTTTCAATAACTGGCCATTTTCATATATAGGCCGCTCATAATTTTTTATAAAAAAGTCTTTACGAATTCCGTATTTAACAAATCCATTTCGTTCATAGAAACGAATTTGTGCGAGTCCGCAATCTGCGGTACCTACGATCAGGTTAGCATATTGCTGGTAATTGGCCTTAATAAAATCAAGCAATTGGGTTCCGAGTCCCATGCCTTGAAATGCTGGAGATACGGCGATGTTTTTAATTTCCAATGTTTCTGAATCGACCGGATATAAACAAAAAACAGCAATCGGCATTTTCACGTCATATACGACATACACTAGGGATTCGTAAAGGTATTTATCGATTGCATGTACCGTTTCGTCTGCTAAAAGCAACAAATCATAAGGGTATTCCTTATGATTTGTAATATGCTTTATTTGATAGCGATTGTGCATTGATAAGAATTCGCTAATTTCTGTGAATCTAAAGCTGAGACTAATTGAAATGATATAAAAAGATGACGTCACCTACGTAAGCCGGTTTTGTACTATCTTTGATTTTCAATGTAGCTTCTATGGTTACTTTGATAACACCTCTTAAATTGACGACAGACTTTACCAGTGTATGTAGCTGCACCGCATTGTCAACCAAAACGGGCTGTGCAAAACGTAGGTTTTCGATCCCATAATTGATTTCCATTTTGACATTTCTTACTTCAGCTATTTGTTTCCATAAATAGGGAATGAGGGACAAAGTCAGATAGCCATGGGCTATAGTTGATTTAAAAGGGCTATCAGTTTTTGCTTTTTCACTATCTAAATGAATCCATTGATGGTCGAGTGTTGCATCCGCAAATTGATTAATTTGTTTTTGATCAATAACATGCCATTGGGATTCGCCTAATGATTTTCCTTCAAAGGCTTTGTACTCTTCATAATTGTTAATTATTGTCATATGTAATCTTTTTATCGCGTTTTGTTTTTGTCGGTCCCCCTTATGTATGGTGAAGGGAAGACGAATTTGTGGCTAAATATAACTATACTTTTAAGAATCCTAAAGATATCCTTTATTTAAAAGGTGATGGAGTGAAATGACAAGCTAAGCTGGTCCGTCGCCAATTCATTATCCGTTTTGTGTAGTTGCATAAGTATTTTCAACGTAAGATCTGAAGTTTTCGAGTATGGCCTTCCATCCATTACGCTGCATATCAATGGAATTTTCAGATTCAGCATCGAAAATTATGGTGACTTCAGTTACAGATTTTTTAGCATTGAAGTTGACTTCAACATGACGTCCATCAGGCATGACATAGGCTATTTTTTTAAAAGGCTCTAGTGCGGTATAGCTGCCTTCAAAATCAAACCCCATCGATCCATTTTTTGCTTCCATTCGATTTTTGAACTTTCCTCCAATGCGTAAGTCGTTGATTGAACTTGTGCAGTGCCAATCATCTGAGGCATGGTTCCATTGCATGATATCTTCTGCCGAGTTATACGCATTCCAGACCGTTTCTACGCGCACGTTGATAGCGGTTTCAATTTTTATCCGTTCCATATAATGTGACTCTGTTTTCTATTTTAATACATGTTTTTTACGTTAATAACAGGAAAATTTGTGTTTTGTTATATCTGTTTCCAGATAATTATCAAGATATAATAAAAAGGCTAAAATTGAAACTTATTTTAGTGCAATTAAATGGTTTCTCTTAAAGTTTGTTACCTTTAAGGGATGTAAGACTTAAATACGATTCATATGTCCTTCAAATTCCTTATTATCTCTTTTTTCCTGTTTTCGCCAAGTTTGATTTTTGCTCAGCACTATAGAACGACAACCGATGTTGCGTATTGCAAACCTAACGAGCCGGATTCTTATAAGAAAGAACGTTGTAAATTGGATATTTATATCCCGACAGATCGTAAAAATTTTGCTACCATTGTTTGGTTTCATGGGGGGGGATTAGAAGAGGGGAATAAATTTATTCCACTTGAACTTAAAGAGAAAGGTGTGGCGGTTATAGCGGTCAATTATCGATTAAGTCCTAAAGCAAAAGCTCCTGAATATATTGAAGATGCTGCAGAAGCTGTTTCCTGGGCATTCTCAAACATTGCCAATTATGGTGGAGATCCTTCAAAAATTTATGTTTCGGGCCATTCGGCGGGTGGGTATTTGGCTTTAATGGTAGGCTTAGATAAGCATTATCTTCAAAAATTTGGTGTTGATGCAGATCGTATAAAAGGCCTGGCGCCAATCAGTGGACAGACCAATACACATTATACAATAAAAAAGGAACGTGGACAATCGATGGTGATTCCTCAGATTGATCAGTTTGCACCACTTTCATTTGTACGCAAAGATGCGCCGCCCATCCTCCTGATCACCGGCGATCAGCAATTGGAAATGGCTACACGGTTCGAGGAAAATGCACATTTGGCAGCAATATTAAAGCAGGTTGGACATACAAAAACCTCACTCTATCAGCTGCAGGGCTTTGACCATGGTGGTGTATATGCGCCTGCCTGTCTGCTGATGCTTAACTGGATTAGGCAAATTGAAAAGTAGTTTTATGTATTTAAATAGCGTGTCAAAATAGGCCTTATTGAAATATCATAAACAAAAAATAAAATAGTGCAATTGTTCATTCAAAAATTCTACCGACATTTACTTCAGAAGTAACGTATATAGTTACTTGGAAAATTTCAATCCGTTATGTGGACAAAACGCGGTATCGTATTTATAATCTGTATTATGGGGCTTTTTTTTGCTCCAAATAGGTTATTTGCCTGCCATGCGCCGTCGGAAAAAAACAGTCAGGAAGAAAAATCATGTTGTCTTGATGAAACGCAAAAGACAAGAGACACAGCAACCGTCGATTGTTGTAAAGATAATGGAGCAGAGTCGGCGGCTTCAGACGATCGGGTAGATGACTGCAGTAAGCGCTGTGGAGAAAAGTCTTGCCGTGTCTCCTTTCAATATCGTTTTATTGTGTCAGTAATCGAAGCTCCGCAGATTTTACCGGCGTATGCCGATGCTTCAAGCTCCTATGCGCGCTATAAGCAACCTTTTTGTACAGATATATATATATCCATTTGGCAGCCTCCTCAGCTCGCTCAACAATAGATTGATAGCCCATGCTATGTCTTTTTGGATAGGTTTTCTGTCCGAGCCCGATTTATTTAGCTTATGAAAATCCCTTTGGATCTATCGGATTCAATGCATACATCTATTGATTGCTGTACCGTAATTTTCATCAGTATTCATTTATATACAACATATCATAATCATGAGATTAATTTCATTACTTGGTTTGGTAATCTCGGTATTACTATCCACTCAATATACATATGGACAAATTAAAAATGCAAAGACAGCCACAGTAAAGATCTTCGGAAACACTACGGCTGTTAAAAAGATAATTGAAAAAGTTGGCAGCGATGGACACACTGCGATCGTTGACTGGGATCCGACATCCAAACTAGCATCTATTACTTATGATCCTTCAAAAACAAGTGCTGATGAAGTTCTTAAGCGTATAGCATTGGCAGGCTTCGACAATGAAAAGTTCCTGGCTCCAGATGATGTCTATGCGCAATTGGCTAAAGCTGAGCAATATGAACGCGTGCTAAAACCAGCATCAAAAAATCGAGCTGAACAGCAGGTCGATCATAATAAGCACAATCAGGGCGGCCAAACAGCAAATAATGCTTCCCGTGTTCACCCTTCGAAGATAACAGAACCTGAAAAAGAGAAGACAGCGTTTGGCCAGTTGGCAAACCATTATTTGGGGCTAAAAGATGCTTTGGTGAAGACCGACGCACAGGGAGCTGCAGTCAAAGCCACCGCGTTGAAGGAAGCGATCAAAGCAGTCGATATGAATAAGCTTACGCATGCTGAACATACGGTTTGGATGAAGGTGATGAATAGCTTAGCATCTGATGCATCGGGCATCGCCCAAAATAAAGATGTGGCTAAGCAACGCGTGACTTTTGCTTCTCTTTCAAACGCTTTTTATGAACTTCTCAAGGTGAGTAAATTGGATGGACCTATTTATTATCAGCATTGTCCCATGTATGATAATGGCAAGGGTGCGCATTGGCTCAGTAAAGAGAACGCGATAAAAAATCCTTTCTATGGGGCGCAAATGATCGGTTGTGGAAGCACGGTAGAAACGTTAAACTAATCGCCTCCCTATGGATTATTTTCATATTGGTTGGCTTGAAGAATGGCAACTGTACGTGGTGTAGGACTTCGCAGTGATACAAAAGTCTGGATAAACTATTTAATATTGATTTTGTTGATAAGTTTGTCAGTTACACCACTGATCACGGGGCATCCGGGTGTGAGGTTGGTCTATCAGTATGGGGTAGGACCTATGGGTAACAGAATACTAATTAAGTAAATGAATTAAGATGAGTAAAAAGAGTAATATATTAACCGTTGTTTTACTATTGATGGCGCAATTGACGGTGCTGGCCCAGAAAGTGGTTCGTCACGACCTTTATGTACGGGATACAATCGTCAATTATGCCGGCAAATCAAAACGGGCAATCGCTGTAAATGGACAGATTCCGATGCCTACCCTGACTTTTACAGAAGGGGATACGGCAGAGATTATTGTTCACAATGAGTTAAAAGAGAGTACTTCGCTACACTGGCATGGTGTTTTTTTGCCGAACAAAGAAGACGGCGTACCGCATTTGACGCAGGAACCGATAAAACCAAATTCAACTTACACCTATCGTTTTCCGATAATCCAGCACGGTACACATTGGTATCACTCGCATTCAGGCCTGCAGGAACAGATCGGTATGTATGGTAGCCTGATTCTCAACAAGCGTGCTGATGATAAGACTTTCCGAAAAGGAATTGATGATTTACCCACGATTCCCGTCATATTGAGTGAATGGACAAATTACAATCCAGACAATATACAGCGGATGCTGCATACAGCAAACGATTGGGCAGCGATAAAAAAAGGTTCAACACAATCGTACGTTGAAGCTATTAAAGCAGGAAAGTTTAAGACGAAAGTCACGAATGAATGGAAACGTCAGCTTGCGATGGATGTCAGTGACGTTTATTATGATAAGGTGTTGATGAACGGGGCTCATTCCACGGATTTGAATTCGGTGAATGGTAAAGCATTGAAAGCAGGAGATAGAGTACGTTTACGAATTTCCAATGGTGGTGCTTCGTCTTATTTTTGGCTGCGCTACGCAGGTGGTAAAATTACCGTTGTTGCAAATGATGGGAATGATGTGGTACCAGTGGAGGTCGATCGATTAATGATCGCAGTATCGGAGACTTATGATGTCGTTGTAACAATCCCAAATGAAGCTACAGCTTATGAATTTATGGCAACCACGGAAGATCGCACACAATCTACAAGCTATTTTATCGGTAATGGTATCAAACAGTTGATCTCCCCACTTCCCCGCCTTAAATATTTTGAAGGAATGAAGATGATGAACGACATGATGAAGATGAATGGCGATCTCAATGATATGGGCATGAAGATGAGTCTGAATCAGATGGATATGAATGTGGTGATGTATCCCGAAATTACAGGCGATGGAAAGAAAAAAGAAGATCACAATAAACATAGCGGTATGGATCATGGACAAATGAACATGGACGAAGATCCCAATCGTTATAATGCCAATGCATTAGGTAATATTGTCACGCTGAACTATGCGATGCTAGAGTCTCCTCAGGCGACTGAATTCCAAAAAGAAGCCCCCATACGAGATCTCAAATTTACGCTTACCGGAAATATGAGCCGTTATGTATGGAGCATGGACAACAAAATTCTCTCTGAGACGGATAAGATACCTGTAAAAAAGGGTGAGGTATTGCGCATTACCCTCTATAACAATTCAATGATGCGTCATCCCATACATCTGCATGGCTTTGACTTTCGCCTGCTGAATGGAAAAGGAGCTAATGCGCCGCTGAAAAATGTGGTTGATGTTATGCCTATGGAGACCGATACGATCGAATTTTTAGCCAATGAAGAGGGGGACTGGTTTTTTCATTGCCACATTTTGTACCATATGATGGCTGGTATGAATCGAGTTTTTGCTGTTGGGGATTACCAAAACCCCTATCTTCCGAACAAAACCAAAGCCTATAAACAACTGCAAATGGAAAGTAATATGACGCATTTCATGGCGCAAAATGATTTTGCGACAAATGGAAATGATGGGCAGGCAATGTTTCAGAATGCACGTTGGCAGCTTGGCTCGGAATGGCGATTGGGCTATAATGATATGCACGGTTATGAGGTGGAAACCCATTTAGGCCGATTCTTCGGGAAGATGCAATGGTTTATGCCTTTTGTAGGCTTTGATTATCGTTACCGTCGTATGGGGGAGGATGAACATGAAACAAATATTTTCGGACAGGCAAATAAAAAAGATAGCCGCAAAGCGCTAAGTTTAGGTTTTATGTATACTTTGCCCATGCTAGTTAACGTTCAGGCAGAGGTTTATCACGATGGCATTATACGACTGCAACTGATGCGTGAAGATATTCCGATCTCCAGAAGGATCCGTGGTGATTTTATGGTCAATTCAGATCGTGAATATATGATGGGGCTAAACTATGTCATTACCAAAAATATGGCCTTTAGAACGCATTATGATAGTGATATGGGGTTTGGTGTAGGCTTGTCGTTAAATTATTAAGGGGTAGATCAGCATAGGCGAAATCGCTAGTATGGAAACAGAATAGCTGATTTTTAAAAGAGAAAATAAAAAATGCCAGAAATCAGAAATCTCTGGCATTTAATCATAGTGTGAATTTTATGACGACAAAAGTTTTAATGCTTAAATCATCCATTTAAATAGGCTGGCTCCCCAAGAGAAACCTGCGCCAAAGGCGGTTAACATGACTAAGTCACCTGTATTTAATTTTTTAATATTTTGCCAAATACATAATGGAATTGTGGCAGCAATCGTATTTCCTAGGTATTCTATATTACTTAGAGCTCTGCCTTCTGGTATATTAAGGCTACGTCCAACAGCATCGATGATCCGCTGATTGGCCTGATGTGGAATTAACCAGCTGATATCTTCAATCTGTAGGTTGTTGCGTTGCAATACCGTAGTACAGGCATCGCTCATAGACTGTACAGCATGTCTGAATACAGTTTTACCATCTTGTTTCAGAAATCTGTTGTCATTTACAGGAAGATTACTGTCGATGGGATACAAAGAACCACCAGCCTCTATTTTTAAAAATTCTTTTCCCGCGCCGTTACTGCAAAGATAAGCGTCCATAATACCCCCTTCTAATGAAGGCTCCAGCCAGATAACGCCAGCACCATCCCCAAAAAGAATATTGGTTGATCGGTCTTTTAAATCTACATATGTACTGATATTATCGGCTCCGACAACAAGTACGTTTTTGTAACGTCCTGTCTCCACCAAAGCAGCAGCCATATCCAGGGCATATAGAAATCCAGAGCAAGCTGCGTTGACATCAAAAGCCCAGACATTAGTAAGCCCTAATTTTTCTAAAATAATATTGGCTGTTGCCGGCATCGGCATATCGGGTGTAGAAGTCGCTACAATGAGCGCATCTACATCTTTCAGTTTTTTATGATATTGTTCCGCCAGATTCTGTATCGCTTTTACAGCCATATCTGATGTGGCAAGATTCTCTTCTAAAATTCTTCGTTCCTTAATACCTGTACGTTTGATAATCCATTCATCGGATGTATCGCAAAACTGTTCTAAATCTGTATTTGATCTCTTATTCGGTGGAATATATCCGCCAATACCGGTTATTGCGGCATATGGCCTGCTGGGTATTCTCTCCGTCATAAATTAATGTACTCCATTCTCTCTTATTGTATCGCTATCCAATTGGAATAGCTCTGTGCGTTTTTGCACTGTAAAACTACGGTTAATTTGTGCGATTGATAAGTGAAAAAAATGATTTTTGACAAAATAATTACCTTTTACCAACACTTTTAACTGTTTTTTACGTATTGCCTATACTAATCTTCTAAACGGTTTTAATGAAGCGAAATTAAATATTGAATGTGTTTGTGTTTTCAGAATTTTAATCTAATGACGTTCGTCCAAAATGGAAAATGGTCTAACCAAACGACTAATTGAAATTGATTAGGATTGAAGCTTTGACTGTTCCAACACTTCGGCCAGAATCGTGATTCCTTCTTTAATCAGTTCCTCCGATAAAGAGCCATAGCCGAGTCGTATTCCACCAAATGTACGTTCTTTAGTGTAATTTTCGGGATGCGGTATATGTACTGATTTTTCCTTTAGTTTTTGGAATAACAACGCCCAGTCGATTTGGTGTTTAAGGGATAGCCATATGGCCAATCCTCCTTTAGGGGATGTATAGTCCACATGATCCGGTAGAAATTTATCCAATTGGGCGACCATAAAATCACGCTTCTTTTTGTACAGCTGTGTTGCTTTTCGGATATGTCTACGGATGGTTCCATCCTGAATGAGCTCCAGCACTGCTTGCTCCATGATGTTGTCTCCCTGAATATCGATGATGGATCGGAGTTCGGTAATTTGCTGGAGCAGATATTCGTTTCTTGTTGCAAGATAACCGATACGGAGTGCTGGCGCAACCACTTTGCTCAACGTGCCGATGTAAACATTATTGATCAGTTCAGGCTGTGAGGCGAGCGGGTAATAGGGGGCTTGTTCAAAATGAAATTCGTAATCGTAATCATCTTCGATGATTATAAAGTTATATTTGTTGGATAGATCAACTAATTGAGCACGGCGTTCTTTGCTTAATGTTACGGTGGTTGGATATTGTCTATGTGGGGTAAGGTACAAAGCCTTGATGGGATTCTTTTTCAATAGATGTGGTAGCAGCTCCTCAACCTTAAGCCCATTTTCATCTACCGGGATAGGAATTAATTTTGCTCCAGCTTTTTCAAAGATCTTCCAGGCCGAATGATATCCTGGAGATTCCACAAAAATATAGTCATTGTGCTGTAACAAGCATTGGGCAACAAGATACATGGCCATTTGGCTACCCCGACTGATACAGATATGATCTTCATTGATGCGCATGTTACGCTCGATGTTAAGCATGTTTGCGATTTCCTGCCGAAAATCAATATGGCCCCTCGGATCAGCATAACCCATCATTTTCCAGCGTGCACTGCGTTTAAATAGTTGACGATAAGCTCTTCCAAGCTGCTCTACCGGCGCAATTTTACTGTCTGGATTACCGTCATCGAAGATGATGCGCTGGGGAGCCTGATGATCTGACCATGCTATCTTTTGTTCCGTATATAGGTTGGAGCCATAAGGTAATTGTGCTGCAACAAATATACCTCTACGCGGTTGACTAAGTAACCAGCCTTCGCTGACTAGCAACTGTATGGCCTCAATTACTGTATTCCGGTTCACTTTTAGCTGGGCTGCAAGTGATCGACTGCTCGGTAAGGCCGTTCCTTTCGGCAGCCTGCCTGATTGTATGGCTGCGGCAACATTATCTGCTATTTGGATGTAAATTGCTTTTGCAGAAGATCTGTCAATGTCTATTGTTAAATTCCAAGGTCTAAGCATGGGGCTTTCATATCGGGTAATTATCCAAAGATACGATTGTTCAGCAGGATTAAAATATGCTGGATGTCGCGCGCGAGATCAGCGCTAAGCTATTGTTTTTAAGATGAGTTATTTGCTTTGTTGTCCGCGTCGGCTGGACTAGTAGTAAATAACCTTTTTGGACTAGTACTTAAAGTATATTTAAGCTGATTTTTGAGTTTTATTAATACGAATTGATTCATGAAACCATTTCCAGTTTTTGAGAAAGTTGATATTGCAATCGAACGCGCTTTAGGTTGCTTTGTGTATGATGACCAGCAGCAGTCCTATTTGGATCTATATGGCGGGCATGCAGTTATTTCTGTTGGGCATAGTCATCCCCATGTTATCGCACAGGTTTTACAACAGATCAATAAGATTGGATTTTATTCAAATGCGGTTAAGAATGACTTGCAGGACCGTTTTGCTCAACGCCTAGGCTTAGCTTGTGGTTATCCGACCTATGCTGTCTTTTTTAGTAATTCTGGTGCTGAGGCAAACGAAAATGCGCTGAAGTTGGCTTCATTCCATACGGGGAGGAGGAAAGTCTTAGCAATGTCCAATGCGTTTCATGGAAGGACCTCAGCGGCAGTTTCGGCAACGGATATTCGATCTATCCGTGCGCCGCTAAATGAAAGTGAACAGTTTGTTTTCACGCCCTTCAATGATATCTCCAGTTTGAAAAAACAATTGGAAACAGAAGAATACTGCGCTGTAATTATTGAACCTATTCAAGGTGTTGGAGGAATCCATCAGGCAAGTCCTGATTTCTTGCAAGCAGTGAGATCAATTTGTACAGCAACGGGTACGTTGCTTATTTTGGATGAAATTCAATGTGGGTATGGACGTACAGGGCTTTTCTTTGCACATCAGCATGCCGGGATAGAAGCCGATCTGATTACTGTCGCCAAAGGAATTGCAAATGGACTTCCCATGGGAGCCACGATTATTTCTCCAAAGATAAAGCCTGTGATGGGACAATTAGGGACTACTTTTGGTGGCAGTCAGGTGGTGTGCGCGGCGGCTTTAGCAGTATTGGATGTTATCCATAACGAACAATTGATCGACAATGCGGCTGCTGTAGGTGAATTTTTGTTAACAGAATTGAGGACAATAGATGGCGTGAGTGAGGTGAGAGGCCGAGGCCTGATGATTGGCGTAGAATTTGAAAACGACATTAAACAACTGCGGGAAGAACTGCTGTTTTCTGAAAAGGTTTTTACGGGGTATGCCGGACGCTATACGCTCCGTTTGTTACCACCGTTGTGTTTCACCCGAAATGACGCAGAGACTTTTCTGAAGAGTCTGCGGAAGCTCGTGCACAAAGATAGATCATCCTACTAACGGTGCATTGATTGATTTTTCAAGAATTTTAGGGGGGCAATCCTTAAAATTGACTGTCGTGTTTTGATAAATGCCGTAAAAGAATTAATTTCAATTTATCTTTTCGATCAGTACTAGCTTATATTTAAATTCATGAAAACAAAAAAAACTTTGCCTACAGCGGGTTTAGTGAGCATTAAAGAGGGTAAATTACTATTGGCATATAGCAACAATAGAAAGGCGTGGTATCTGCCAGGCGGCAAAATTGATGCTGGAGAGGAAGCTTTGCAGTCTCTCCGTCGGGAGATTTTGGAGGAGCTAAATATTAATCTGGATCCGGATAAAATCTCCTATTATTGCCATGTAACAGCTTCGGCATACGGGCTTGTGCCGGAGGTTATCATGGAACAGGAATGTTTTCTATATCCATTAACAGAGCCGATTGAACCCAGTAATGAGATTGGGGCCGTCCGTTATTTTTCACACCAGGAATACCTGGAGGAATCTGTCCAGGTTATTGGTGTTTTGCATGTGTTTGACAAGCTAAAGGCTGATGGATTGATTTAAAATAGCCATTCGTGTTTATATCCCATAACCTTCATTGAGACAGCTGATCCCTTTTGTATCTTTTAAACGGACAATTTTCTGGTTTTGGGTATCTATCCGCCATGCTGTGATGATGGTATTGAAATATTCTTTGTCTTCATCAACATGACTAATGGCTATAATTTCTGTATTTGGTTTATCACCTTGTTTGCAGTTACATAAGCTAAGTTGTTGGTCGGGTTTAAGTTTTTGAATATTGATGGTGTCCAAAATCATGTATTTTACTTTACCTTTACCTGCTTTTTCATCGGGTAACACTTCCTCTAGAATACAGATGCCATTTTTTGCATTTGTAAAGTAGCCGGCAGCAAAGCGGTGGTCTCCCTGCGGATGCTTGTCAGTTTCGACGATTGCACCAGTTGAATACTTGTAGGATTTTAATTCGGCAATCTCATTGATCTCTCTGAATACCCTGCCATATAAAGGATTTCGCTGATCATTCGGACTGTTGAAACTGTACCAACAGCAGATCGATAGCACTGCCAATGAAATGATTAGTGTATGTCTCATGGTGTCAAATCATTAATTACGCTATTAAGATAATAATTCTCTTTGTTATTTTAATGCATGTTTTAATTAAAACCCTATTTTGGTCGACTAAATTTACAAAAAGTAATTAGCGTTTTTTTTAATTCTTTGCGGCCTGTATTTTGGAAGAGCAGTGGGAATCGATCGGCATTAATGGATACATGGCTTTGTTAAAGTCTTTCTTGTGAGGTAGTTTGCATACGCTTTAAAATTTTTCATGTATTTTTGTGCCGTGAAATTTCGATTTAAAAATGGCGAGCAGAAAAATAGTATTATCCTGATTGTCTGTTTGTTGTTGCTGCTGCTGGTAGGGGGAGGACTGCTCGGTATTATCCATCATAAAGTTGATCGTCTTAAGAAAAGAATATTGATTGATTTTGCTGATGAGAATATGTTGCTTGTCAAGAAACAACTAGAATTGTTGCAGCAAGATCTGTACCTTTCTGAGAAAAAGATATTGGAACAACCCGTTTTCGATCCAAAAGAAAGTGGGGATTCCTTATTGGTCATTATCCCTGTAGGTCAGGTTGAAGATGTGGGCAACAGGATGCTAACATTGTTACGTACCCGGACAATACATCATCGGCTGTATCATATTTACATGGATATTGAACGGCTGAATGCTTATTTTTCAAAACTCAACTTTGGAAGGCGCGCTTACTTTGAGATCTATGACGACCGCGGTATCTGTGTGTATTCTCCAGATAATAGGAGGTGGGGACGAAGAAATACTGCAGCATTTTCAAAACAAGGTCAAATTGTCCAGTCTGATTTTCTTCAGCTGGACGTAATGGTCAATTCTTATCCTTCTAACATTCTTTTTGTTGGTGGTGAAATTAAGGTGTATGTTCTGTTGTTGAGCATCGAAGAGGAAATCCAGGAATTGTTGACTTATAGTATCTTGCTCGGTGTGGGGCTGATGCTGGTCGCTATGGCATTAATCTACTTCAATGTTGTGGAGCGGCGTAAAATTCAACAATTGAAATTGCTGGCCTTGGAACAGGAAAATGAATATACGCAGATGCGTCTTGTGCAATTGAGACAACAGATCAATCCACATTTTTTATTCAATACATTTGGTTCACTTCAGTACTTAATCGGAAAAGACGATGAACTGGCCAAGTCTTTTATTGGCAAGATGACTAAAGTATATCGGAAGATGCTGCGTACAGACGAGGCGGAATGGTCTACGCTACGAGAGGAACTGGAATTGGGTATAGCTTATTTCTTCTTGCAGCAGGTGCGTTTTGGGGCGGCATTAAATGATATGGACATTCAAATTTCAAATGAATTATTGGAAAAAAAGATTCCCCGTTTGGGTTTGCAAATGCTTATTGAGAATGCGATAAAGCATACTCGTATTTCTAAAGAGAATCCGCTTACTATTCGGTTAATCTACATTCCGGAAAGCAACTTGCTGGAAATTAGCAACAACTGGCAGCCTCGGCAGGGGGCAGAGCCGGAAGGAGAGGGGTACGGTCTCAAATATTTATCATCGATCTATACTTATTATACAATGTCTGGTTTTCAGTTCGGAATAGAGGGGGGGCAATTTATTGTACGATTACCACTCGCATAATACCTTATATGCGTAATGAAATTGAAGGTGTCGAACGTGTTCATGTTTTTATCGTGCGTGTTCATACCGCTAAACTACGTGTTCATCCCTTTATGTATTATTCTCTACAATATTTTTAACAAATTTGGATCTTAATCCAGTGGTTTTAGTTTGTGATCAGCCTAATCTTATCCGATAAAATGTCAAGGCCTTTATAGCGTGCAATTTAGGATTGACTTCATGGAATAGATGCAATTACTTTCTGCTATAACTTATCCTCAGCTGATACAAGCTTTGGTTAAACAATGGATATTCGGTTGATATTACATCGCCACCAGTGAAAAACAAATAGCGTGCCACGAGCTCATTTATGCCTTTGAAAGCGAGCTTAAAAATAATTATTTGATGAAAAACACTTATACAAAGCTAGCCATAGGTCTTTTATTTTCAACGGGTCTAATGCAATCTTGTGCCATATTGCAAACAGTTGGTTTAAGAAAAAAAGAGACGGTTATTGCTGCCAAGGATTCGACTGACAGAAAAGACTCTACAGCGGCATACGACAAATTGTTGAAAGATGCACATGTGGATAGTGGGATGTTTACGGTAATCCGTAAGGAAAATAACTACTACTTTGAGATTCCATTGAAAAAGATGGGCCAAGATATTCTATTGATTCAGAAGTTATCTTCTGTTCCATTGGCGCTGAATGAGGCCGGCGTAAATAAAGGGATGAATTATGAAAATAAGGTCATTCGTTTTACCCATCGTAAGGAGAAAAAAGAAGTTTGGGTTTCGGAGATTAAACCACAGGTCGAAGTACCCAAGGGTGATGCGATTGCGGCTTCAGTTTATGATAATTACCGTCCTTCTTATATCGAATCCTTTAAAGTCGAGAGCTACTCCAAAGACTCCAGTGCTGTAGTAATAAAAGTAAACAAGGTTTTTGATGGTTCAGAAAAGAGCTTTACGGATGTGTTTACCTCTTTGGGCTTGGGTACTTCGCCTAAGACCAGTATTTCTACGATCGAAGATATCAAATCATATTCAAATAATATCGTTGTGAAATCGGTATTGTCCACCAAGGTGACCGAAGGGAATGAATCGGTGCCAGTTTCTCTAGAGATAACGAGCAATCTGTATGAGCTTCCAGAAACACCTATGGTTGCGCGATTTGCCGATCCAAGAGTTGGATTCTTCACTTCACCACGTTGGTATTTTAACGATAAACAACAAGAACTGGATAAGAAAAATCTGGTCAATCGCTGGCGATTGGAACCGAACGATGAAGACAAAGAGCGCTATTTGAAGGGGGAGCTTGTAGAACCAAAGAAGCCGATTGTTTTTTATTTGGATTCGGCGACACCAAAACAATGGCGTCAGGCAATCATTGATGGCGTACACGATTGGCAGGTCGCATTTGAAGCTGCTGGTTTCAAAAATGCAATTCTGGCCAAACAACAGCCCGACAGTGTCAAATTTGATCCGGACGACGCTAACGTTTCTTCTATCGTTTATGCAGCATCTGCACAGGCAAATGCGATGGGGCCGTCCGTCGTTGACCCACGCTCGGGGGAGATATTGGAAGCTGATGTGATCTGGTGGCATAACGTTATGACTATTCTGAACAGCTGGATGCGTATACAGACAGGCATCGTCGATACATCAGTACGTGCTAATGTTTTTTCCGATCAGAAAATGGCACATGCCATTCGTTTTGTATCATCCCATGAAATTGGCCATACTTTGGGGCTTATGCATAATATGGGGGCATCGGCAAGTTTCCCCGTAGACTCATTACGTAGTAAAAGCTTTACCGCAAAAATGGGGGGAACAGCACCTTCTATCATGGATTATGCGCGTTTCAATTATGTAGCGCAACCTGAGGATGGTGTAGAACAGATTACCCCGGTGATCGGCGCATACGACAAGTATGCGATTGGCTGGGCCTACCGCTGGTACGGTAAAACACAGCCTTGGGATGAAATACCTTTGTTGAGAAAGGAAATTGATAGCCATGTACACGATCCGATCTATCATTATGGTGAGCAACAGGATTCCAAAAATATCGTTGATCCGCGGGCTCAATCGGAAGATCTTGGTGATGACGCCATGAAAGCTGGTGAATATGGTATGCTGAATCTGCGTCGTATGATGCCAAATATAATCAATTGGACCACTAAGATAGGCGATGATTACTACCGTGCTGGTAAATTATATATGGGAGTTGTCGGTCAATGGTACGCGTATGCGGACCATGTCTTAAATAACATCGGGGGTATCTATCTAGAAAATGCCGTTTTGGGCGATCAAAAAGATGCGTATAGTCCAGTGCCGAAAGAAAAACAGGTGCGTGCTTTGGAATACCTCAAGAAAAATGTCTTTTACATGCCCGAGTGGTTGTTCGTGCCGGCGCTGATGGCAAAAACTTTTCCGTTGAGAGATTCGCCGATAGGACCATTTGAGTACGCTCCTTATAACTTACAACGTGAATTTCAATACGCTATGTTGTATAAACTTGTGAACGATGAGCGTCTACTGCGTATGGTTGAGATGGAAAATCTTTTTGGAAGTCAAAAAGCATGGAGTGCACCTGAGTTTCTGACTTCTGTACGTCAGACAATTTTTGCTAAAACCATCAGTGGACAACCGTTGGATCTTAAAACACGGATGCTTCAACAAAACTATGTGGATGTGCTGATGGTCTCTACAAACAAATCCATGGAGAAGTTAAACGCGAAGAAACTGGCAGGCATTGAGCAACTGGTTGAAGCGACACGACCTGCTCTATGTTTGCATTCACAAGATGCATCCTCTTCACCAGTTGCACTTCGGAATGTCCATGTCACCGGTATGATGCGCACGTCCGATATGCTGACCTACAAACGCGCTGAACTATATGAGATCTACCAGTTGCTGAAACAAAAGCAGCGGACTGGTGATGCCATAACAAAATCGCATTACATGGATCTTTTACTACGTATTGCAAATACCTTAGAATTAAACTAATATATTAACATCTACCAAAATGAATAAGTTTTTAATACCGTTGACCTTCATGTGTGTGCACGTTGCGCATGCGCAGGAATCCAGGGAACTGAAAGGAAAGGTACTGGATGCGGTCACGTTGAAACCGGTCGTGGGGGCGACGGTTGTCGTTGAAAGTTCGGCAGTAGCAGAGGATATCGGTGTACCCAATCAGGTACAGCAGTCGGCATTGGGGTCGTTGACCGATGCGGCAGGTGAATTTCGACTGAAAGTGCCTAATAATTTAAAATATGTTACGATTAGCTATGTCGGATACCAGCGAATTCAGGTACCGGTATTTCAGGATCATAAAACCATTTTGTTGCAGCCTAGCGGCGAATCTTTGGATGAGGTGATTGTAACGGGTTATACCGATATCAAAAAACGTAAAAATACGACGGCCTACAATAAAATTAACGTCGCTGATATCAAACAGACGGGAGTTGCATCGATCGACGAAATGTTGGCTGGTCAGGTCGCAGGTTTGCAGCTGAGTAATTTTAATGGTGGACCAAACAGTGCCCCACAGATCCGTATCCGTGGTACGGTATCACTCAATGGTACACAAGACCCATTATGGGTTATCGATGGCATGCCGATTGAAGGAGCTGAATTGCCAAAAAGAATTGATAAAGACAATTTGAATAGCTTGAGTAATCTTCCGATTGCAGGTATCAATCCTGATGATATCGCCGATATCACGGTATTAAAAGATGCAGCGGCAACTTCCATCTATGGCGCGAGGGCGGCAAATGGAGTCATTGTGATTACCACAAAAAGAGGTAAATCTGGACCTGCAAAACTGCAAGTGTCGGCCAATACCTTTGTGACGCAACGTCCGGATTTCGGTAAGCTCAATCTGATGGATGCTAACGAGAAGGTAGATTTTGAGTTATTGATGGCCGACCGCACCGATTTAAATTATCGTACCGATAAGGGCGCTGTTATGCGGATACTAACTAAAGCAAATGCATTGGATGCTTACCGTTCGGGTGGTTTGGCAGCCTTATCACCGGAAGTACAGCAGTCGATCAATCAATTGCGTGCACAACAAACGGACTGGGGAAAAGAATTGTACCGTCAGGCGCTGAATCAGCAGTATTCTGCATCTATTTCGGGTGGTAATGACGGACATCGCTATTATTTGTCCAGTGGTTTTTATGATGAAAAGGGAGCAACTAAAGGAGCTGATCTTCGTCGTTATTCGCTTACCTTAAACAACGACTTTACAATCAACGATCGATTTAAGGCGGGTATTAATGTATTAGGATCCGTTTCAAATAGACAGAACCCAATCCAGGATGACGATGCCTTTACTAATCCTAGTAATTATATGCGTTTGGTTAATCCATACTTAACTGTACGTGATCAATCCGGTAAATTCAACTATGATCCGGATATTGAAGGCTACGAAAAAGATACCTATATTCCTTTTAATGCCGTGGAGGAACGTGAGAATACAAAATATACATTCACAAATAAAGCGCTGAAAGCGATTGGTTATCTTGAATATACGATTATTCCACAGTTATCTTTACGTAGTGAATTTGGTTTACAGTTTGATGAAAATAGTACAGAGAAATTTGCCGATCAAGAAAGTTATAATACGCGCAAGTTACGTGCTGCTACACGGTATTACGATGCTGCTAGTAAAACTTATAAGTATTTCTTGCCTACTGGAGGTAAGATCGAAAATGACTATAATAGTATTTTTCAATATAACTGGAAAACTTACTTAAAGTACAACAAAAGCTGGAACGATCGCCATGAGCTGGAATTGATGGGAGGAACAGAGCTGCGCCGTAGTACGAATAAAGCAGTATCAACCAAAGGCTTTGGCTACAATCCAGCGACTTTAACTACACAAAGTATTGTTTTTCCAAATAGTAATGATCAAACAAACGCCAAATTCCTTCAGTATAGTAAGGGATATATCGAGAACTCATATGCCTCTTTTTATGGAAATGCGACCTATACGTTTGATCGTAAATACAACGTCAATGGTAGCATTCGTTATGATGGTTCAAATATGTTCGGTGTGGATCCAAAATATCGGTTTCTACCAATTTGGTCACTATCGGGATCATGGAATGTCCTAGAGGAAGATTTTATCAAAGGAAAAACAGCATTGTCTGATCTTCGTGTACGTGCTTCTTACGGTATACAGGGCAATGTGGATCGTAATACTTATCCTTTTATTGTTGGAGATTATGGAAATTCGACTATAATTCCAGGTTATAATGAAGGAACAGTTACGGTTGAGATGCCTGCCAATGATAAACTTCGTTGGGAACGGACACAATCCTATAATGCTGGGATTGATTTGGGCTTATGGAAGAATAGATTGAATATTACTGTTGACTATTACAACAGAAAAAGTACTGACCTGATTGGTTTCAGCGCCTTACCTTTGGAAAATGGTTTTCAGAATGTTCAGGTTAACTGGGCGTCAGCACGAAATCAAGGTATTGAGTTGACGATTTCAAGCCGTCAGATTCAGAAAGATAAGTTTTCTTGGTCAACGGATTTCAATATCGCACATAATGACAATAAATTATTAAAGGTCATGAATGATCCGAAAGCGTATGCGCCGGAGGCACAGGAGGGACGTCCCATAAATGGTTTATATGTATTGGAAACTGCAGGTTTGGATAAAGATGGCGTAATGCAATTTAGAAATCAGGATGGGTCCGTTTCAAGTTTTGAAGAGTTTTATGGTTTATACGATCCATGGGCAGAATTCTTACCGGGCTATACTTCGCAAACCGATATGACTGCTGCAGAATACCGTTCAAAATTTAAGTACAAGGGTAGTAAAGATCCGAAGTTTATCGGTGGAATGACTAACCGTTTCCGTTATGGTAACTTTGACCTTGCGATTTCTGCAGTGTTTAATTTGGAGCGTTGGGTAAGCCGTACCCCGACTTATAATCCGGCTCTGGTAGACCGTGGGCAGAATTATACAACAGATCTTTTTAAGGCATTGCAAGAAGGTGGTAATATGCCTGCTTTGGGAAGCATAAGTTCCGAATTCAATGATCGTTGGATGGCCTTTGGTTGGATGGAAAGCAACGATCCGATCAACTCATTCAAGCAGTATGATATCTGGGCAAAAAAGATGAGCTATGTCCGCATCAATAGTATTCGATTAGGGTATACTTTACCGGCTGCAGTAAGTAAAAAAATTGGTGCGAGCAATTTGCGTGTGAATGTAGAAGGGCGTAATCTCTTTGTTTTCGGCGCAAATTACGATGGGTATTTTGATCCAGAGACCTACGGCAACTATTATGCGCAACCAATCAGTAAATCTTTTGCTTTTGGTCTTTCTGCAAGTTTTTAATTCTCTTAATTGATTTATAACATGAAAAAGATAATTTATTTTGGAATGATCATGACAGCAAGTGCATTGACATCCTGCAATAAATATTTAGATATACAACCGGTTGGAACAGTAATTCCTGCCACAGAAAGTGATTTTAGGGGGTTAATGACAAGTAGCTATGGTGGTTTTCCAGCACATAAATCTTACCTTTCCTTGCGTACGGATGAACTATTGTTGGATGAAAGTTCAACCGATGCCGCTAGAACCAAAGATATCTATCTTTGGAACGACCAAAATCCTGATCCTGCTACGATTGCTTATCCTTATTTGGCGTTTTATAAAAGTATTTTTTATACCAACCAGGTCATCAGTACGATTGATGAAAAGTTAGGAAATAATGCCACGGTAGATCAGATTAAAGGCGAAGCCTACCTGATGCGTGCCTATGCTCATTTTGAGTTGTTAAATCTTTACAGTGAGGTCTATTCAGCGAGTAATGCAGGGCTTCGGGGTGTTCCTTTGTCGACAAAGATTGACCTGGAACAACGTTTTGTTCCCGCGACCATTGGTGAGTCTTATGCGCAGATCCTGACGGACATGGAAAAAGGAACAGCTTTACTGACTGTCGATGATCAGGCAAAAGGCGCTAATTATCGCTTTAGTAAACGCGCTGCGTATGCGATGGCCTCACGTGTTCATTTGTATCGCGGAGAGTGGCAGGAAGCGATTGATGCTGCTAAAAAAGCTTTGGCTATAAATGACAAACTGGTTGATCTGAATGTTGCTGGAAGTCAACTTCCGAACGATTTTGAATCAGCAGAGATGATTATGGCTCTGGAAAAGGTGTCTGTTTCTGAAGTTCGCTCAAGTTCGTTTATCTCGCCTTCTTTGTTATCGGCATACTCAGATGGTGATTTGAGAAAAGGCCGTTACTTCCAAAAAAGTGGTGGTGATTATGTATCTCTTAAAGGTGGTGAAAATCGTTTTAATGTGAGTTTTAGAAATGCTGATCTTTATTTGACTATGGCCGAATGTTACGTTCGTATGGGAAATACCGCAGAAGCATTGAAGTATCTTTCGGCATTAAAGAAAAACAGATTCAGCGCAGATGCATATGCCACAGAATCTAAAGCTGACGCTAGTTTATCAAAGGAGCAATTGCTAGATGCGGTCATGTTGGAGCGCAAGCGCGAACTGGCACTTGAAGGATTACGTTGGTATGATCTAAAACGGACGACCAGACCGACGATCACCCATAGTAGCTTCGGCAGAACGGTAACCTTACAGCAGAATGATCCTCGTTATGTCATTCGTTATCCACAGGAAGCCATCAACAATAATCCCGATCTGTTGAAATAATTGATTTTTTTAAATCCTATATATATTAATCCATTTTCTTTTTAAGGAAATGGATTTTTTATTACATTCAACCCATGGGATGGAAAATACTGATTGTCGAAGATGAAGATTGGGCTTTCGTTGGTTTAAAGGAAATGCTGAACTCGCTATACGGCGAAACTATATTTACCTTTTCCAACGCAAAAGAGATTCAGGAGGCTGTGGTAGCGATCAATAAGCAGCATTTTGATCTGATTTTTATGGATATTCACCTCATGGATGGACTGAGCTTTGAGATTTTCAAGCAGGTGGCTGTTGATGTTCCTCTTATTTTTACGACCGCTTACGAACAATATGCCTTGGAGGCTTATCAAAATAAAGGTTATGCCTATTTGTTAAAACCTTTTGACGTTGATGAGCTGAAACAGGTAATGAATCGTATTGAGCCATTACTACCCAAAATCGAACCTCAACTCAAACAGCGGTTTCTAGTGAAGTACGGAAATTTTTTAAAGTCCTTGGCTATTGCTGATATTGCTTATTTTATGGCGGAGGACAAAGAGCTATACGCCGTGGAAAAGGGATCGGGAATCGCATATATTATTGAAGATACCATCACCCATTTGGTCACCCAGGTGGACCCAATGGTTTTTTTCCAGATCAATCGAAAATTTCTCGTTCGGATCGATGCGATTCAGTCCATGTTAAAAATTAGCAGGAATCGGATCAAGTTAGCATTAATACCACCAACCCCTGAAAGCATTGTTGTCATTGTCAGTGAAGAACGCTCTCCAAATTTTCAAAGATGGCTTGACCAATAATAGTGATTTGGATCAATTTAGCTTACTACCCGATATATTCATTCGAAACGAGCTGTTGATTCCGATAACTATGTTGGGTTAACTTTTCCACATAATGTTAATAACGTTGTTGAAAACCTGTTTATAAGAAAAATACATTTATTAACAGTACTTATTAACATTGTGTTGATAACGTTTCTTTTTCTTCTTTTTGCTTTTGTTCATCCAGATGATATATCCGGTAATGGGCAAGGACGCACAGCAGAGACTAGCTAGGCATGCAATGATTTTTGTTGAGATGTTACCTATGCTACCTGTGTGGATATCATAATTAAGGGCGCCCAACTTATCACCGTAGTGTAGTTGTTCGCTAGACTTGATTTCGTATAGATTATTGCCTCTTCTGTCAAAATAGAGCCAATCAAACACCCCGCTTCGTTTTTCATCATGGCGTACCTGAATATCCATTCCTGTTTGCGTATCTTTTTTCAATCGTATAGACATCATTTCAGCGGTGGGATAATTTGTCAGTGCATACCGCAATGCATTGTCCTGAAACTGATTTTCTGCCGTAGGTAATGGCACAGGTGAAATGCGCCCAGAAGATGCTGTTGTCGACTGCAATACATTGAATGTTGCGATGTATGATTTTTTAAAGCCGGGGAAAGCAAAGGCGAGTCCAGTTATGGCAAAAATCAATCCTATGAATAGGCTATAAAAACCGATGACATTGTGCAGATCGTGGTTGAGTCGTTTCCATTTAACTTTGGTATCAAGCGAAAAACTTCGCTTGAGATTCTTGCCTTTCCATTTTTTTGGCCACCAAAGAACGATGCCACTAAGTAGGATAAGAATAAAGATGGCAGTTGACCAGGCGACGATTGGATGGCCAAATCGCTTGCCCAAAAGTAGGTTAAGGTGAAGCTGAAGTGTCAGCTGAAAGAATTCTGTTTTTGAATTTTCAACGTGTTGTACTTGCCCACTGTATGGGTTGACGAATACGCGTTTATAGTATTTGTAATAATTCCAGTGACCAAATGCTTTTTCGTCAGTTTTTACAGCACGAAACACCCAAGTGCGGTTCTTGGTTGGATAAAGGTCAACTCGCGTAATTTTCTCATCCTTTGGAAGGCTTTTCTGTGCATAGTGAAGAAGCGTGCTTAAAGGAAGTGGAATGGTTGGATGGCCAGTGGTGCCGGAGATAAAATATTTTTCAGGATAAGCCACTAGTTTGAGCTCATCCTGAAAGGTGTATATACAGCCTGTCAGGCTTAGGATGGTGACTACAACACCGGTAATGATTCCGAGCCATTTATGCAACCAAAGGGTGACAGTTTTAAACATATCAAAATTTATAGTTGATGTTAAACGAGGCCAACATCCCTTGTCCTTTTACATACTCTTCATTTAGGGCACGGTATTGACTAACGACAGGATAATAATTTTTATTGAATAAGTTCTCTATTCCCATACCAATAGACCATTGTTTATTGATATGGTAGTTACTATTTAAATTAAATACATCAACAGGTTTGACCGGTCCCTCGCTGTTTTTGTATATTCCTTTTTCGTTGGGAAGGAATCTGTCCCGTGACCCTGTATGTACCCAAAAAAGCTGAAAGGTAAGGGGTCGGATTGGTGTGTAGTAAATATATCCCGTTGCTTTTTTGGGAGAAATACGTGAGCCATTGAGGTAGGACTTTGTTCCGTCGTCCTTTTTGGATTTCCCTTCTACATAGGCATAAGTTCCACCAATAGTCAATTGCTGTGAAATGTTAGCGCTTAATGCAACTTCATATCCATATACATCCTCTGGCAGACGTTGGGGCATCAGGTAACCACCGATATCAACGAGTTCGACTCCCATTTTAGATGTACTGTAGTAGTAGGCAGCGGATAGTTGGAAAATACTATAATTACTTGAAAATCCTATTTCATAATTGTTGGTAATGATCGGATCAGTTTTTAGGCTGTCTAGGTCATTATCTGTTGCTCTGCGGACGATACGACCCAGTTCATTAATCGCGAAACCCTGTGAGAAACTAATGAAGGGGTTAAAAATTGCATATTTGTTATAACGTAAGCCTGCATTGAAGGTTGCTCCTTTGTAAGGGATCTTTCCACCCTTTACAGCAATACTTCCCTCGTTATTGGGTCCTGTAGCAATGGTATTGAAGTCCTTGATTTTTACGGTTGCATTTTCATAGCGTACACCGCCTTTAAAGATTAAATTTTCTAGGAAATCAATCTTAACTTGGGCGTATGGAGCAATGTTTAACATATTCATATAGGGGATATAAACCCTTCCATCAGTCAGATTCTGATCTGTCACATCATTTAATAAGTCTATACCATAGGTAATGTCCGCATTGGATCCCAATAGCTGAAATGGCGTGTTGAGATTAACGCGTAATCCTTTTTTCTCCGAATTGATTTGTGTTTGTCCCGGACCGTACCATGCAGAAGCTTTCTCGACATAACGATTCATTGAGCGAAACGTATTGTAGTACGCTGATGCCGTTAAAGATGTGGAGGCAAAGAGATTGTTTTTGTTATAGGTCAGCATGGCATTGTGGTTGTAGGGAGTTCCAGCAGGTTTACCTGGATCTTCGCCTTTTACTCCTATCGTAGGAGTCTGTCCATATATACCTGCCTGGCTGATGTATCTGTTGTGTTGATTGCTTCTGTAGAAGTTGTACACTGCCGTTATATTAGAACTACTATCGATGCGGTAACCAGCCTTTAAGAATGCGTTGTATTGATAGGTGTTCGAAAGACCGTCAGTCTGACCAAGGGGGACACCGTCGCCGTCGCGTTGCAGTCCGACGTAATCGGCCGAACCGCTTACAGTATAATTCCATTTGTTTTTTTGGCCATATAATGTTTGGCCTATGCGATATCCCATGGTACCCGCGCTGTTTACGGGATTAAATGTTGTTCGCAAACTAGTCATTCCCTGAATCGGAGCAGCATCTTTTGACGGAGTGCGCGTAATGTAATTGATAATGCCTCCTGCGGATCCATTTCCATAGATGGAAGTAGCACCTTTGATGACTTCAACTCGCTCAATGACGCTTGCGTCAATGGTGCGGAGATCACGTTGTCCATTCATCAAGGGGGTGGATTGTGGAATTCCATCAATCAAAACTAATATAGATCGTCCACGGAGGGTCTGGCCGGAGTTGGTTGCTTTGTTTGTCGCAGTTCCAAGGCCAGGAATGGTGTTACCCAAAATAGTGGAAAGATTAGTGCTGATTTGGCTTTGGGCTTCAATCTCCTTTGTCGTTAAGATAGAAACTGAAGAAGGTACAGTGGAGATGCTTTCCGCTTTACGTCCTGCTGTTACAATGATCTCATCTAAAACTTGGGTAGAATTAAGCTGAATGATTAAGGGTTGTTGAACGGTATCTAAATTCACCATTTTTTCAACCGGAGAGAAGCCTGTATAGGATACCCTTAATCGAATAGTATTGCTTAAACTTTTTTTTGCAAAATTGAATTGCCCAAATTGATTGGAATATCCTACGCTCTTTCCATCAACTTTGATATTCGCTTGCCTTAATGGTTTATTTTCTCGGTCTTTTACAACAAGGGATATTTCTTGTGCATTTAGCTTAGCACTTAAAAGCAAAAAGATTCCACAACTGAACATCATATAGCGTGTTCTATTCTTCATGGTAATTTATTTAGATCAAATATAAATTAATGTGCAAATATAGTTTATTTTATAATTGTGACAACATCAATGTGCTCTTTTTTGATTTTTTCAGTAGTTATTGTTGGATTTTAAGGCTGATTTAGTAGCCAATGCACTGCTGTTTGATATCAAATTAGATCATTATTTTTTGGAAAAATAACCTGTTCGCTAGATTTACTTTGATCAGGCGATGTGTGAGAATTTTACTTATTCTAAAGGCAACGAAATTGGCATCGGGAGCCATTGAAGCAGGATTTCTCGAGAACGCGATTATTAACGATAAAGTGAAACAAAGCAGAAAGGCCAAAAATACTAAGCTGTATTTGCTGTCGACGCCGCAGTTATGGCATCTGGTGTGCCGATGAAAGGTGAAGAAGCCATCGATTTAGATTGATAATTATCAATCTAAATCGATATTATTACTTAAAAATGTAAGGTACTTGGGGGATTCATCCTCGAAAATATCTTTTCCTTCCATCATATAAGCCCGGAGAAGATATTCCTGAGCCAGCTCACTATTATTGTCGTGTAGGTAGCATTGTCCTAACCGCAACATAATAAACGGATTTTCGTAAGCATTTTCGATGATATTTTGTTTTGCTTTTTCAAAATGGGAGAGCGCATTGGTAAAGTCGTCGAGTAAGAAAAAAGCATCTCCTATAGAGGCTTCGAGCCAGAGGCTTTCTGCGTGAACATTTTGCGGACTTGGGACCAAATCAAGTGCTTCGGTCCACAAGCGGATCGCTTCTTGATAGTTGCCTTCGTCACATTGAATGTTTCCTTCTTCGCTGAGTTGGTCTATTCTGTCTAATGTTTGATCATCCATGGCATTTAAATCGTTAAAGTCCTATACTAAGGTAAGAAATCTATTCAAAAAAAAAGCGGAAAAAATTTGTGCTTTCTCCGCTTTTAGTTCTGTTGATATCTATTTATTCTACATCAAACCACAGTTTAGTTAACAACGTATTGCTACCCTGGCGTGCTATGGCTTCTCGGTAATTAGCTCCATTGAGAGATTGTTCTGTTCCGGGATATAGAAAGCGCAATGGGATTTTTCCGCCCAAAGCACCTTGTTTTGCAGGTGTTAACTTAGGATAATCCAATCTACGCCATTCGGCAAATGCTTCCAAACCTTGCCCATATAACGCAATCCATTTTTGTTCCCCAATTGACTTTTTATAGTTATTGGGGTCGAAAATTACTGATGATTGACGAAGGTAGGCATCGATTAAATTATTACTGACTTTATATTGTTCAAAAGATGCACGAATGGCCTTTTGGTAGAGATCTGCTGCATCACCCGTAATAAATCCTCTGCTTACGGCCTCGGAAAGATCAAAAAGAACCTCCGAATAACTTAAGATGACTGCAGGAGCTTTTGGCTCACGGTAATATTTTCCTGGTCGGGATGTAAGATCAAAACCAATACTGCTAGCCTCACTTGAAGTGAGTCCATTTGGAAGACCAACATATTGCTCCTTAGTCGGTTTGTCCGTTGCATCCGCATAAATAGGTAAACGTGGATCGTTTAACTCGAAAAGCTTATCTACCATTGTTTTACTCACGCGATAATCCTCTCTTGCTTCAAAAGATGCACTGACGGGATTGCGATAAGGAGCATCGCGGTAGATCAGCTGAGCGATATCCTCATTGGAGCTAATGTAAACACTTCCTTCTGCTGCGATTTCCTTCAATGTAGTTTTGGCTAGATCCGGTAGGCGGTCAGCAATACGTAATGCAAAGCGCAATCTTAGTGAATTCGCAAAACGTTTCCATTTAATGATTTTATTCTCATAAATAATATCACCCTGGATAGCCTCACCATCAACTTTTAATAAACTTTGTGCGTTTTTGAGATCGTTCAATAGGCCTTTATATACATTCTCCTGTGTATCGTAACGAGGGGTCAAATAAGCATCAATGTCTCCTGTTTCAGTATAAGGAATATCTCCATAGGCATCTGTCAGTAATGAAAATACCCATGACTGCAAGATAAGTGCTACGCCCTTGTAGTTGTCGTTGCCGCTATTTGCTGCTAATTTTTGCGTGATCTTTAATTGGCTGATGCTCTTTGAGTACCAGGTTGACCATCCTTCTGTGAAATCATTGTTTGTGAAAATATAGCGGTCGGGGTCCGTGTATTGGATTCTAGCCCAATGTTGTACAAACAACAAACTAGAAGCAAGATTATTGCTTACGCCCCAGTAGCTGTCGGCTGTTGTTTTAATCGCGCTTGTGAGAAGGTAGCCAGGTTGAGGATTTTCTGCCTCATTCTGATTTTGATTGACTTTTGCTAATTCATCTTTGCAGGACGTGGTTAGGCCCAGTAAGAGAATAAGTCCTGTTATATATTTGCTGTATATTTTCATGCTCAAAATAATTATTTGTTCTTCAATTGTTCGCTAGTGAGAAATCGAACTGCCTTAGGCAGCGATGATTTCAGTTGCTTAAAACTTAAGATTTAAATTGAAGCCAAAGCTTCTTGTGGTCGGTAACTGTAAACTTTCCAAACCTTGTGCATTGCCTGTATTAAAGGCTGTCTCTGGATCAATATTGGGTGCGTTCTTATGGATAATCCATAGGTTTCGAGCTACTAAAGAGAACGAAGCTCCCTGAAAGCCGATTTTGGAAATCCAATGATTTGGCAATTGGTAACCTAGTTTTACCTCGCGCAATTTAACATAAGAAGCATCGAATACATTTGCTTCATTGGTTCTATATAGCGTTTTATAATATTGTTGTGCCGATACAACTTTCGTATTTTCTGAACCGTCTGCATTTACGCCATCTACGATAATACCATCATCATAGGTTGTCCCGTTAACTGTATAACTCAGTCCGCCATGTTCAGCATCTCTTCCAGGGAGAGTCGAGGCCAATACCCCAGTTCCTCTACCAGTCGCATTCGTACCTGAGTAGAGTTTGCCCCCATGCTTGATGTCTATCAAAAAGCTTAAATCAAAGTTTTTGTAACGGAATTGATTTGTAATACCGCCCAACCAATCTGGTGTAAATTTGCCAAAATAGTGATTCACTGGATCAGTGGCAGGTGTTCCGTCTGCGTTCACGATAAGGCGACCCGCTTCATTTCGTAAGAAGCCAGTTCCGTAAAGAGTCCCATAGGGTTTTCCGACTGCGGCCAAAACTTGCACGGTTCCTGATGATCCGATCGTATAACTTTGTAATAATCCTTCATTGTCTAATTCTACAACTTTACTTTTATTTGTTGCGAAGTTGACATTGATATCCCATTGGAAATCCTGTTTTTTCACCGGTGTAACCCCTAATTGAATTTCAAGCCCCTTATTGTTGATCTTTCCGGCGTTCATGAGTTTCTTCTTATAACCTGTCGATGGACTCACATCAACGGCTAAAATCTGGTTGATACTATTGATGTCGTATAAACTTAAGTCTAATCGCACTCTATTTTTTAGGAAAGCCAGTTCGGTACCTAGTTCAGTTGAGGTGGTTGTTTCGGGTTTTAGGTCTGGGTTTTTCTTAATGTCATTGACCGATAATTGTGGGTTGTCTCCGTATGGTGCACTAAATAGATAAGAATCAATTAAACTAAAAGGGTCTGTATCTTTACCTACTTTGGACCAGCCCCCCCGTAATTTCCAGAAAGACAATATATCGCTTTGAATAGCGAATGCATCTGTCAGGACTATGCTAGCGTTTGCAGACGGATAGAAATACGAAAGATTGTCAACAGGCAAAGTAGAAGACCAGTCGTTTCGAGCTGTTAGATTCAAAAATGCATAATTTTTGTACCCTAATTGTGCCGATGAAAAAATACTGTAGGCCTTCAATGGGCTATATTCACCTGTTGAAATTAAGGCATCTCTTGAGTTTGCTAGGGTATAGACATCAGGTACAGCTAAACGCGGGGCTTTTTGGTTATTGCGTTGCCGCGATTGGCTACGTATATTACCTCCAGCTAATATATCCAGCGTAAAGTCTGTTGAAAGCGGTCTATTGTAGTTTAAAGTAAACTCCGTATTATTTTCATTTACTGTATAAGCATCTTCTTCATAGGAACCGTAGGGTGTACCATTGGTACCATAAGCAATCCGTATTTTTCTACGGTCAGTATAATAATCGTTACCAGTACGGAAGTTGGCTGTCAAAAACTCATTGATCTTGTAATTTAAACCAACATTTCCAAAAATTCGGTCGCGTTGTTGCTGTACCGTATTTTCCTCTGCGATAAAGTATGGATTGCTATAATAACTATTGTTCCAATTGACAAGGTTACCGTTTTCATCCCGATAATTTTTTAAACGGGAAACATCGACCTGTCTGCCAAACCAGGTAAATTGGAGCATATAGCCGTTCGAGCGAAAGCCCCCTACACCTGGTAAATTACCTGAGTTTGTACGTACATAATTTGCATTTGCTGTAAGTGTCAGATCTTCCGTGATTTTATAACGTGTGTTGATATTGAAGTTGTTTTTTTCAATCGAAGAATTTGGGATAATTCCTGTTTGATTACTATTGTTATACGAAAAACGATAATCAACTTTATCTGTGGCATCGGCAATAGATATTCCATTGTTTAATGTTCTTCCTGTTCCAAAAAAGCTGCGTACATTATCTGGATGTGGCAAGAAAGGTACTGCTTCACCCTTTGAATAAAATTGTGAGATGAGTCTGCCATCCATTTTTGGCCCCCAGCTTTCATCAACACCATCATTGATACCGCCACCCTTTCCATCAACATAGCTGAACTTTCCATTGGCACCTTGTCCAAATACATTTTGATAATCGGGTAGAACGGCAAGCCGTTCATTGGTATTATTTGAATTAATATTTATCCCCAATCCTTTGCGTTTTTTTCCAGTTTTTGTCGTAATCAAAATCACCCCAGCGGCGGCTCTTGAACCATACAACGCAGCCGCATTGGGCCCTTTTAGTACGCTTATGGATTCGATGTCTTCGCTGTTGATATCTGAAATTGCATTTGCATAGTCACGGTTACCACTCGTTCCCAGCTGAGAATTATCAACAGGTGTTCCATCAATCACAAATAAAGGTTGATTGTTTCCGGCAATGGAAGTTTCTCCACGGATAATAATTCTCGAAGAACCCATATTTCCTTGACTATTTGTTACCTGAACCCCAGCAACTTTTCCGGCTAAGGAGTTTACGAGATTACTTTCTTTAGCTTCGGAAAGATCTTTTCCCTTTAGTTCCTGAATAGAATATCCTAACGTCTTTTTTTCCTTGGATATATTTAAAGCCGTTACGACCACTTCATCTAACAGGGCAGTTGAAGGCACAAGTTGAACTGTGGTAAAGCCTGTCGGATTAGTTTGAACCGTTTTACTTTCAAAGCCTATATATTGTATATTGATATTTAGCGAGCTGCCAGACGAAGGTAACTCAAATAGACCATTTGTATCTGTCTGTACTTGTTTTTTACTGGTCGTTTCGGTGACAGTAGCCCCTTGAATAGGATTGTTGTTATTATCAACTACTTTTCCTTTTATAGTGTTTTGTGCGTATAGTGCGCCAGAACTTAGACAAAGCGCGGCCATTACGACAAAATTTATGTTGTTTTTTGCCATACTAATTATAATAGTGAGTGTATTGTTTGAGATGGGTTATCGGAGATATTTGAATTTACTTGTAAAACATCCCCTTAGGACATTCGTTTTTCAAGGATATACTGTATACGCTGTTTCATGTGTTAAAAAATGTTAATGCAAATATATAAAATCCACCTGATAACTATACTTTATTTTCAGCTTTTTTGTAATTTTTGAGTCAGAATGATTAAATATAGACGAGCTGATGTAGTATTGATGAAAAACGGAAGCTGCTTTTTTGCGGAAAGCTTTCATCTGGACTTTGCAATATGGCGCCTATTAGCATATTGATGGGTAGGTGCGAATCGTAAACGCCGGATTGCGAATTGTAAATCCTTGTATATTCTGCTCGGAATTGGGCAGCATTCTTGTATTTCGATTATACAGAATTAAAATGCATCATACTATGATTATTTTTGGCACACGAACCAAGGTATTAACTAACAAATCGCAATCGGCAGTAGGCGACTGTGATTATTGTGGCACGGCTCAGTCTCTCTTTGCCTATAGACAGATTAAGTATTTTCATATTTTTTGGATACCCATATTTCCCTATTCTTCGCAGATTATTACGATTTGCAATCATTGCAAAAAGTTGAGCTACCAATCTGAAATTAAGCCACAGACACTTCAATCCCTGTCTTCAGGAACTATCCGTAAAACACCTATCGATTATTTTACGGGTTTAATGCTGATTGGACTTTTAGTAGTTGCTATTGTTATAGCTGGGATTTCAGGTGCAAAAAAGAAAGAAAAATACCTGAAAGATCCAAAGGTAGGCGATGTGTATGAGGTTTCCTATCCAAAGGATGGTAAAACGATGCGTACACTCTATCGTATAGCCAATTTAACTACAGATTCAGTGACTTTTGATGTTAACGATTATGAAGCGGATAGCCGAAAGGGTCTGCGCAAATTGAAAGAGCAGTATGCTGATAGTTATGCTGAACAGCGAAAATTGTCACGTTCTGAACTTGAAGAAATGAAAAGAAGGATATCAAATATTGAAAGATTTTAACGAGCATTTTCTTGTTTCTTATTGCTACCTTCGTTGGTACTACTGGCGTATTGGTTTGCTATTTCTTTGCCCATCCTTTGCTGTTTTTCTGCCATTTCTTTACCGTTTCTTTGCCTATCCTTTGCTGGTTCTCTGCTATTTCGTTGTTGTTTCTTTGCCTACGGTTTGCTGTTTCTTTACCTATTATTTGGTCTTATAGTAATCAGATAGCAACGAAAGACCAAATAGATAGCAACGCTATAGCATAGCTGTTATCAAGGAAACCCAAAGGATATACAACAAGGTTTAAACCAGCGCTCAAATTACCTCTTTTGCAAAAGAGAAGGTATTGATTTAATCCCCAAGAATATATCTTGTAGACACGGTTTGCATCTTAAATGAGCTACTTCTTTGTTTTTATAATATTAAATTATGAATATAACCCAGCATAAAATATTGTTTCAGTGTAAGTGAATTCCCAAAATATGTTCTATTGTCTTGACTGTGCCCAATAATTTTGCGTATTCTGATTCAAGATATCGAAACCGGTCAATTTGATTTGGGAATTGTTTTAAATATGCACTATAGTTATTTTGAATTCCACCTATAACAATAATTTCTGTTTAGACAATTCGTGAAATATGAAACTTAAAAAGCAAGATTTAAATAAAATCCTGCTTTTTAGATTGTACAATTTGATGAATAGGGAAGATATGGATAGCAAATGGGGTTATATTCATTAATCAAGTCGTATAGCTACGCGCACTAGCAACAATTTCTCCTTATTTCTTCAAAACAAGTGTATGTCCATTTTGGTAGAGTGTCATTTTGTTTTCGTTGCGCTCGAAAACTATTTTTACACCAAATTGCGGTTGAATCAGTGTGTTTTTATCCTTTGCTTTCAGCTGAAACGACGGTTGACCAATGACCTGTCCGAACACTTTGTTTCCTTCTCGGGTAATATTTATCTGGATTGGAGGCTGTTCGCTTTTATATTCGCCAACAAGACTAGTAATTTCTTCGTCTGTCAATTGTACTTCCGTAAGATCCGGTAGTGGGAAGGACTTTTTATAAAGTTCACCTAAACTGAACTTTAGGATTTCATTATTATTATAATTGTTGGCATTACTAATGATAGCGACATTATAATTACCATCATCGAAATGCCCAGCTACAGAAGAATAGCCATCGATTCCGCCGGTATGTCCGAAACCCATATGCTCATAGAACGGCAACTGGAATAAGCCAAGTCCATAACCTTGATCTATTTTTTTCATGGCGTCGAGGCTCGCCGCATTGATTATTTTATGGCTGAATAAACCATTGAAAAATTTGTCTAGATCTGTTGGCGTTGACCAAACTGCCCCCGCACCGAGGGGAACAGAGTTGTGGGTGTGTGGTTCAAGGATCCATTCTTGCGTAAATCGATAGGATTCACTAACAGCACCGCTATTATTTTGTGGTCGCCCAAATGTGGTCTGTTCCAATTTCAATGGTCCACAGATATATGTTTTCAGGAGCGCAGCGTAATCTTTTTTCCATACTTTTTCTAGGATATATGTCAGTAAAATATAATTTGAATTACTGTATTCATGTTTGCTTCCAGGGGTAAATTCAGCACCACCCTTGATAATGCGTTCAACAAGTTCCTGTTCAGTTTGAGGTTGAGTGTTCCATGTTAGGTAATCTTTGTCGTTGGTGACGCTATGAACACCGCTACTATGATTTAACAATTGATGAATGGTGATCTTTTCTGCATTTGGAATGTCTTTAAAATAAGTCGATAATGTTTGGTTCAGTTTTAGCTTGCCAAGTTCCACTGTTTTTAGAACAAGGGTTGCTGTGAAAGTTTTTGAAATCGACCCTATACCATAGCGGGTATCTGGGCTCGCTTTCTTTTTCTGGGCGATGTCTGCATTTCCAATGGCCCTTTGGTAGAGCAATTCGTCTCCTTTACTTATCGCAATACTGCCCATCCAGACTTGGTTACTTTCTAATATTGACATCAGACTGTCCATCCGGATAGGACTAAATTGTTGGGCTTTTAAAATTGGGCTGGTTAGACTGCCTAATAGCAAGAGCAAAAGTGAGGTTCTTTTCATAATTTATGGTATATAGATTTTTTGATTTTTAAAATAAGCGTTGAAGAATAGTACAGCCCAATGATGATAAATAGAAGAACTGGAATAAAATAATTGCCCAATTGTTCATACCGTATGGCCTCTTCTTGCTGTAGAATAAGTTTTCCGAATATGAAAAACTTATTGGGCGCATAGAAAAAGCCTACTCTCTGTGGATCAACAAACTTGGCCACTACTAAAAATATAGCAATAAGCATCAGGGTATAGGTGGTATAATAAACCAAATTGACTATCGCTCGTGCAAGCATGATGGGCATCTTCAAGAGGGATACCGGTTCAGTTGAAGGCGCTACTGCCTGACCTAAGGAGGCTGAGGAGATCATTTCTAAGATAAAGGTCGCAGGTAAACCTAGCTTTTCCAAAATATCTTCGAGCTGCATAGGCGTCGTATCCTGGATTAACTGTTGGGGAAATTGCTGTTGCAAAGCCTCAAATATGTGACTATTAATTTCGCATAATATATCCTGACGTTGCTCCAATGCTAATTTTTTGACAAGAGCCGTTGCTGTTGACATGTAATTTTTATAAAGCTGAGCCGAGGATCTATTGGTAAAATGTATTTGGTTATAATGCATGAGTCAAGGTGGTTAAGTGTTGGTTTAAGCCTGCCCAGTAACTTCTCATTTCTAAGAAGGTACTTTGGCCTTCCTTTGTTATTTTGTAATATTTTCTTGGAATCCCAGTCTTCTGCGGAACCCACTTCGATTCGACCAACCCCTCGTTTTTTAAACGAATTAATAAAGGGTATAATGTTCCTTCAGCAATATCAATGGTGGTTTTCTTCTTGACCTCTTGGATAAGATCGTAACCGTAGTATTCTTGCTCGTAAGCGAGGACACCGAGTATAACAAAAGAAAGGCTTCCTTTTTTTAGCTGTGAAATCCATTTGTCAATAAATTCTTTGTTCATGGAGGTAAATATAACAAAATACATAGTAATGCAATGTATTTATTTTAAAGTTTCATTACAGACCTCGATAAGTGATTTGCCGTGCTATAAATAGAAGGTATGCTTAGCTTAGAAGTCTTATTAGAAAACGAAGTAAAGTTGTACATAGAAGTCACACCAGAAGCGGAATAGAAAGTATTTGATGCAAGCGAATTCTACAAAAAAAAACACTTGAAGTGGGGAACTTCAAGTGTTTAACCTAACCAATTATTAACCTAAATTTATGAAAAGTATACTTTCTCAAGTATAGTATCTGTTATTCAATATCTGTGCCATTCTGTTTGTTCGCCTTATAATATTTTTCTTTGTGATAGGTTTGTTACGTAAAATTATCGATTTTTCCTTGCAAAGCTCTCTTAATTGGTAATATTTTGTTAGGATGGGGCGGGCTTGAGTGCTATTGAGTTAAAAATATATTTTTTTTAATAGCATTGTCACAACGTTGTTGGGGAATGTATTAAAAAGTGAACAGACTCGTGGAAAATTGTCTATTATCATACATATCGTTTAAAGAGCTCTTTCCATTCTTCTTCCAGACTACCCTTGTAAACATCCTGTTTTGCGCGGCGGTACCAATATTCTGCATTCCATTGATCGCCTTCTTTTCGGTGTAAGTATGCATGAACATGTGCTGCGTCAATTCCGCCTAATTGATCAATCAGATCGTGGGCTGTTTTCCAATGTCCTTTTAGATCATACCAAAGTGATTTTTGTACTGCCGTCCAGTGCTGAACCGGACTTTCAAGAGATTGAAATTGTTCTATTGTCATTTTTTTTATTCTGTTATTTCTTTGCTCCAGATTTCATAAATAGCGTCTCCTTTCGAACTTTTTCCTTTATGGTGCCATGCTCCAGCCACAATTTCACCATCAAAGGCGAGCGCCTGCCCAACTCGATTATTGTCTCTCGAAAAGAATTGTAGTGTTTCAGTATACCGATTTTGAGCATATTGATACAATCCCCCGCCAGTACCATAGAAACCTTTTTGTGCAGGATTAATCGCTACCCATTGAAAATATCCATCAACTAATATTTTGATTGTTTTGCGATCTGCTTTTGGAATATTATTCATTTTTCCCTCCTGTTGACGCCCACTAATCCGCCAAAGTGCATCAAGATCCTGCGGAATCTTTTTCTGCTTCATATAGAGATGGTAATTATCGGCTGTTTTTAGATGGAGAGAATCTACTTCAGCCCGATAAGGCAATTGCATCGTTTTACCGACAGTAGTCGAATCCTGTGAGTTATATTCGATAACTATATTGATCAAATTCTGCTGTTTATCAATTGTGCCACCCCAAGTATGTTGAAAACGTTTCCTCACATCATCGTAACTTATAAAGGAGATGTAATGGTCTTTAACGAGCATTAAATGCTTATTCATGCCATCCTGATACAGATAGGCTCCGTCATGAAGTTGCTGTTGTGCTTGGGCTTTAGAAAAACAGGTCCCAAAAAAAAGGAAGAATAATAGCGTGCAATTTTTCATAACGGGCTTATTGTTGTTTTCTTTAAAGATACAAATAAAGAGTCGCTAAGAGTCATTAAAATCAGATTTAACGGAACAAAAAAGCTGACCATGAATGGAACGCTTCCAAAAGTGTATATACTTTATGGGAGGTAGTCCAGCAAAGATCAGCTCTTTTAGGTGAAATTAAACGTATCTATTTGAACCTACTAGCTAAGGCAGCTAGCTTACTTGCCATATCCGTTTGTGGTTCGACCTGTATTTTGTTATCCTTTCTCCTGTTGTTTGGCTGAGTGGACTTTTCTTCGGTCTTCATAGATAAAGCAATGCGATTACGTTTTTCATCGACTTCCGTCACTGTAACCATCACATGTTGCTGTACTTTCACGATCTCTTGAGGATCTGATACGTAACGATTGGATAATTGACTTAAATGTACCAGACCGTCTTGGTGGACACCGATATCAACAAAAGCCCCAAAATTGGTAATGTTAGTGACGATTCCTGGAAGTTTCATACCGACCTTTAGATCCCCAATGCTGTTGACACCTTCAGTGAATGAGAATGCTTCGAATTTTTCGCGTGGATCTAGTCCCGGTTTCGCTAATTCACTTAGAATATCGTTTAATGTCGGTAGGCCTACCTCCTCTGAGATGTAGTTTTTTAAGGGAATAGATTTTCTGAGATCCGCATCTTTCAATAAGTCGTCCACTTTTTTTCCTAAATCTTTGGCCATTTGCTCAACCAATGCATATCGCTCGGGGTGTACTGCCGACGAATCCAATGGATTTGCTGCATGCCGAATGCGAAGAAAGCCAGCTGCTTGTTCAAAAGCTTTATCGCCAAGACGAGGTACTTTTTTCAGTTCACGTCTTGAAGCAAAAGGGCCATTCTCGTTTCTATATTTAATGATCTGTTGTGCCAGGGATGGACCTAGACCAGAAACATAAGATAAAATTTGTTTGGATGCTGTATTCAGTTCAACTCCTACGGCATTTACACAGCTGATGACCGTGTCGTCGAGAGAGGTTTGTAGCTTGTTTTGATCTACATCGTGCTGGTATTGTCCGACACCAATGGATTTTGGATCAATCTTAACCAGTTCAGCAAGTGGGTCCATCAATCGTCTGCCAATGGATACTGCGCCGCGTACCGTAACATCTTGATCTGGAAATTCTTCCCGGGCAGTTTCGGAAGCAGAATAAATGGAAGCTCCGCTTTCATTGACCATCACAATAGTCACATTGTTTAATCCAAGCTTCCGTACAAATTCTTCAGTTTCGCGGCCAGCTGTTCCATTTCCAATCGCGATGGCTTGGATATCATATTTCGATACTAAATACTTAATGGTTTTTTGGGCTTCTGCCATTCCATTGGCACCAGTATGTGGGAAGATAGCTGTATTTTCTTTAAGCTGGCCTTGTTCATCTAATACGACTGTTTTACAGCCGGTGCGAAACCCGGGGTCGATTGCAAGTAATCTCTTTTGTCCCAATGGAGCGGCTAAAAGCAATTGACGCACGTTATCTGCAAAAACTTTGATGGCTTCCTCATCTGCTTTCTGACGGGTTAATACACGTATTTCTGTTTCCATGGACGGTTTGAGGAGACGTTTATAACTGTCTATCAGGGCAAGTTTTACCTGAGCAGCTGCAGCGTTGCCACTCTTCACAAAGATAGATTCGATACGCGGTAGAATCTCCTCTTCATTGACAGCAATGTCCAAGTAGAGCAATTCTTCTTTTTCACCACGACGCATGGCCAGCACACGATGCGATGGAGCATCTTTTAAGGATTCAGACCAGTCGTAATAATCTTTATATTTTATTGCAGCTTCTTCTTTTCCAGGAACTACTTTTGAAACAAATGAGCCTTTTTCGAGAAAAATAGCTCTCGATTTAGCTCTTACAGTAGCGTCTTCTGCAATGATTTCCGCGATAATATCGCGAGCACCTGCCAACGCGTCCTCCGTATTTTTTACGCCATTTTCTGCATCCACTAAACTTTCGGCAAGTGCAAGGAAATCGCCAGATTCTTGTGCTAAAATAAGATCCGCTAAGGGTTGCAACCCTTTCTCACGAGCCACACTTGCGCGCGTTTTGCGCTTAGGTTTGTAAGGGAGATAAATATCTTCTAAGCTGGCCATGGTTTCGGCACCTAATATTTGTTGTTCAAGTGCTGGGGTCAATTTCCCTTGATCGTTTATTGATTTCAGAACAGCTTCCTTGCGTTTATCTAAGTCCCGCAATTGCTGGAAACGATCTCTGATGGCGGTGATTTGAACTTCATCTAGACTTCCGGTCATTTCCTTACGGTAGCGCGAGATAAAGGGAACGGTGGCACCTTCGTCTAATAGTGCAATAGTCGTGCGAACTTGTTTTTCGCTAATAGAAAGCTCGTTAGCAATAATAATTTCGTGTGTTGATAAGCTCATTGATGGTTTAATCTTAAAAAGTAGAGCCGTTGAATGGTGATTCAACAGCTCTAAGTATATCTAATTATAAACTAAAATAGTAAAATTAGGCAGGTTTATGGGTATTGTCCTGCTCAGGAACTTTTTTATCTTCTACTTCGTTGTTTTTAGTTTCAGCAAAATGATCATTATATCCGTAAGTGATATGAGATGGTTCTTCTCCGTAATCCGGTTGCTTATGGGGATTGTGTTCGACGACACCGGCGGGAGTGGTGAACTCATATTTTTTCTTTGGCTGTTCTATTTCAGATCCCTGTGCAGTTTCATTTGGTTTAACCTCTTCTTGGTGCGCTGTCTGGACCTTTTCTTCCGCCAGGCGTACGTCATTAGGAACAGCTTCTTCTTTTACTTCTGGCTTAACGTCTATGTCTTTTTCGAAATTATTGATTTGATCTGAAATCTCACGTTTTATACCTTCTGACGCATCTTTAAATTCACGTATCCCTCTTCCTAAACCCCTCGCCAATTCAGGAAGCTTCTTGCCTCCAAAAAGTAACAAGATTGCAAACACAATTAAGATCATCTCCTGCGTGCCGATGTTTAGAAATGCTATTACTGGATTGTACATACTCTTTTTCCTCTTCTTTTGATTACTAACTAGATGCTAAGTTACATTTATATTTCTATAGTTCTTAGACCCAAAAGTAAATTTAAGATATTTTTAAGGTATTTGAAACATAAAAATTACTTAACACGCGGTACGTGTCTAGCGCCTTTAAATTGTTGTATTTTTGCTAAATATTTTATAATATGACGATAGGACAGAAATATCTTCGTACTTTTGTGGCTATTTTTTGAGAAATCGATTATGTTGGGAAAATTTAAAACTTTCAAGCCGTATTACAAAAGTACGATGGTATTAGCGGGGCCAGTCGTGATATCACAATTGGGACATACATTGGTCCATACCGCAGATAGTGTGATCGTAGGACATTTTGCAGGGACTATTCCACTGGCAGCAGTTTCATTAGTGCATGCTGTTTTCATGGTTGTTATGGTTATCGGATTGGGTATCGCGTATGGCATCACGCCATTGATTGCGCAAGAGAATGGTCGTGATAATAAGAAAGAGTGTGCCATCTTGTTATCTAATAGCTTTTGGTTAAATCTTCTATCGGGTCTTTTACTGTTTGCTTTAGTTTACTTTGGTTCTATGTTGGCTATCGATCACCTCGACCAAGATCCGGCGGTGGTAAAGGAAGCGAAGCCTTATTTGCTTATCCTTAGCTTATCGATGCTTCCACTGATGGTGTTCAGTACATTCAAGCAATTTGCCGAGGGATTAGGATTTACCAAGCAAGCCATGAATGTAACTATTTGGGGAAATGTACTGAATATTATTTTGGCAATCATCTTTGTCAAAGGGATGTTTGGCATCAGTCCAATGGGAGTCAAAGGGGTTGGATATAGTACATTGATTGACCGTGTGCTCATGATGACTGTCATGATGACCTATGTGTTACGATCGCAGAAATTCAAAGGGTATATCCAATATTTTAAAGTGACCCTGATCGATTGGGATCGACTGCTTAAAATATTGCGGATTGGAGCGCCAGTAGCGATGCAATATGTTTTTGAAATTGGGGCCTTTGCCGGGGCATCCCTCTTAGCCGGTACAATAAGTGCTACGGCGCAAGCTTCCCATCAGGTAGCCATACAACTGGCCGCCATGACGTATATGATGGCAAGCGGGATTGCTGCTGCTGCCACGATCAAGGTGGGGAATAGCTATGGGAATAGAAATCTTTTCCGTCTTGAACGGTTTGCGATTACTTCATACCAGTTGGTATTGATCTTTATGTTGATTACGGCTTCCTTGTTTGCATTGCTGAACAATTTTCTGCCTTATATTTTTACATCAGATCATGCCGTCGTTATTATTGCTTCTCAACTGTTGATCATAGCGGGACTTTTCCAATTGTTTGATGGCACACAAGTGGTCGGTCTTGGGGTATTACGGGGCATGGGTGATGTCAATATTCCCACCATTATTACATTTGTTGCGTATTGGATTATTGGTTTGCCAAGCGGCTATCTAATGGGGATAGTATTTAACTGGGGCATCCAGGGAATATGGTATGGGCTGACATTAGGCTTATTGACTTCTTCTCTTTTACTCTATCTGCGATTTCAACGGGTAATAAAGAAGAAGAAAATGCAGTTTGAACAAAGTTTGTTGAAATAGAAAAGTATATACTCATCAAAAAAAGGCTCTGTCAGTAACAACTGACAGAGCCTTTTCTATTGATCGATTTTGGATGTTAGATTACCCTATTCGTATCCCAATTTTCCAAATAATCTGCAACGCGTTTTAAGAATGTACCTCCAAGTGCTCCATCAATTGCGCGATGGTCATAGGAGAGGGATAGATACATCATATGTCTAATGCCAATCATATCGCCATATTCCGTTTCTATGACTGCTGGTTTTTTTGTTATTGAACCTACTGCCAAGATTGCAGCTTGCGGCTGATTAATGATGGGCGTACCCATTATATTACCGAAAGCGCCGATATTGGTGAATGTAAATGTTCCATCTTGTGTGTCGTCTGGTTTTAACTTATTTGCTCTCGACCGTTGTGCAAGGTCGTTTACACTTTTACTCAATCCGACTAAGCTCAATTGATCCGCATTTTTGATTACTGGTACGATAAGATTTCCATTAGGCAATGCGGCGGCCATACCGATATTGATGTTTTTCTTCTTAATGATATTGTAGCCATCGATCGAGATATTGACCAATGGGAAATCTTTAAGTGCCTTGCTGATAGCCTCAATGAATAAAGGGGTAAACGTAATATTTTCTCCCTCGCGCTTTTTATAGGCATCTTTAACTTTATTGCGCCACAAAACCAAATTCGTTACATCTGCTTCAACAAATGAACATACATGGGGGGAGATCTGCGTGCTTTTGACCATATGGTCTGCAATCATTCTTCGCATGCGATCCATTTCAATGATTTCATCATTGCCATTTGCAACGGTATGAACATGGGATGGAGCTGTTACGATTATTTTGGGCGATTCCGCACGTGTTTCAGCCTGATCGGTCTGAAGAGATTTTTCAGATTTGGATGACGAATCCCTATGCGCTACATACGTTAAAATATCCTCCTTCGTCACTCTTCCTTCTGCTCCAGTACCCTGTATACGGTCAAGTTCATCTTGAGACAATCCTTCGTGACGAGCAATATTCTTTACTAAAGGTGAATAGAAACGAAGCGTGCTCTCGTACTGAGCAGAAGAAGTGTCAACACCGACATTGGGCAATTGTTCGACACCTGGTATGTTCAAATCTAAACGCTCTTCGGAGCTTGTCGTTGAAGGAATTGTAATTTCTTGCTGAGGAGGCGTAGGTTCTTCCTCTTCGCCTTCAATTTCTATAATTGCAACGACTTCACCCACTTGGACGGTCTGGTCTACGGTATAACGTTGCTCTTTTAGAACGCCTTTTACGGGAGAAGGTACCTCTGAATCAACTTTGTCAGTTGCGATTTCCAATAAAGTGTCATCTTCATCAATCCGGTCACCAGGTTGTTTTAACCATTTTGTGATTGTTGCCTCGGATACACTTTCTCCCATTTTTGGGAGTAAGAGTTTATATAAAGCCATATTTTTTAGCAATCTCGTTATAGAAAAACGAAGTTAATTAAATTGTGGTTTACTTTCAACAATTTAAAATATTATTCCTTAAATAGCGGTTTTTTTAAAACATTATTTTATCCTATTGTGCTTCTTGTTCTTTTTCTTTTAATAACAATTGCCATAATAATAAAAGGGCATTCATTCGTGTACGTTCGATGTTGATGAGCCTGTCATTGTCAAATTGAAACTTTTTGGTTATAATTTCTTTTTTTCCGGCGACAGCCACCCAGATCGTTCCAATAGGTTTTTCAGCTGTGCCCCCACCTGGACCGGCTATTCCAGTCGTTGAGATGGCATAGTCCGAAGAGAACGCTGCTTTTGAGCCCGAGGCCATTTCGACTGCGGTCTGTTCACTTACGGCACCATATTGAGCCAATGTTTCTTCATTGACGTTGAGCAGTTGGTGTTTTAATCTGTTGGAATAGGGAATCGTGCCGCCAAGAAATACAGCACTACTTCCCGCTACTGAAGTGATCGAAGCGGCGAGGCTACCACCAGTACAACTTTCAGCCGTAGTCAGGGTACTGCCCCGATGAGTAAGCTCTTTAATCAGATGGGACTCTATGCCCGTATCATAATCTGCTACGATATACTGCTGTAGACGATGGATAAGTTTCTTTTTGAAAAGAGCAACCTGAAGCATAATATCAGACTTGTTTCTACTTTTTCCGGATAGTCTTAACCGGATAAATGCCAATGTCGGTAGATAGGCCAATTTTATGCTAGGTGGCAGTTCGCTTTCGATATCTTTTATTTCTTCTGCTAAATAGGATTCACCGATACCTCCCACCAAGATCGTTTCATGACAGATAAATAGGTCTGGATCTTGTGTTGCTAATAAAGGGAGTACGTGTTTTTCCATCAGAAATTTCATCTCAAAGGGAACGCCGGGCATAAATATAAACCGCTTTTCGCCTTGGTTTACCAGCATGCCGGGCGCAGTACCATAGTCATTAAATAAGACTTCACAATTTGCGAGTACATCGGCCTGCTGCAGATTGATGTCAAGCATTTTTAACTTACGCGATTCAAAGATGTTCGTCACATGACGAAGTACATTTTCGTCGCGAACCAAGGTCGTTTCAAAATATTTTGCAGCTGTTTTTTTCGTAACGTCATCTTTGGTTGGACCTAGACCTCCGGTGATTAAAATCAAATCTGCCCGGGAAGAGGCTTCTTTCAGCGTTTTTGAAATAGCTTCTTCTGTATCAGGGATCGATGTCATTTGAACGATATCCACTTCGAATCGGAGCAGTTGTTTGGCAATCCAGCCCGAATTGGTATCAATGATCTGACCGATGAGAATCTCATCGCCTATGGTAATAATCTCTGCTTTCATCTTGTTATAATTATGTAACACGTCGCCATAATGGATCATATACATATGGGTATAATGTTTGATCTTCCTAATCTTTCAGCGTTCAGTTTTCTTCCGCCAAGGCTTAAAAATAAAAAATCAACATCGGACGATTCAGGATATAAACTTACATAAAATTGTGATTCGGTGGGACGATTAATATGCATTTGATATGGGGAGTCGTATGCTATCGCAAAGGTAAAAGGCAGGGAGTAAAATACGACCTTTATGATATCGAAATCGTCATAGCTAAGAAAGCGAGAAAGTTTTTTCTGGCGAATAGGATTAGATATTTTCAAAAAAAAAGCAGCTATTTTAAAAATAACTGCCTCCTGAACTTGCTCTTTTTGTGAGCTTAAGATCTTGTAAGATGGAGGCCTTAGCCCGTATCGTCACATTATAACTTCGGTATCGCCCAAATGGCATCCAGCCGAACGACATATCCCAGCAATGCAGATCTCGATAGATATTGAAAGAGGTCATGACCACTTCCTTTTGTTTAAAATCGTATCCCGATTGAAAAGTAACTTTCCATTTTGGCGTAACGCTGAAGTCACCATGTAAGTTTAAGGTACTTGTAAATTGGCTCTCCATTCTCCGCGTGCTCGAGTTGAATGATTTGGACGTATTGAAACTGAACGATGCCGCAAGGTTCCAAGGAATATTAAAATCTACGAATGCATTTGGATCTGAGCTGATTCGAGCTAAGGCCTGTGCCTGTTCGGGAGTCATACCTGCGCCGGACATTTCTTTTCTTAACGAATCGATGTTATTATTACGTGATTTTGCAGCTTTGGGATTCAGGCTATAGTCAAAGGAAAGACCGAAATTTGTCAGACGCGCCAGGCTACCATCCTTTATGGCATATCGATTGACGCGAACACCATTTTCATTCACTGAATAGGGGTCAAAAGTACCGTTGAAGTTGACATTCATCTTTTGGTCGAAAAAAGCGGTACGGCCAGAGAAGGTGATAGGGGACAATTTAAGCGAATCGGCAACGAAGTTGTAATTTCCACTGAAGGTTAGACCCTGGAGAATAGGGATTTTCTTAAACCCTCCATCTGTGGTATCCGATTTACTTTTGACTTTAGCTTCGATGTTATTGTCGATGGAAAAACCTATACCTGCTGATTTCCCTGCGGAAGGGGAGCCATACACACCCTGACTAAAAATGGAGTATACATTTCTATTTCCATATTGGTCGTTATACTGCTGATAGAATCCATATTTTGGATCGGAAAAGTCGGGCCTATAGTTCAGGTTGATCGACGGTGTAACCACGTGTCGGATGGCCTGAATTTTACCGATCTTAGGATACATACCATAGATCTTGGTCGAAAGTCCGGTGGATACGGAGTAATCGTAAGCACGATTGAATCCCTGTACGGTGTCAATACGTTGTGTATAACCGGCAGCTGTATTATCAAAGCGTTGTCTGGTGCTTTGCAAATACCAGCGCTCTGTATAATTGACACTGGTGTTAAACTGAAAATATTTAAACGCGTTTAGCGACAAACTGATCGGGATGTTGTGCTGGAAACCATTTTGGAATTTTTTGAAGCCCCCTGGTTTAAATAACAATGTATCAATAGTACTGACCGAGTTCTGTGCCTGGAAACTATAACCTACATTGATACGCTGATACCATTTTTGTTCACCGACACGGTCCTTGCTGTCAAATGGATTGAAAGAAGAGACGTTTAAGCTGATGTTCGGTAAACTCATTTGTATACTACGTGTAGCCATATCCTGATTATGGGTTAAGCTGGCTGTCAGGTTTACCTTACCGTCTGCAAATACTTTCCCGTAACTGATGGACGATCCCATTCGGTTACGCGCAAGATTTTCATAGGTATTTAGTGTACTTCCAGTTCCTGTATTTTGAAAGAAAGAACTGGTACCAAAGTTTACACTGGCGGAGAAAGACGTTCCGGGATTGGCTTCTTGGCGCTGGGTGTGGTTCCAGGTGACGTTAAAATCTTTATTGGAACCATAATCTCGGGTTCCTTCGGTGCCTGTTTTGGTATTGGCATAACGGATATTAAAACCACCATTAAATTTATAATTGACGGTATAGCGTGTATTGATGGAGGCTTCCCACGAACCTTTTGAGTACAATGAACCTCGAATTTCACTATCCCAATAATCATTGAAGGCCAAATACCAGCCTAAATCCCGCATGGAAAACCCTCTAGTGTAATCTTCTCCAAAAGAAGGAAAGAGAAAGCCAGAAGCTCTTTTATCCGGTTTTGGAAAGAATGCGAAGGGAAATGCCACTGGCATTGGTACGCCCATAACCACTAGATAAGCTGGTCCTGAAATAATTTGGTTTTTAGTGACAATACCCTTGGTAATATGGATACCAAAATGGGTATGTGGGTAGGGCAGATTACAAGTACTGTAAAGCCCCTTATAGATAGACATTTCGTCGTAAATGTTCTTTCTAACAATATTGGCCTGGATATATCCACCATCCACCTCGGTCATAATACCATAGGTATTTCCTTCCTGTTTCTCGTAATCATAATAGAGTGAATCCACAGTTTTAGGTGATTCGCCATTTCCCATAATCACGATAGGACGTCCTACATATTTGCCGGTTTTGTCATAAATTCCGGAAGCAAAAATCTTTTTCTTGTTTCGGTCAAGACGGATATAATCAGCAGAGAGTTCAAAATCCTGATATTTAACCTTTGCACCCCGATAAAGGTGACTGATGTTTTTTGCAACTTCAGATTTTTGCGAATCCACAGCAATAATGCTGACTTCTGCCTGTAGGCCACTTCCTTTTTTCTTGGTGGTATCCCGGACAGATTTTGTCGTATCGCCCGCTTTAGTCTTACTGGTATCTTGCAACTTATTGGTCGCCGAAATAGGATTCTTACCTTGAAGTCCGTTCTGTTTTAATGGAATACTACTTTGAGCATGACTAGCAGTGCTCACCGCAAGAATGATAAATAGTGTTAAAATGTTGATTAACGACTTCAAAATTAAAGACAAATGTTATTTTTGTGAAATAATGTTAAACTTCGAGAGACAAAATTAGTCAAAAAAGCAATAGAAAATATGTTAAATATCGTTATCTATTCAACAAATAATATTGACTCATTTTGATTCGTTTATAGTAGAGCAAATAATTATTCAATGAAATCAGATTTAAGAATTAGAAAATGGTGTAGCGTCATGTTAGCTACTTTGGGATTTTTTTTATTGAATTCTTTCAAATTAAACAATGGGCAGCCCGAGCCTCCGGACTACCAAATAAGGACAATCGTAATTGATGCTGGCCATGGTGGTAAGGATACTGGCGCACAAGGAAGACGATCTTTGGAAAAAAATGTCGCTTTAGATGTCGCTTTAAAATTAGGAAAGCAGATTCAGAAAGATATTCCAGGTATTAAGATCATCTACACGAGAACGACCGATGAATTTGTGGAGCTTTATAAACGTATACGTTTAGCGAATGCTAATAAAGCAGATTTATTTATATCAATTCACTGTAATTCCAGTGGTTCGAGTGCACATGGTACCGAAACATTGGTTTCTGGTTCGCATCGTTTAGGCCAACAGGATGCTGCTGTTCGTGAAAATGCATCCTTATTATTGGAATCCAATTATAAAGAGAACTATCAGGGATTTGATCCTAAAGATCCCGAAAGTGCGATCATCTTCTCGTTGATGAAAAATCGATTTCGTGAAAAAAGTATACGTCTTGCGCAAATGATAGAGGGCGAGTACGTGAAAGCTGGCCGATACAGTAGAGGTTTCTGGGAGAAAGGGTTAGCTGTACTTGCGGAAGCGGGTATGCCAGCGGTATTGACCGAGATTGGATTTATTAGTAATAGAGAAGAGGAGAGCTACTTATTGTCTGATGCGGGACAACAAGAGATTGTTGATAATCTGGTTTCTGCTATAAAAATCTATAAAAATTCCGTAGAACGCTAAACAGATTTGCTTTTGTGCTGTTTTAAACTTAAATTAATGATCATTACTAAATAGATTATTTGTGAAAATATCAAACGAGACAAAGGTCGGCATATTAGCAACGGTTGCAATAGTTTTATTATTTATTGGTTATAGCTTTCTAAAAGGGAATGATGTTTTTAGTAGCGATAACACCTATTACACGACCTACGAGACTGTTGATGGATTAACTCCATCCAAGCCTGTTTTAGTGAATGGGTATCAAATCGGACGTGTATCGAAGATGATTCTTCAACCTGATGGCAAAATTAAAACTGAGTTTAAAATTCACGCTGATTACGCCGTGCCGAAAAACACAATTGCTAGAATTTCAAGTACAGATTTGTTGGGGAGTAAAGCGATTGTCTTTGAAATGGGCAACAGTAAGGAATTGGCAAAGGACGGCGATTTTTTAGCTTCGGGTGTCCAACCGAATATTATGGATAAGGTTGAGCCTATTCAAAAGAGGATCGAAACCATTACCATTAAACTGGATTCAACACTGTCCGTTGTGAATAATGTTTTAGATAAGCAGTTTCAGGACGACTTTAAAAACAGTATTCATAGTATATCTACCTCATTGAAAAATGTGGAAGGAATCACAAAAGATGTAGAAGGTCTAGTTGGAAACGAAAAGGGAAGACTCAATCGCATCATGGCCAACATGGAGTCAATTACATCCAACTTTTCACAAAATGGAGAGAAGATCAATTCGATTATGTCCAATTTAAATAATATAACAGACAAAGCGGCCAGATTGGATTTTGAACACACCATGAACAAAGTAAATACCGCCGTTAATGATTTTCAGGAGATTACCGGGAAGATTAACAGCGGTAAGGGCTCTATCGGATTATTGCTTAATGATGAAGCTTTATATAATAATCTGAATAACGCTTCAAAAGAAATGGATTATTTGATGAAGGATGTTAAAGAGAATCCTGGAAAATATATCAAGCTTTCTATTTTTGGAAAAAAGGGAGAAAAGTAGCGTTTAGAAAATACAATAGTCTTATAGAAAAAGCCTGCATATTGCAGGCTTTTTGTTTTCAGGAGGTTGACTTTTGGGATGTTAATCCGGCGGCCGGCTCAATGCCCCAAATTTGCTCCTTGCATTGTGTGCTTGCTGATCCACACTTTCTTGTTAACAAGCTTTCACCACGTTCTCCATTAAGACCGTTTTAACTCCATTTTTACAGAGGGTTAACACTGGGTTAATAGCGGTAAACCCCTGTAGACCCCCTGTTAACCCCTAGCTAAGGTACAAGGTGACATTAATCCATGGTTAATAGGACTAGATACGGTCAATTAGGAATCGAAACAAAAACGCCACGCATGGCGTGGCATTTTTGGTAACAAAATCAGAAGTTGATTGACGATTTCACTTTCCTACCTATAGCGTTTCTTTCAGCCAGTTAAAAAATTCGTTTTGCCAGACCTGTGCATTTTGCCCGGACAGTACCCAGTGATTTTCATCAGGAAGGTAGACTAGACGGCTCTTAATCTTTTTGAGCTGAGCTAATTGGAATGCCGCCAGCCCCTGTCCGATTGGAACACGGTAATCTCTTCCACCTTGAAAGATTAAAATCGGGGTGTGCCAATTATTTGCTTTTTCAATCGGATTGAACGCTGTGTAGGATTTTTCATTTTTGCTATCCCAGTATCCCCCCCCTAATTCATGGTTAGCAAAAAATAGTTCTTCTGTGGTTCCATACCAACTTCTCATATCGAACAAACCATTGTGGGCAATGAAGGTCTTGAAACGGTTTTGGTGTACGCCCGCTAATTGGTAAACAGAATAGCCACCATAACTGGCTCCAATAGCCGCACGACGTGCGGTATCCACGTAAGATTCTTTGGAGATATCGTCTATGGCTGCTAAGTAATCCCGGATAGGCTGACCGCCCCAGTCTTGAGAAATAGCCTCATTCCATTTTACACCCCAACCAGGCATCCCTCTACGGTTTGGCGCGATCACAATATAACCTTGCGATGCAATTAACTGTAGGTTCCAGCGGAATGAATAAAATTGAGTAAGGGCAGACTGAGGGCCACCTTCACAGTAAAGTATAGTTGGATATTTTTTTGCGGGGTTAAAGTTTGGGGGATAGATGACCCATGAAAACAGATCTGCTCCATCGGATGCCTTGGTGGTACGTTTCTCAATTTTGTTTTCGCTAATATTTGCATACTTAGCATCATTGACTTTGGTGATCGGAGTTAAGGACTTGCTTTTCAGATCAAAACTAAAGATTTCGGTTGCGCGCGTGAATCTTGTGGAGCTGACGATCAATTGATCCGCTACCTGACCTACAATACCAGTGATATCAAAGTCGCCGGCTGAAATTTGATGGATCTTAGGTAAGCCTTTCGTTTTAATATTTGTAGGGACTTCAAGTTCAAATAATTGTACGGTGCCTTTCGTAGCAGCGGTGAAATAGATTTTTCGATTGTCGTTGCTCCAAATAAAGCTATTGACTGTACCATCCCAATGCGCCGTTAAGTTAAGACGGATCGAACTGTTTTTATCGAATAAGATGATGTCATTTTTGTCCGACTCATAACCGTCGGTCTTCATGCTGAGCCAAGTGAGGTTTTTACCATCCGGAGAGTAAGCTGGGGCTGTATCATACCCATTCATTCCTTCTGTCAGGTTGAAAGTCGTTCCGCTGGCAATATCATAGCGATAAATATCGGTATTGGTACTGACGGCATAGTCTGTTCCGAATTTCTTTTTACAGACATACAGCACGGCCTTGCTATCTGGAGACCAGGCAAAATCTTCGGCGCCACCAAATGGTGCTTGCGGGCTATAGAAGGGTTGGTCCTTCAACAGGTCTACCGGCTCACCAACTTTACCATCAACAAAACTCGCTACAAAAGGATGACTGAACTTGCCATCATTGAAGGTGTCCCAATGTCTATAGTCTAAGTTGTCATAGATATAAGCGTCTGATTTTGGTAATTCGGGATATTTGTCTGTGCTGTGGTATTTTTTTACAAGAACGGACTGGCTGAAGAGTATTTGTTTTCCGTCGGGTGAAAACTTAACATTTTCCAATTCCATGTCACCAGACGTCAATTGTACTGCTTCTCCTTTTGACAGATTTTTTTTCCAGAGTTGACCTTTGGACAAGTAGATAACATCGCCATTTTTTTCGATTTGAACCACAGACTCGCCACCTTTCTGATCGGTGAACTGATTAACGGCTCCATTTGTAAGTGAAACCGTATATAGATTTTTTTCACTTGAATTACTTTCCAGGTTATAATTGGAAACACCATACACCAGTGTTTTGCCGTCTGCTGAAAGTCCCTCTGCTGATACACGTCCAAGTTCCCAAAGTGTAGTTGGATTCATGGGTTGTTTGGAGGTTTGGGCGTTGCTTAAATTGCATGTTATCATTGCTAATGCAAGTATTGTAAGTTTTTTCATATTGTTATGCTGAAAAATATCTTTGCAAGTTACAGATTTTGCCAATAAAACTTAAGGAAAGCAAAAAATAGCCATTAATCTGTATGTTAATGGCTATAAAGGGAAATTTTTATTTTTTTAGGAATACTTCGATAAGTACCCAGTATATTTTAAAATGTTGTCTATTGATCTGCATGGTCATTGTCAAATTGATACCAATTTATTTTTGTCGAAACACGCATGAGAATGGCCAGAATAATAAAGATTCCAATAGTTCCGGCGATTAACGAATAATCTCTAAGCTGCATCAATACATAAATAAAGAGATAAAATATGCCTAATATCGAACTGAGAAGCGCTGCGGTCTTCGCATCCTTGGTAATAGCTTTGATAAAACTGCCAATAAGTAAGACTGTCGCCATTGTTGCTGTCACATAAGCCAAATTAAAGCCGATATGTTCTGATAAGGCCAACAGCAAGGTGTAGAAAAGCACCATGGCTGCACCGATTAGTATGTATTGAATGATATGAACTCTTTTTTTCTTGATTACTTCCGTAAATAGGAGTGAAGTAAAGGTAAGGATGATGATCAAAATACCGTATTTGGCAACTCTGGTTGTCTTTTGATAGTTGTTGATGTCGGGTAAAAAATGAATGGTAATCATATCTGTATTGTCCAATAAATTGTTTGCGGAAGTGCCCGGCGGCGTGGTAGTTTGTGGCGTTGTTGGTTCGTTGGTATCGTTGGCGTTTTCTATGTTGGCGTCAAAGCGATAGATGTTGTGAGCGTCACCGACCCATTGTTGTGGAAGTTTGCGGCTGAAAGATGGAATTTCCCAGGATGCGGAAAAATTTGAAGCTTCCGTATTTCGCTTGCTTGGTAGAAACGCACCTGTAAAACTTGGATTAGCCCAGTTTCCTTTTGCTTGGATATTTGTTTGGTCGCTAAGGGGCAAAAAGTTGAGGGACTTCGATCCTTTTAAATCCAGTTTGATCTTGAAATGATTATTATCGTCCTGAGGGGTTAATGGTACAGCACAAACCAAATTTTGATTAAAAAGATTGAGATTATTGAAATCTGGATCGAAAACTATATCCTGGCCATCCCAGTTCAATGTTGGGCGCTTTCCGAGTCCTTTAAAATCTTGGATGCCAAAAATAAGCTTGCTGCCTTTCCAGTCAATATTTTCGACTGGAATCTCCAGTTTTTCTGGGTTTAATTTGCCAAAATTTCCTTCCACGGTAATGTTGCTGCTGTAAACTACAGAAGTATAAATTCCTCTTGAAAGATGTTGGGGAGAAATAGCTGTAACGATATTGGAAATTTTAGGTAAGACAAATATCCATTTAGTCTCTTCTCTCAGGTTAGATTTTTCAGTTTTTTCGGCCGATAAAGGGACCGTTTCGCGATAGGGGATGGCAAGTACTGGACTGGACACTACTTGGTCTTTTCCCCAATTGAGGGCGATGCCTCCGGACACTTCCTGTTCCCTTGATTTTCTTTCTTCAATTAAATCACGAATTAATGCAAGAGGGATAAGCAAGATTAAAGAAAGAAATAAGATGACGAATAGTTTTAGTACAGTGGAATTGCTGATTTTCTCAAACAATGAAGAGGGCTCCATTGGAGATGAATTGTTGTTGTCCATGGTTTTAGCTGTTTAGGTTTATTTGAATGTTTTCGCTATACAGTGCGATTTGAAGTTCGGTGAGCTGTAACTGTAACATGTCCTTAAATTCTAAATGATGAAATCGCTGAAGTGTTCGGCCTTTTTGAAAGTTCTTTTTGTAACAACTGAAGTATTCTGGGAACAGTATTCCGCCAATGAGGACCATCCCAAAAAGGTATAAACTGATCTTTCCATTACCCAATAACAAATACTGCATCGCAATTTCGTCTTGGATTTCTGTTCCAGTTTCGGTCAGAATGTGAAAAACGTCATGGTTTTCTAATTTAGGCATCACTTCGAAGCCTTTACTTTCGTAAAAAAGGCCAAGCGAGTGACCAATGCTTCCGACAGGATAATTTAGAAATTCTTCCTTGCGAATTCCCCAAGCCTTTTTATTCCATTTAAAGACTGTCGCATAGATTTTGGAGGACCAGTCGTAGAGGTGCAACATGAGTTTTAATCGGATTTTTTTCATATTTCTTTTTTTTAAAAGTACTTTGTTTTTCAAAGTGCATGGATAAAAAAATTATTTGTATTGTTGTTTTATTAAATTTTCTAGTGCAGCAAGGTGATTTTCAAATGCTTTTAGTCCTTTAGCAGTTCTTTTATATCGGGTATTTGGCTTTCGTTCGACAAAGCTTTTCTCGACAACAATATATTCTTCTTTTTCCAACGTTTTCAGATTGGAGGCAAGGTTACCATCCGTTACCTCCAACAATTCTTTCAATGAATTGAAATCGTACTCCTCATTTGCCGCGAGAATACTCATTATCTGGAGTCGTACTCTGTTTTCAAATATTTTGTCATATAGAGAAAGATCTAATTTCACGATTCGTATTTTTTGTAAACGATAAAACCATAGATGATGTGTAACACACCAAATCCCAATCCCCACAAAAGTAATCCTTTATCCGGAAAAGCTAGCACGATCAGGCCTAGGCAGATTTCTATTATGCCTAGTGCTTTTACTTCGGCAAATGTATAAATACTCCCTGCGGTCAGTGCTAGTCCATAAAATATGAGTAGCATAGCGGCAACCAGCTGGTAGTATCCTTGGATAAAAAACAGCGCCGATACGAAGCCACCTGCAAGTAATGGAATTGAAACTGTAAATAAAAGTGATTTGCTTGTCATGTTCCAAATGGACTGTTTATTTTTTCTCGCCTTTCTACGCGCCATGACAAAACCAGTCACTAAGGATAAGAATAAAATGGTCAGCGCAATGATCAAAAGCACTTGGGATCTTTCCAAATTATTGCCCCCTAATAGCACGGCACTTTGAGGTTGATATATAATATAGTATCCTAATAGTGTTCCCACGAGCGCATAGCAACCCATAAGGACGCCCGATAATCCGCTAATTGAAACAAATTTGGACGATTTTTCCATTAATGATCTGATCTGCCCAAGCTCTTTATATAAATCTTTCTGTTCCATAAAAGTACTTTGATAATCAAAGTAAATGAATAATAATGAATTATGCAAGAGCCTAGGCGAGTATTGAAAAAAAATAAAAAAAAGAGTAAAAAATACTTGCAGGATATATGTTTGGTTTCTATCTTTGTGGCATCAAAAGAAATCCTAATGCGGAAGTGGCGTAATTGGTAGCCGCACCAGACTTAGGATCTGGCGCCGCAAGGCGTGGGGGTTCGAGTCCCTTCTTCCGCACTTGATGTCCTCCCGAACTTAAAACCTCGGGAGGATTTTTTTATGAATGCGATATAGCTAAAAAGAGTATGAATATTTCACACGAGAATGTAGATGCAATCAATGCGGTAGTCAACGTCGCATTAGCACCTGAAGATTATAATCCTCAAGTCGACAAAGAGATTAAAGCGCAAGCTAAAAAAGCAAAATTGCCAGGGTTCCGTCCAGGTCAAGTTCCTGTTGGACATATCAGACGTACTTATGGTAAGTCTATTTTATTTGATGAGGTCAATAAATTAGTGAATGAAAAAATCACCAATTACATTACTGAAAATAAATTAGAAGTTTTAGGTCAGCCACTTCCTTTGGAAGATGACGCGCAGTACAGCTGGGATTATAAAGACAATTTCAACTTTAAATATGAAATTGGTCTTGCTCCGGCGTTTGAATTGCCTTTCACTGCTGAGACTGAATTTACTTCTTACGAGATCAAAGCTGATGAAGAAACATTGGCAGATCGTATCAAGAACTTGCGTCGTAGCTATGGAAAAATGACTAATCCAGAAGTATCTGAAGAAGGTGATGTATTGTATGCAACATTGAAGCAAGATAAAGAGGATGGTTTAGAGAAAACAACTTCTATACGTACTGATATCGTAGAAGATGCTAAGGTCAAAAAATCATTGGTTGGTCTTAAGAAGGACGATGTTGTTAAGATTGACGTTAAAAAAGCATTTAAAACTGAAGATTTAGCACGGATATTAGGTATTACCGAAGAGGAAGCAACCGCTTTAGATGTAACTAAATTTGAATTGACTGTTAAGAATATCAACCGTTTAGAGGAAGCTGATCTTAATCAAGAATTTTTCGATAAGTTATTCACTGAAGGTGAAGTGACGGAAGAAGCTCAATTCACAGAAAAAGTGAGAGAAGAAGTTGAAAACTTATTCAAACAAAATTCTGATCAAAAGTTACGTAATGACATGTATACTTTTGGTATGGAAAAGGTTGATGTAGCTTTCCCTGAAGAGTTCTTAAAAAGATGGTTGAAAGCAACTAATCCAAGTATTTCTGAAGAAGAATTAAACGAAGGATTTGCCGATTTCTTAAACAACTTGAAATGGACGATCATTGAAAATCGTGTGGTTACAGAAAACGGTCTTGAAGTTAAATATGATGAAGTGATCAATTTAGCGAAGGAACGCATCTATGCGCAAATCAAGATGTATAACATCAATGAAGAGCCTTCTGATGAGCAGTTGAACCAATTTGCAATTCAATTATTGCAAGACCGCGAACAAGGTAATCGTTTGTTTGAAGAAGCTAAAGCTTTGAAGGTATTTGATCACTTGAAGGGTTTAGTTAAATTGAATTCGGAAGAAATCGAATACAAAGAATTCGAGAAATTATCCTAAGCGATTTTTAAATAAAAAGGAAGTCCCTTCAATCTACTGAAGGGACTTTTTTTATTTTCATCGCAGCGTGGCCGCAGCTTTTACACTATTTTTTTGTTGTTCAGATCTTCCACAAATCGCCTGAGTCGGCAGTTATATGGAGCTGAAATACAAAAGCGCTGCTGTTGAAATCGACATGAATTCATGGAATGGGGACAATGCCGTTGGAACGGGAGTTGGGCTATTAGGAGATGAAAAGGGTCCGATTGAGATGGACGAGGTCTGTCTTAGCTTAAAGAGGTATTCCGGAATTGAAAGAGGTTTTCTTGAGTTTGAAGAGACCGGTTGAACTACCCAAAGAATTAGACGGAAAGGGTTAATTGACCTTGCCTTTATTTGTTTCAGCAGGAGTTGTCGTAATCGTTTTCTTGCCAAATGGAAATAGCCGTTTTAAGAACTCGGAGAAGCTGTTGAATTCCTGTCGATACAGTAATCCGAAAGCGCTTATATACTCGCCATCGTTGGGGCTAAGAAGAAAATTTCGGGTGTTTAATCTGTTTGAGGCCCTGAGGACTAAACGGCCATCTTTTCTTAAATAAAACATCGCTTCAGCATCTGTAGAGACCCGATCTGAAAAAACATTTAAATCCGTAAGGGCCTGACTTCTGCGATCCGAGATCCCTCCGGTCAAGACAAGTCTGTCATTAAATAAGCGTAGCGAGGCGGAAGCATCATTTAAAGACTTAATATTAATATCAAAGAAATTGATGTTGAGCGATTGGGCTATAATGTTGTTGATTTGGTTGAATGCTATCTCAGTTCCCGCAGATAACAAAGTATTGTTCACTTCTTTACCGAAGTCAGTTTGTGTGCCAGGGGTAAAACTCCTTCGAACGATCAGACTAAGTGCTTGTTGATTGACATTGTTGGCATCTGAAAAATAACCTTGCAACTCATCCTTAACGCCGGGGTTCTGTGGGAAATTGATATCGAAGGTGATCTCAGGCTGACTTAATTGACCTTTTAAGATCATGTCGGCCTGTGCCAATACGCGTTCGGGATTTTCTTCACGTCCGGCTGCATTATAAAGCGGTGCTAAGCTCGTTCTTTGTTGATAGATGGCGTTGATATTGATATTGGCTTCTGTGGGATTTCCAGCCCATCGCACTGTTCCTCCTTCTTTAAGATCAAAGATCTTATTGATATAATCTTGGGCGGTAAAATTAAATTTTCCACTGTTGATGATAAAATCCCCAAACATTTCAAAATCGCCCAAAGAGGATATTCGCATATTAAGATTGCTATTTCCCCGTCCCGATAATTCGCCCATACTGGAGAATAAATTGATCTCTGCATTGGGGTTGATTAGGAGATCCATATTCATGGTTAGACCGTTGAAATCTCGTTTTTTTGTGTTTTTCTTGATTTTTGTGGAGTCTTTCTCGATAAAGTAAATAAAGTCGGTGTCTGATATGGTGCTCGCGTTGTTGAAAGGGATATTGATAACAGTATTTTCTTCGGATTTAGCACGGATGTTGATATTCATTGCTGAGGTAAGTCCCTTAAACTTGAAATTGCCCGAGGCGTAAGCCGTTCCGTAATATATGTCATTGTCCTTAATTGTGGTATTTAATACTAAAAAATTCTTGGCTTCTGCAGTAATATCTATATCAGGGTCACTTAATTTGTTGAGGTCGACAACTCCATCAATGGTCGCTACATTGTTTTTTGGATCATATACTTTTAATCCTTTTAGAAAGATTCGATTGTTGGTAAGCTCAATTTTATCAGAAAGCCGATAGGGGGTTTTTAGATAATTGATAACCATCGAAGCATTTTCCAATTTGCCGTCGCCTGTAATTTTGGGATTTAGAATGTCACCTTCAATCGTAAGATCTGCGTTCACTTTTCCCTGAATATTGGATACTAAGTTTCGTAAAAATGGCTGGAAAATAAATACATCTGTATTTGCGAGTTTGGCTTTAAGATTAAGCTTATTATTTTCATTTAAGTGATTATAAGAACCTTTTAGCTGAATCAATTTATTACCTTCTTCGATCTTGCTATCTAGTTTTACGTGTTGATTTTCGGGGTCGTAATTAGCACTAAGCGCCAGTGAACCGATGGGAATATTGTTATAGAGGATAGGAGAAGTCTTTATATTGGCTACAACAAAGGGGGATTTAAACACAGCGTTAACTTCAATATTTCCGTTCATATTTCCGGAGAGATTGATGCCGTAAGGCTTGGTTATACCATTTAAGGAGGTGAGGTTAAAGTCCTGAAATTTGAGATTGATCTGATCACTTTCTTCATTGGAAAGTATACCGTCAATGTGGACCTTTTGGTTATCATGACTTAGCGTTAGTTTTTCAAAGTACCATTTTCCTTTCGATATTTTAAGCTGTGCATCATTATTGACTAGCCAGCTCTCTCTATTGATCAAGATATTCGACGGATAGAAATTGATATAGGCAGGTTTGGCATGAGCAAAACGGATGACTCCATTCAGATCTAGACTGTTGCTTGCCTCTAGTTCCGACATTTTGATGTTGAATTGTAAACTATCGTTTGCCAGCGTGTTTGAAATATTGACGTTTTTAATATAGGTACTGTCAGTAAAGTTAATTCGATCAATGGAGGTTTGCAGTTCCATATTTTTCAAATTGGCATTTTGATCGATAATCAGGTGAGTGAGTCGGATACCATTGTACTTCAATTCAGGCGCGTAAAAATTAAAATTAGCCGTTTGTTTTTCACTTTCAAATTTGGCGTTCAATGTTGCACCACTGTCCAGCGCAATATCTTTTTTAAAGAACGTTGCGATAGGCTTGAAATAAGTAATATTAATATTGAGGTCAAAGTCTTGGCGGTTAAACATGTCCTTCTCAAAACCAATAGCCGGGGCATAGCGCATCGCTAAAGCTTTAAAATAAGGAACTATCGTATTGAGGTCTATTCTTCCTTTGAGATCAATATGTCCGATAGCCGACTGCAAGGTTAACGAGCGTTCATTTTCATCTCCTTCTGCTAGAAAATTGATGTTTCGTATAACAAATTGCCCTTTCGAAGAACTGAAGCTTACACTGTCTGATTTAAACTCACCGGTAATATTATTGATATTGTCCCCAATTAAGCTGGTATGGAATTTTGTGTTCGTAATGTTGATGGAATCTCCTTGAAAGAAGTTGATTTTTTTTAGATTAGCTTGCTGAATATCAGCATCTAGATGATAATTGGGTTTGGCGGACCAATCAATATCTGTTGTAAACTTTAATTTTAAATTTGGATCGGATATACTTCCGGATCCGACGAAAAGTTTCTTTTCTGTTTTTCCCTCAATCTGTACATCTTGATAGCTGTAATTCTTAAAGTTGAAATTTGTCAAATTACCTTTTATCATCAAAGCTAGCATTTTGGGATCAGTACCTGCTCCGTCTATTTGTAGATTGAACCCTGTTGTTCCTAAATCTTTTACTTTTGTAATCGCTCCTACATCGAATTTTTTCGATTGGAAGCTACCTGCATATTTGGTTTCTTTCTGGATATCCAGCAATCCATCCGCTGTAACATCACCAATATCGGTCGTGAAAATTCCCTTTGTTTTAAATTTATTGTACAGTCCATGTAGACTTCCTTTGAAAGAAAATCTATTGAAAAGCTGAACAATTTCCGGGAGTTTAAAGTTTTTTAGATCTCCTAAATCGGCAATAACCCGATTTAAGTCTTGATATTCGGATGAAATTGCTACCTGTGGAATGATGAAATCTGTTTTATCGATGTCAGGTAGTCCAATAATTTGTAGATCACCTGCTAAGCTTGTCTTCTTACCGATTGTTAAATCGACCTGACTGGCGTTGATTGCCGATACCGTACCTTCCAAATTTGCTTTTTTAATATGGACATCAAATTGGACCTGGTGCATGGGGGAGGAGAAGAAAGCAATGTCTTCGGAATGAATACGTGAATCTCGCGCTCGAAGTTGTATGTGAACCTTATTGATGAAGTCTGAAAAGTCATCAAAGCTTTTATAACTAAGTTTGATATAATTCTTAAATGTAGAACGGTTGGTTGCCAACATCAGTTCACTGAGTTCAATAGCCGTATTGCTTATCGTTGTGCGTGCAAGAAGACCTTTAATAACCAATCCTTTCTTTTCATGCAGATTAAAGGTCTTAATATCTGCTGAAAATTGATTGGAATCCATTTTAATATTATCAAGATGAGCGTTTAATTTGGAGATTCCTAAATCTCCAAAATCAACCACTTTATTGTAATGCTTGCGTTTGTGGTCAGTGTAGTTGAACGCATTGTTTTTGATGATAACTTCTTTGATCGCAAAGATGAGTTTTTTTGAACTTTTCTTTTTTTCTTTTTCTGGTGGGTTGAAATACCGAATTAAGAATGAAATATTACTGCTATCCTGAAATTGTTCAAAGGAAGCTTCAGTATCTTCAATTGTTAACTTATTGATTACAATCTTGTTCGACTCAATGAACTCAGAGAGGTTGACATTAGCTTCTAGCTTGCCTGAATGTACTATTTTTTTTCCTTGCGGACTATAGAGTTGAAAATCTTCTACTACAATAGATTTGAAGGGCTTAAAATAGATGCTCTTGAGACTTATTTTGGTATTTAGTTCCTTTGATAAATAGTCTACAGCTTTTTGTGCAACATAGTTTTGTACGGGCTTCAACTGCAGGGACAATGCCAATGCAAGCAGTATAATGACTATACTACCCAGGACTATTGACACTATTTTAATTATTTTTTTGATACTTTTGTATTAAAATTTATTACCTCCAGCTATGGCTATTATTTTAGGGATCGAATCCTCTTGTGATGAAACCTCCGCTTCTATCTGTATAAACGGTGAAATTCGTTCAAATGTTATAGCAACTCAGGCAATCCACGCGAAATATGGTGGAGTAGTTCCCGAGTTGGCTTCTCGCGCTCATCAACAAAATATTATTCCAACAGTGGACGAAGCCATTCGCCAAGCAAAAGTAAGCAAAAATCAAATAGATGCAGTGAGTTTTACACGGGGGCCGGGATTATTAGGTGCACTTTTGGTAGGAACGTCTTTTGCTAAGTCATTTGCACTTGCGCAAAATATTCCTTTAATTGATATAAACCATATGCAGGCGCATATTTTAGCTCATTTTATTGAAGATCCGAAGCCAAACTTTCCTTTTTTATGTCTTACAGTTTCTGGTGGTCATACACAAATTGTATTGGTGAAAGATTATTTTGAAATGGAACTTTTGGGGGAGACATTGGATGACGCAGCGGGGGAGGCTTTTGATAAGACCGCTAAAATCTTAAATCTTCCTTATCCGGGTGGACCGCTTATAGATAAATATTCCAAAGATGGAAATCCGACCGCTTATAGGCTTCCTGAGCCACAAATCCCAGGTTTAAATTTCAGTTTTTCAGGATTGAAAACGGCAATACTCTATTTGGTTCAAGACCAATTGAAGCTGAATCCAGATTTTCTGACAGACAATATGGCCGACCTGTGTGCCAGTGTGCAATCGCGTATTGTATCTATTCTGTTGAATAAATTAAAGAAAGCGGCAAAGGAAACTGGCGTAATGGATATCGCTATCGCAGGTGGCGTTTCGGCTAATTCTGGTCTCCGACAGAGCTTGATTGAAATGGGTGATAAATACAACTGGAGGGTATTCATTCCAAAATTTGAATATTGTACGGATAATGCAGCAATGATTGCGATTGCGGGCTATCATAAATTTTTAAAGAAAGATTTTGTGGGTCAGGATGTGGCTCCTATGGCTAGAATGCATCTATAATCAAGTAGGGTGTTTCAAGTTTCCCACGGCAATTTCATTGTTCATGGGAAACTTAGTATAGTTACTATTTTATAATGGCGAACTATATCCATAGGCTTGTGCTGCCGAGTTAAATACGTTTTTCTTAGGCTGGTAGAAATTCAGTTCATAACCTTCAGCTCCCCAAAAGATACTGATAAAACTGATCCCTTGTGCTGATCGTAATACTGTTAGTATGTGAAAAGCATCGTTGTCAAATTGGCCGCCGTCATCAACACGCCAGGTACTGATGTCATCATACAAGGCTGGAAAATCCAAATTGATCAACTGCTCGTCCTTGGCGTACGAAAATACGGCTAAGGCAGAGTCTTGTTGATTTTCAAAAACCGTAAGATTAAACTCCGACTGATCGCTGAGTATCGCTATGGTTGTGCTTTTGTTAATCTTTCTGTTGTATTTTTTTTCAAGTTGCTCCCTAATATTTGTGGAAGTTTCTCTTTGAACTTGTGTAAACTTCTCGATTTTATACTGCTCTATAAAAGCCTTGTTGACCAGCATACCAAATTCACCGGATTTAACTGCAGCGCTAACTTTAAATAATGAACCTTCACTATTTGCAAAGTTCTGTGCGGTCTGTCTACCGTTGCTCCCCTTACTATCTGTTTTATTCTGAACAAACTCAAGGGGGCTGACTTGGTCTTCTACGATAACATAATTATATTTTTCGGGACTTTCCATTGCCTGATCCATCGGAAGAGCGATAAGTGAGTCCCTTTGCTGGTTTAAAAAACCAAAGTATGGTGAAATTGTTTCTTCCGTATTTTCATGCTTAATTGCAGTCTTGGATTGATGTTGATTGTTGCCACAAGCATATACTGTAAGTAGAAAAATAGCTAAAAAAAATGACTTCATAAGCATCTATATTTTTTTTTGTGAAATATAAGGCTTTCGTGCATCATAATGAAAAGATTTAAACTTTAATATTATGATGAACTCCAAATTGAATATTTACCGCAAAGAATGGCTGGATGTTATTTTTGCTGGTCGTAACAAAATGTACGGCGCTTACGAGTTGCGAAATCTCTCTGATAAAGCAACAAATTTGGGTTTGGGAATTGTGGTTTCTTTTGCAGTTTTGCTGATCGCAGGGTCCTATGCATATAATACATATTTTAAGCAAACTGTTCCCGCCGTGATTTATAAAGTACAAGATATTGGACCCGACATGCTGGAAGAAATTCAAAAGAAGGAAGAGGAGAAAGAAGAGGTTCCTGAAGAACCTGTCATGATGCAGGAGAAGGCCCCGCAGCAGGTTGCCCAAGATGTATCCAAATTTGATCTGGTTAGAATGCCTGATATAAAAGTGGCCAAAGCAAATCAAGTTACGGAAGAACTTGTGAGTCAGGATGAACTGAAGAATCCCAATACGATGACTTCAAGGATTACATTGAAGGCAAGTCCATCGGGTACATATATTGCGCGCGGTGAATTTGGTTCTTCGAAAAGAGATGGTGATATTACTGGCTCCGGGATTGGTTCGGTATCCGGCGGTGGAACCGATGGTGATGCTAACAATACATTTACATCGGTGGAGATTATGCCAATACCTGTAGGAGGGTTGCCCGCGTTTATGAAATGGATTGCCGAGAATTATAACTTTCCGCAACAGGCTTTAGATCAAGGGGTGTCTGGTGTCATAGAGGTTTCTTTTGTCGTTGAGAAAGATGGGTCATTGACAGATATTGCTGTCAAACGTGATATGAAATTTGGTACCGGGGAGGCTGCTATAAACTTATTGAAGAAAGCGAAAAAATGGAAACCTGGTGTACAGAATGGACTTAAAGTGCGTGTGGCATATACGTTACCGATCCGTTTAAGTGCTGTAAGCCAATAAGCTCTTCTTAACTTTATTTAACAAATCATCAATTAAACTTTTGATAGCCGATACGGCTCTTACTAATAAATAAGTTGAAAAAGAGTACTTATAAAAAAAATGATTGTTGGTTTTAAAAAAATAAAGAAATGAAAAAATTGATGTTAAGTTTGGCTTTATCTGGATTGATGTTAGCCGGTTTCGCTCAAGAAAAAAAAGATGTTAAACCAGAATTGAAAGAAATGCAAACTTCCATGCATAAACATAAAAGCGGAAGGATGCACGATGGTTTTAAAAATAAAACTCCTGAGGAAGTAGCTAAGATGAAAACTGATCGCATGGATCAAAAGCTGAAATTTACGGATAAACAGCGTAAAGATATCTATGCATTTCATTTGAAGCAAGCACAGGATCATCAAAAAATGGCCGCTGAACGAAAGGAACATCGTGCAAAAATGAAAAAGCAACGTGTGGCGGAACATGAAAAAATGATGGGAATGTTAACACCAGAGCAACAAAAAACGTTAAAGGATTCTTACGCTGAAAATCGAAAAATGCACAAAGAGCATTGGAAAAAAGACAGACAGCTCAAAAGAAAAGACGTTAAAAAAGGAGAACTGAATAAAACAAATGACGCCGACGTAAAAGCATCATAAACATTAAACAAGGATAGTTTTCATATTAAATATTGGTGAGTGTTAGTAGAGGAGGGAACCGTTGGTTCCCTCTTTCTTTTTTTTTATTCTTTATTTTTTTGTTGTTCTTTCCACTGTTTGGAGAATGATTTTTCTGACAACTTAGGTAATTCACGCTGATGCCCCCATGTTTTCTGAAAGAATTTTCGGATGAAAAAATTTTTGAATTTTCCACCGAAAAAATCGACCAATTTTCTCCGCATAATTCCATAAGTGAACCATTGCCAGGCTTTTTGTTCCGTTTTTGAAGCTAGACCTTGATCAACTGAATCTTTTCTGTTCACAAGAAGCATACGTTGTATGTCAATACCTACCGGACAGACCTCAGTACATTTTCCACAGAGTGTAGAGGCGTAGCTCAGGTGTTTAAATTCCTTCATCCCATTTAAATGAGGTGATATGAGTGATCCAATTGGGCCTTGATAAGTTGTTTCATAAGTATGGCCACCGATGTTCTGATAGATTGGGCATACATTCAAACAGGCACCGCAACGGATGCAATATAAGCCCTGACGCTGTTCTTTCTGAGCGAGAAGTTTGCTGCGGCCATTGTCTAGCAGAATGACGTACATCTCTTCGGGACCGTCGGATTCGTAAGCCTGTTTCGGCCCGGTAAGTAGTGTATTGTAAACCGTTAAATTCTGACCAGTACCGTGTGTAGATAAAAGCGGCCAAAAGATGTCTAAATCTTGTAGGTTGGGAATTATTTTTTCTATTCCAACTACAGCGATATGTGTTTTCGGGAACGTCGATGTCAATCGGGCATTTCCTTCATTTTCAGTAATCGCTAGGCTACCAGTTTCAGCGATCAGAAAATTGGCTCCTGTAATTCCGACTTCTGCTGATAAGTAGCGATCACGAAGTAGTTCACGCGCCTTCATTGTCAGTTGCTCTGCGGAAGCATCCAATGGAGTGTCAAATTTTTCATGGAAAAGCTTAGCAATATCTTCCAGGCTCAAGTGCATGGCTGGGGTAACAAAGTGATAGGGTTTTTGATCGAGCAGCTGTATAATATATTCGCCCAGATCGGTTTCTATTGCATCAATATTTTTGGAAGCCAGAAAATGGTTAAGCTCAATCTCTTCTGTTGTCATCGATTTAGACTTGACTACAGACTTTGCCTTTTTACGCTGAATGATCGCATAGATCTCTTCCAACGCTTCTGTGGCGTCGTTTGCCCAGATGACTTTTCCACCTCGGGCAGTGAAATTGGCTTCAAACTGCAACAGGTAGCGGTCGAGATTTTCCATGACCTTCCACTTAATCAAATTGGCTTTTATCTTGCTATTTTCAAGATCTGCAAATTTACTCTTGCCTTTTTCGAAAGCCATGCTGTATTTGTCGATATTGTAATTGATAATATCGCGGTGTTTGGTGTCAAATGCTTTTTGCGCACTTTCCTTTATAAATGCATTAGCGGTACTCTCTGCCATCTAATCTGCTGGTTTTTCACAAAAAAAAGTTGGTAAAAATTACCAACTTTTAAATATACTGTTAATAAATTGTTTCTCGAAAATCGAGGTAAAAATTTATGCTTTTATCGCAATATTTAAGCTGAGCTCGTCCAACTGTTCTTGGTGGATGGTTGACGGTGCATCAATCATAACATCTCTTCCTGAATTGTTTTTCGGGAAGGCGATGACATCGCGGATGGTATCTAAGCCTGCCAATAAAGATACTAGTCGGTCAAAGCCAAAAGCGAGTCCGCCGTGTGGGGGAGCGCCATATGTAAAGGCCTCCATCAGGAATCCGAACTGTTTTTTTGCTTCTTCGGAGCTGAACCCTAAATGTTTGAACATGAGTGATTGAAGTTCTCTGTCGTGGATACGGATTGATCCCCCACCGACTTCTACGCCATTTAATACAAAGTCATAGGCATTTGCTCTCACTTCTCCAGGATTGGTATCCAAAAGTGGAATATCTTCTGGTTTGGGTGAAGTGAACGGGTGGTGCATGGCGTGGTAACGACCGTTTTCTTCGTCCCATTCCAATAGCGGGAAGTCAACGACCCAAAGCGGTGCGTAGGTTTCTTTATTACGGAAACCCAATTGTGCAGCAACTTCAAGGCGTAGTTCATTGAGTTGTTTGCGCACTTTGTCTGTTCCACCAGCCATAATTAACAATAGGTCGCCAGGTTTCGCGTGGAACGCATCTGCAATTGCTGACAGCTGTTCTGGCGTGAAAAATTTATCCACAGAAGACTTTACTGAGCCATCTTCATTGACACGAGCATAGACCAATCCAGTTGCACCGATCTGTGGACGTTTGATGAATTCTGTCAGTGCATCCAATTGTTTCCTGGTGTAATGGGCACAGTTTTCAGCATTTATCCCTACCACTAATTCTGCGGCATCAAATACGGGGAAACCTTTTCCTTTGGCCACGTCGTTTAGTTCGACAAACTGCATTCCGAATCGGATGTCCGGTTTGTCGGATCCGTATAGACGCATGGCGTCTGCGTATGTCATGCGTGGAACGTTACCTAGATCAATACCTTTAATTGTTTTGAAGATATGTTTTGCAAGCCCTTCGAAGATATTTAAAACATCTTCTTGCTCTACAAAGGACATTTCGCAATCTATTTGCGTGAATTCTGGTTGGCGATCTGCACGTAGATCTTCATCGCGGAAGCATTTTACAATTTGAAAATAGCGGTCGAAACCTGAGACCATCAAGAGTTGCTTGAAGGTTTGAGGTGATTGTGGTAAGGCATAAAATTCTCCAGGATTCATCCGAGAAGGGACGACAAAGTCACGTGCTCCCTCGGGAGTTGATTTAATTAGATAAGGGGTCTCAACTTCCAGAAAATTTTGGGAGTCAAGATAACGGCGGATCTCTTGTGAAGTTTTATGGCGTAAAATAAGGTTTTCGCGTACTGGGTTACGGCGTAAATCCAGATATCTGAACTTCATTCGAATATCATCGCCACCATCTGTTTCATCTTCTATGGTAAAAGGAGGTAATTTAGCGGCATTTAGTATTTCAAGATTTAAAACCTTGATTTCAATATCTCCAGTGGGGATTTTAGCATTTTTATTCGAGCGTTCGATAACCTCTCCAGTTACCTTGATGACATATTCTCTTCCGAGTTCACGGGCACTGGCGCGTAAAGACGCATCATCATCTGCATTGAACGTTAATTGTGTGATACCATATCGGTCTCTAACATCGATGAAAGTCATACCGCCTAAATCGCGGGATTTTTGAACCCATCCACTTAGGGTAACCGTCTTCCCTAAGTCAGCTAGTGTTAATTCTCCACAAGTGTGTGTTCTGTGCATATCGTTATGAAAATTATATTTGACGCAAAATTATTGGTTTTACTCGACAATAACGAATTCTACTTTGGTTATTTGAACGACCTTCTCCCACTTTCTTCCACAATACTCTATGGTCTTTTTTATGGCTCCCACTTTATCCCCTTTTTACTAAAAAAGTGGTTGAAATTAAGTTGATAGGCCTAGAATTTTTACAATTCATTTCTAATTTTTTAGCGAAAAGTATGGAAAATAAACTGTTCTATCGCATGGGATTTTATAAGTTAATAGGGGTTTAACTGCTTGTAAATTAGGTTTTGCAGGATTTTTTATTCAAAGGAGATTTTGTTTGTTGTAGCTATTTATCGATGTGGAAAACTTTTTTATGTTATAAAGTGGGGGAAAGTGGGAGAAAGTGTATACTTTTACATTTAAATTAGAATAGGATAATTGACGATATGACTCAGTTAATCGGTGAATTTGAATGCAAGTTAGACGCCAAAGGAAGAATGGTGTTGCCAGCTGCGCTCAAGAGGCAAATGCCTCATGTAGAGCGGGATGGTCTTGTTGTGAATCGCGGTTTTGAGAAACATCTGGTTTTTTATCCACGGGAAGAATGGGATTTGATGACAGCTAAACTGGCGAAATTAAATCAATTCGATCCCAAGGTTCGTGCGTTTGTGCGTGCTTTTACACGCGGTGCAACCGAATTAACTTTGGATGCTGCAGGTCGTGTTTTGTTGCCGAAAAGCTTGTTGGAGTTTGCAGGTATACATGCCGAATTGGTTTTGGCCTGTCAGTTTAATAAGATTGAGGTTTGGTCTAAGGAAGGGTATGAGGAGTTGATGGGCGACGGTGGTGTGGAGGATATATCATCTTTAGCGGCAGAGGTAATGGGAGATATTAATTTTGGATTATAAGCGTATGGAAAATGTCTATCATGTTCCGGTCATGTTACAAGAATGCTTGGATGCGTTGGCGATTAAGCCGAATGGCGTCTATGTGGATGTGACTTTTGGTGGTGGTGGTCATTCTCGCGAGATTTTAAAGAGATTGGGACCAGAAGGGAAGCTGTTTGCTTTTGATCAGGATCCGGATGCATTGAAGAATGCAATCGACGATCCTCGCTTCACATTGATACATCAGAACTTTAGGTTTTTAAAGAATAGTCTTCGTTTGGAAGGTGTGCGTGCAGTAGATGGGATTTTGGCAGATTTAGGAGTTTCTTCACATCAATTTGATGCTGCGGACCGTGGTTTTTCTATTCGCTTTGATGCTGATCTGGATATGCGTATGGATCAGGTTGGTGATCTAGACGCGAAGTCACTCTTAGCCACCTATGCAGAGGAAGATCTCCATCGCATTTTTGGTATGTACGGAGAGATTATGAATGCTAAGTCGCTTGCGAAAACAATTGTTACGGCGCGTTTGGTTCAACCGATTCAAACTGTTTCAGAATTAAAAGAGGTGATTCAACGGATGGTTCCGAAAGGTAAAGAACATAAGTATCATGCGCAGGTGTTTCAGGCGCTTCGTATCGAGGTGAATCGTGAGTTGGATGCTTTACAGGAATTTTTGTTGCAGACGGTGGACGTGCTCAACGTGGGTGGGCGATTGGTTGTTATGTCCTATCATTCTTTGGAAGATCGTTTGGTTAAAAATTTTATGGCCAAAGGTAAGTTCAAAGGAGAGGTTGAGAAAGATTTTTTTGGAAATGAAATTAAGCCATTTCTTGTGGTTAGCCGTAAAGCGATTACGGCTTCTGCAGAGGAACTGGCTTTAAATAATAGATCGCGCAGTGCGAAACTGCGCATTGCTGAAAAGTTGGGTGTGTCTTAAAAATGGAGCGAGAGGATGAGCAGAAATACGATAAGACAGAAAGAGTTGAGTGAAGAAGTTCAAGAGGAACTGCAAGAAACTGTCGAAGAAAAGGCCGAACAAACAGAAGCGTTTATTAAAACGCTTTTTACCGTTGGAGACCTTTCGTTAAACAGAATATTGCATTACTTGCCATTTGGAGCATTTATAGCCTTTCTGATGCTATTGTATATTTCCAATCGTCATTTTGCCGAGCGAACTATTCGGAGTATCGATAAAGTGAGTAAAGAGGTGAAAGAATTGGGGTGGGATCATAAGTCTCTCTCTGCTGAACTGATGAAAATGTCTACACAAACAGAAATTGCTAAGCGTGTGGATTCTTTGGGTTTGAAAGAGCGAGTGGAGCCACCGATCAAGATCGAAGTTATAGAGAATAAAGAAGATAAATAGGAAGAGTTATGAGTATCAGAAATACGATTCTTGTTCGTGTCTACTTTGCTTTTGGGCTTATCGTGTTGCTTGCGTTTTTGGTGTTTGGAAAAATGGCAAAGTTGCAGTATGTCGATGGGCAGCATTGGAAAGCTTTAGCGGATAGCCTTTCTATTCAGGAACGGGAGGTGGAAGCTGCTCGTGGGAATATTTATTCGAATGACGGGAGTTTGCTGGCTACTTCAGTGCCTGAATATGAGCTTCGTTTTGATGCTATGGCTATTCCGGAAGAGGATGAAGAGTATTTCAACTTAAAAGTTGACTCCTTGGCGATTAAGCTTGCTGATTTCTTTAAAGATAAATCATCTCGGCAGTATTTGACATTATTAAAGCAAGCACGGAATAAAAAGCAGCGCTATTTGTTGCTTAAACGTAATGTGTCGCATCAGGATTTGAAACGTGTAAAGCAATTTCCTCTGCTTAAATCTGCTCGTGTCAATAAGGAGCGTTTTCCAAGTTGTTTGATTACAGATCGCCAAAACAAACGTATTTTGCCTTTTGTCAATCTTGCTGCAAGAACCATCGGCTATAAAAATGTGAAAGAAAATATTCATGTTGGACTGGAAGGTGCATATGGAGAATATATCGACGGAAAAAGTGGGAAAAGATTGATGCAGCGCATCGCAGGAGGTGTATGGATTCCTGTCAACAAAGATATCGAGGTTGCTCCAGTTGATGGGTCTGATATTATCTCTACCATTGATGTAAATATGCAGGATATGGCGCAAAGGGCGCTAGAGAAGCAGATGATTACGAGTAATGCGGATGAGGGCTGTGTTGTGATGATGGAGGTGAAAACAGGGGAGGTGCGTGCGGTGGCCAACTTTATGCGTGATAAGGATGGAGTCTATCGTGAAAAGTTCAATCTTGCCATTGCGCAGAGTGCGGATCCGGGGTCAACATTTAAGTTAGCTTCTTATTTAGCTTTGATTGATGATAAAAAAATAGACTCGAGCACAACTGTGAATATTGGTAATGGTAATTGGCCAATTTACAAACATACCATTCGGGATTCACATGCGCCCAAGAAGTCGATAATTTCGGCTAAAAGGGCTTTTGAGGAATCGTCGAATGTGGGCGTTACTAAATTTGTTTACCAAGCGTATAAAGATAATCCAGATCAATTTACCTCGAAGCTGCATTCTTTCGGTTTCGGGAAAACATTAGGTCTACAGATTCCGGGAGAAGGGGTACCTCTGGTAAAATCGTCGAAGAGCAAGAGCTGGAGTGGATTGTCTTTGGTACAGATGGCTTATGGCTATGAAATGAAGATTACCCCGTTGCAAACGTTGACGTTTTATAATGCTGTTGCGAATAACGGTAAATTGATAGCGCCACTCTTTGTTAAGGAAATTAGGCATTTGGGGAATACGATTCAAACGTTTAAGGCTAAGGTCCTCAACGAAAAGATAGCGTCAGACCATGCTTTATCAGAAGTGAGGGGAATGATGGAAGGGGTGATGATTGAAGGGACGGGTAAAAGCGTAGCTAGCCCGCTGTATAGTTCTGGTGGAAAAACTGGTACGGCCCAGATGGCAGATGGTTCGAGAGGATATGGTGCGAGACGCTACCAATCTTCCTTTGCAGGATATTTTCCAGCTGAGGATCCGAAATATTCCATCATTGTGGTGATCCGCAACCCGAGAAATGGATATTATGGCGGATCAGTTGCGGGGCCTGTCTTTAAAGAGCTTGCCGATATGGTGTACGCGAACGATATGGAGATGAAAGGAAAAAAGACGTTTAAAGCGGTCAATGTAGGTGGAAGAATGCCGTTGACTTTACAGGGGTCGAGAGAAGCGAGTAAAAAAGTGTACGATAGATTGGGGATTAATACGGTCAATTGGGATACAATTGCACGGGGAGAAGTGGATACGTCTACACGGGGAGTGCCGTTTGTAGATTTGAAATATAGAGAAGGAATCGTTCCGAATGTTGTTGGAATGGGATTGATGGATGCCTTATATGTGGTAGAAAATGCAGGCTTTAAAGCGCACGTGACTGGAAAAGGGAGAGTGGGGATGCAGTCACTCGTAGCTGGACAGAAACTGCCTTTTGGGACGGCGATAAATTTAGAACTTAAGTAATGATGGATTTAAAAAAAGTATTGCATGCCATCCCTGTTCAGCAGGTTGTGGGTAACCTTGAAGAGGTTGATGTGCACTCTTTGTGCTTTGATTCCAGAAAAGTAACGTTGGGAAGTCTGTTTATCGCTGTGAGAGGTGTGCAAACGGATGGTCATCTATTTGTAGAGAGGGCAATTACTTCGGGAGCAAGAGCAGTTATTGTAGAGCAGTTGCCAGAAGATATATTGGACTCTGTAGCGTATATTTTAGTCGCCGATTCTGCTTATGCACTAGGTGTAGTCGCAGCTAATTTTTACGGAAATCCTTCGGAAAAACTCAAGTTGGTCGGTGTCACAGGAACGAATGGTAAAACGACAGTTGCTACATTGTTGTTTCAGTTGTTTACTGAATTGGGGTACCATGTGGGACTGTTATCTACCGTGCAAAATCAGATCGGAACGAAGATTATACCGGCTACACATACGACCCCAGATCCTATTCAACTGAATCAGTTGCTGCATGATATGGTTAATGATGGCTGTGATTATGCCTTTATGGAAGTTAGCTCACACGCTGTAGTTCAGGAACGTATCGCAGGTTTAGTGTTTGCGGGTGCTATATTCACGAATATTACGCATGATCACCTGGATTTTCATGGAACGTTCGATAATTATATTAAGGCAAAAAAGAAGTTCTTTGACGATTTAGATGCAAATGCTTTTGCTTTGACCAATGCGGACGATCGAAACGGTCAGGTCATGCTTCAAAATACGGTGGCACATCGGAAAAGCTATGGCTTACGTTCGGGGGCAGATTTTAAAGCAAAGGTTATTGAAAGCCATTTCGATGGTATGCTGATGAGTGTTGACGGACAGGAAGTGTGGGTAAAATTGACCGGTGATTTTAATGCATACAATCTTTTGGCGGTATATACTGCTGCTATCTTACTTGAACAGGAAACTGTGAAAGTGTTGACTGCACTCAGCACGTTGAAAGGTGCAGAAGGAAGGTTTGAAACACTGAAATCGGCTACGGGCATTTTTGGAATTGTAGACTATGCACACACGCCTGATGCTGTGGAAAATGTACTCAAAACGATCAGCGCTCTGAGACGGCCAGAACAAAAAATCATTACAGTCTTAGGGTGTGGAGGCGATCGGGATAAGACCAAAAGGCCTGAAATGGCGGAGGCGGCCTTACGTTACAGTGATCGCTTTTTGATTACATCCGATAATCCGCGCACCGAGGATCCATACCAGATTATTAAAGATATTGAAGCGGGCGTGCTGGAGGATCAAAAGTCGAAGACGCTCTCAATAGCCGATCGTAAGGAAGCGATAAGGGTGGCTTATCAGCTGGCGAACCCGGGCGATATTATCCTGGTGGCGGGAAAAGGACATGAAAAGTATCAGGATATAAATGGTGTGAAGCATCATTTCGATGATAAGGAAGTTTTAGAGAATACATTTAACGAAAAATAGAAATATGTTGTACCATCTTTTTACGTGGCTTAGTGAATACATTCATATACCAGGAGGAGGTTTGTTTCAGTACATCTCCTTCCGTACATCTATGGCTGTCATTGTTTCATTGATCATTACCACGGTTTTTGGGGGGAAATTGATTCAATTCTTACACAATAAGCAAGTTGGAGAGACAATTCGTGATTTGGGACTGGAGGGAGAAAAAAAGAAAGCTGGTACACCGACTATGGGGGGAATTATTATTATCGCAGGTATTCTTATTCCCACTTTGTTATTTGCAAAATTGACGAATATCTATGTGATTATCATGATAGTAACTACATTATGGATGGGAGCAATTGGTTTTTTGGATGATTATATCAAGGTTTTTAGAAATAATAAAGAAGGTCTGGCTGGTAAGTTTAAGGTCGTTGGACAAGTTGGATTGGGAGCGATTATTGCTTGTACGATGTACTTTCATCCTGATATTGTTGTTCGAAAAGGGGTAGATAAACCTACGTCCACCAAACCCGTTGAGGTGGTTATCAACGAAGGCACTGGGGAGAAGACCTATGCAGAAAACGTTAAATCTTCGAAGACAAATATTCCGTTTTATAAAAACAACGAGTTTGATTATGCCAAAGTGTTTAAGATGTTTGGATTGCAAAGTGACTATTTAACTTTTTTTGTTTTTTTAGTTGTGGTAATCTTCATCGTAACGGCAGTATCAAACGGTGCAAATATCACGGATGGCATTGATGGTCTGGCCACGAGTACTTCAGCTATAATTGGTGTCACGCTAGCGATTCTAGCGTATGTGTCTGGTAACGTGATTTTTTCAGATTACCTCAATATTATGTATATCCCCAATTCGGGTGAGCTCGTCATTTTTGCTGGGGCATTCGTAGGGGCCTGTGTCGGATTCTTGTGGTATAATACGTACCCAGCTCAGGTTTTTATGGGGGATACAGGCAGTTTGGCGATCGGTGGTATTATTGCTGCTTTTGCTATCCTGATCCGGAAAGAATTGTTGATTCCGATTTTATGCGGTGTATTTCTTTTAGAGAATGTTTCGGTTATTCTTCAGGTGTCGTATTTCAAATACACAAAAAAGAAATATGGTGAGGGGAGAAGAATCTTCCTGATGTCGCCATTGCATCACCATTTTCAGAAGAAGGGCTATCACGAAGCGAAAATAGTAACACGTTTTGTCATTGTAGGAATTATATTGGCTATTCTTACTATCGTAACATTGAAAATTAGATAATGATGTCAAATATTGCAACAACATATTATCCTCAATCTGGAAGTTTGGTCATTTTAGGCGCAGGCGAAAGTGGCGTTGGAACGGCGATTCTCGGAAAAGAAAAGGGATTTGATGTATTTGTGTCAGATAAAGGGCTTATAGCGGATCATTATAAGGAACAGTTGAAAGCTGAGGGAATAGCATTTGAAGAAGGTAATCATGATGAGGAGCGTATATTGAAAGCTGCTTTAGTTGTGAAGAGTCCTGGTATTCCGGAGCATGTGCCTTTGGTGGTCGCATTGAAAGCAAAGAATACCCCTGTAATTGCTGAAATCGAGTTTGCAGCACAATATACAGATGCAAAGTTAATTTGTATTACTGGATCAAATGGGAAATCGACGACCACCATGTTAACCTATGAGATCCTTAAACGTGGGGGCTTAAATGTTGGATTGGCGGGTAACATCGGGAAAAGTTTTGCATTACAAGTAGCTAAAGAAAAGTTTGATTGCTATGTACTGGAAATATCGAGCTTTATGTTAGACGATATGTACCACTTTAGGGCCGATGTTGCTGTTATACTGAATATTACTCCTGATCATTTGGATCGATACGATCATAAAATGGAGAATTATGTGGATTCAAAATTCAGGATGATTCAAAATCAAACAGAGAAAGATTATTTTATATACTGTCTGGACGATCCGGAAACTATTAAAGGATTGGAAAGACATCATAGTAAAGGGACTTACTTACCTTTTACGCAAGAGCAACTTGTCGAATTGGGCGCTTATTTGAATGCCAATAAGACAATAATTATCAATACACCAAATAACGATACATTCACTATGAGAGCTGAGGAATTGTCATTGCAGGGGAAGCATAATATTTATAATAGCATGGCTTCCGGGCTAATCGCGAAAGTGCAGGAATTGAGAAATCAAGTGATGAAGGAGAGTATGGGATCGTATGTGAACATTCCACATCGGCTTGAGCATGTGGCCTGTATCGGCGGTATAAATTACATTAACGATTCAAAGGCAACGAATGTCAATTCAGTCTGGTATGCGCTGGAAAGTTTCTCTACACCAATCGTGTTGTTATTGGGTGGGGTAGATAAAGGAAATGATTACGGTATGCTCGCTGATTTGGTTAAAGACAAAGTACGCGCTATTGTTTGTTTGGGAAAAGATACAGCTGCGATTCATAAGGCATTTGAACATGATGTGGAGATTATTGTAAATAGTACATCCATGCAAGATGCGGTTGTGTTGTCTTCGCATTTAGCTCAAAAAGGGGATACGGTATTGCTATCTCCCGCATGTGCTAGTTTTGATTGGTTCAAGAACTATGAAGACCGTGGCGATAAATTTAAGGCTGCTGTCATGGAATTATAAAAGGTATAACCCAATAAAAGGAGGAAGTATATGCTACAGACTATAATGTCTAAATTGAAGGGTGATCGATGGATATGGATCATTGTGATTATCTTATCGGGATGGTCACTTTTGGCTGTATATAGTTCGGTGGGCACCTTGGCTTACAAAGAGGGAAAGGGTACCGAAATGTATTTGCTAAAGCACTTTTCTATCATCGCTGTTGGGTTTATTCTAATGTATCTTTCTCATAAGCTGGATTATAGGTATTATGCCGGGATATCAAAAATAATGATGGGTATTACGATCCCTTTATTGTTGTTTACGCTCTTATTTGGTAGTAAAGTTAATGAGGCCAGTCGTTGGTTGACCATTCCGGGTATAGGTTTAACCTTTCAAACTTCAGATTTGGCGAAGCTGTCACTCATCGTCTTTTTGGCAAGGATGTTATCGCGGAAACAGGAAGAGATCAAAGATGTAAAAAAATCATTCTTACCCATTATGGGATCTGTATGTGGCGTTTTTATTCTGATCGCTTTGGCTAATTTATCCACCGCATTGATGCTGTTTGGCGTGAGTGTTTTATTGCTCTTGATCGGTCGGATTAGTTTTAAGCAAATCGCCATTGTGTGTTGTGGTGGGGGAGTGCTTTTAATGATGGTGATCTTCTTTGGTCCCCGAAGGGCGACGTATATCAGCCGGGTAAAGTCATTTTTCCATACCGAGAAGGTTGATAAAACGGTATCCTTCCAGGATGATAAAAACTATCAGGCAAACAATGCAAAAATTGCGATAGCAACAGGGGGGCTTTTTGGAAAAGGGCCGGGAAATAGTGTACAGCGCAACGTGTTGCCACATCCTTATTCCGATTTTATTTATGCGATCATCATTGAGGAGTATGGGACTGTAGGAGGAGTAATCTTGCTATTTCTGTATTTGGCATTTATGTATCGATGTATCCGTATTGTAACGATGAGTCCTAAGGCGTTTGGTACCTTTCTAGCTGCTGGTTTAGGATTTAGTTTGACTATCCAAGCTTTAGCGAATATGGCTGTTGCTGTAGGTTTAGGTCCGGTTACAGGAGTTCCGCTTCCATTGGTTAGTATGGGAGGAACATCTATTTTATTTACGAGTGTGGCGCTGGGAATCATTCTCAGCGTGAGTAGAAATATTGAAGAGTTAAAAGGTAAAGAACAATTGGATGAAAGACCTAAGCCCAAAAAGGTGGTGGTAGGATCTATTCCAGCATTATAATAAATTGAGCATGGCGATTCGCGTAATTATTAGTGGAGGGGGGACCGGCGGACATATTTTTCCGGCGATTTCGATTGCAAATGCTTTGAAGGCAATGGATCCTTCAAATGAAATATTATTTGTGGGTGCTAATGGCCGGATGGAAATGGATAAAGTACCAGCTGCTGGATATCGTATTGTTGGACTTGATATCCAAGGGATCAATAGAAAGCAACTGTGGAAGAATATTTTTTTGCCGTTTAAGCTGATGAAAAGTTTGAATAAGGCGAAAAGTGTAATTAAAGAATTTAGACCTGATGTAGCTGTGGGCGTAGGAGGTTTTGCTTCGGGTCCATTGTTAATGATGGCTAATAAATTGGGTATACCAACAGTTGTGCAGGAACAAAATTCCTATGCAGGGGTGACCAATAAAAAAGTTGGAGCAAAAGCCGCAAAGATCTGTGTCGCTTATGAAGGGATGGAGCAGTTTTTTCCTGCTGACAAAGTATTGATCACGGGAAATCCGATAAGACGCGAGTCTATTGCGATAGCGGGTAAAAGGGAGGAGGCATTGGCCTTCTTTGAGTTGGATCCGCACAAGAAAACAGTTTTGGTACTCGGAGGTAGTCTGGGCGCTAAAACATTAAACGAAAGTGTGCTGGCCTATCTCAGTGAGTTAAAGAAACAAGAAGTTCAGCTGATCTGGCAATGTGGTAGTTTTTACGTAGAAAAGTTAATGGAGGAGCTTGCAGGGGGACTTCCAGAAAATGTTAGGATGATGGCTTTTCTCCAGCGCATGGATTATGCTTATGCTGCGGCTGATTTAATTATTAGTCGGGCCGGTGCAGGAACTATCTCGGAACTTTGTGTGGTCGGAAAACCTGTTATTCTTGTGCCGTCTCCCAATGTCGCTGAAGATCATCAGACTAAGAATGCGATGGCATTGGTCAATAAAGAAGCAGCACTTTTGGTTAAGGACAGTGAGGCAAAAAAGGATTTGATACCCGCTGCTTTAGATTTATTAAATGAAGCCGATCGTGTTGCGCGATTAAGTGAAAATATTAAAAAACTCGGTAAGTTGAATGCTGATGTACAGATTGCCGAGGAGGTGTATAAATTGATTAATAAAATATAGAGGAAGCGTATGAATCTAGATGCAATAAAACAAGTATACTTGATTGGAATAGGTGGGATAGGGATGAGTGGTCTTGCGCGCTATTTCAAGCATTTGGGCTGTGAGGTGAATGGCTATGATCGAACAGAAACCGAATTGACTAAAACATTGGTCAATGAAGGTATTGCGATATCATATCAAGATGATGTCGATACGATTGATACTATTTTTCATGCTCCTAAAACAGAGACATTGGTCATTTTTACACCGGCAATTCCGAAAGATTCGAAGATCAAGGCTTTTATGGAATCGCAGGGACACATTCTTTATAAGCGGTCTCAGGTGCTGGGGATCATCAGCGAAAGTCGATTTACGGTAGCCGTCGCCGGTACACATGGTAAGACGACTACCTCTACAATGGTGGCACACGTATTGAAGGATTCGGGTTACGATTGTTCTGCATTTTTAGGTGGGATCAGTTCTAACTATGGTACCAATGTGCTTTACGGTGATAACAATACAGTTGTGGTTGAGGCTGATGAATTTGATCGTTCATTTTTGACACTTCACCCCAATATCGCAATCGTAACTTCTTCTGATGCTGATCATTTGGACATTTATGGCGATCGGAGTCATTTGCTTGAATCGTTTCAATTGTTCTTGAATAAAGTCGTTGAAGGGGGAACACGTATTATAAAAAAAGGCCTCGAGTTTGCGGGGCAAATCAGTTATTCAGGCCATGAAGTCGCTGATGCATATGCTTCCAATGTGCATGTACGCGATGGAGAGTTCTTTTTTGACTACCAAGATACCAATGGACGGATAGATGATATTCATCTGGGTATCCCTGGTATCCACAATGTTGAAAATGCAGTAGCTGCGATTGCAGTAGCACGTTTACTTGGGATTGCAGACGGCGCTATTAAGAAAGCATTGACGACATTTAAAGGCGTGAAAAGAAGGTTTGAATATATTGTTCGTCGACCTGGAGCTGTGTATATTGATGACTATGCACATCATCCAGAAGAACTGCGTGCATTTTTGACTTCGATGCGAAAATTGTATCCGACTCAAACGTTAACTGTTGTCTTTCAGCCGCACTTATTTACGCGTACGCGCGATTTTGTCGACGGTTTTGCAGAGGTGTTATCCATGGCAGACAATCTGTTGTTAATGGAAATCTATCCAGCTCGGGAGCTTCCAATTGAAGGCATAAACTCCAGTTGGTTATTGGATAAAATTACGGCTGAGGAAAAGCGCATTGTGACTCCCGAAGAGGTCTTGGAATTTGCACGCAATGAAAAGCCAGAGCTGATTGTTACAGTGGGGGCGGGTGATATTGACAAATTGGTTAAACCGTTACAGACAATTTTGGAGCATGCTTAAAAGATTACGTGACATACAATGGAATCGTGTACTGTACTTTACGCTTTTTTTTATCGGTGTAATAGTCGTCGTCGTGATTATGAATATTGTGGGTAAACGTGATGAACAACAGCTTTGCAAAGATATAAAAATTGTTATTGAAGGAACCGAGGCGTTTATAGATCAGGCAGATATCTCCAAATTGATCGAACAGAACTACGGTAGTTTTGTTGGAAAGAAAGTAAATGGAATCCCTTTTCAGAAGGTTGAAAAAACCTTGCGTAAACTACCTTATGTTTCCAATGCCAGTATACATGCTGATATGGATGGTACGATTAGAATTAATATTAGTCAGCGCGAGGCTGTGATGCGGGTTATCAATAAAAATGGAAAAGAGTTTTATGTCGATCCTAATGGTTTAAAGATACCGACAACGTTGAAATATATCCCACACATTATGGTTGCTACCGGCAACATCGCTGAAGGATATAATGAAGCACTTGATACCATCTCAACCCCATTGGTTAAGGATTTGGTGAAGGTTGTTGAATTTATAAAAAACGATGAGTTATGGACTAATCAAGTGGTGCAGATATATGTTAATGGAGATAAGGATATTGAACTTGTACCACGCATAGGGACGCAACAGTTGATTGTTGGATCGGCAGATTCTTTAGCACAAAAATTTGAATTATTAAAGACCTTTTATACGCAGATCATGCCAAAGGTGGGTATAAACGCTTATGGTGTTGTCAACGTAAAATATAGCGGTCAGATTATCTGTGAAAAGCGTGGGAACTGGAGTTTTTCGGATGATCAAACAAAAAAAATAGCAAATAATACATTATAGTAATACAGCAACAATACAGGAAATTATGAACTCAAAGGCAGCAGAAATTGAAAGAGAAAACCCAATTATCGTGGGACTCGATATTGGTACTACCAAAATTTGTGTTACGGTTGGGAGACGTAGCTCAGGAAACAAAATTGAATTATTAGGTGTGGGGAAAGCTGATTCTGCTGGTGTAAGCCGTGGAGTGGTGGCTAATATCCAGAAAACTGTGGGAAGTATTTTAGAGGCTGTCGAGATAGCCGAAGCACAGTCTAATGTGGATATTAAAGTAGTGAATGTGGGAATTGCTGGCCAACACATCAAAAGTATTCAACACCGTGGAATATTTACCAAAACTGATGGTGATGATGAAATCGTTCGACGCGATATTGAACGATTGATTTCGGATATGTATAAACTGGTACTGCCTCCAGGAGAAGAAATTATACATGTTCTACCTCAAGAGTTTACGGTAGATAACGAACCCGGTATTCGCGAACCAATTGGCATGGCTGGTCGTCGTATTGAAGCGAATTTCCATATTATATCGGGTCGGGTAACTGATATTAAAAACATCAAAAAATGTATTGATAATTCCAATCTGGAAGTTGCAGAATTGATTCTCGAGCCTCTAGCGTCTTCTGAAGCTGTATTGGATGAAGACGAAAAAAATGCTGGTGTTGTATTAGTAGATATCGGTGGTGGAACCACAGATGTTGCCATCTTCCATGAGGGGATTATTCGTCATACTGCTGTAATTCCTTTAGGCGGTAATATTGTGACGGAAGATATTCGTCAGGGATGTTCTGTTTTGCGCTCGCAGGCTGAATTATTGAAAACTCGTTTCGGATCGGCTTTGGCTGATGAAAACAAAGAAAACGAAGTGATCTGTGTGCCAGGATTAAAAGGCCGTGAACCCAAAGAGATTTCGGTTAAAAATTTGGCTTATATTATTCAGGCTAGAATGGAGGAAATTATTGAACATGTATACTATGAAATCAAATCTTCCGGATACGAGAATAAACTGATTGGTGGTATTGTTATCACCGGTGGTGGTGCTCAATTAAAGCATTTAGTACAACTTGTTGAATATATTACCGGAATAGATTGTCGTATCGGATTTCCGAATGAATATCTTTCTAAGAATGAGGTTTTACCGAAACCGCTATTTGAAGAATTGAAAAGCCCGCTATATGCGACAAGTATCGGTTTGTTAATTAAAGGAATCCAATCCCATGAGGATGAAGAAGACAGCCGTAGAGAAATGCACGCCCCATCGAAAAAAGTGCAGACAGCTACTATGACGACAAAAGAGGTTTCAGAACAACAACAAAAAGAGCAAGGATTGCTATCATGGTTTAAACGTTTTATCAAAGATGGTAACGAAATCGATGATGCAACTTTTTTAGACAAAAAGTAAGTTTTCCACAATAGGCGAAGTTTTCCACAATTTAACAGATGTGGAAAACTTTTGTTGAAATTATATTATTATTACATTACATATAGTGGGTTTGGTTCATTTTGATATCATCTTCATTGTAAGTTAAATAGGGATAAGTTATGTCAATACAGTTTGAAATGTTAAAAGAACAATCTTCAATAATCAAGGTTATTGGGGTTGGTGGCGGTGGCGGCAATGCCGTAAACCACATGTATAAACAAGGAATTAGTGGTGTGGATTTTATCGTGTGTAATACTGATGCACAAGCATTAGAATTGAGCCCGATTCCAAATAAAGTTCAATTGGGGATAAGTCTAACCGAAGGTATGGGAGCTGGGGCAGATCCTGATGTCGGAGAAAATTCGGCGATCGAAAGTATTGAGGATATCAAGCGTATGCTTGGCACCAATACAAAGATGCTATTTATTACAGCTGGTATGGGTGGTGGTACCGGTACAGGTGCTAGTCCTGTGTTGGCCAAAGCAGCTAAAGAGTTGGGTATTTTAACTGTTGCTATCGTCACTACGCCATTTACTTTTGAAGGTAAACGTCGTCGTTCACAAGCTGAAGAAGGGTTGTCTGAGTTACGTAAATATGTAGACTCTTATCTTGTGATATCAAATGATCGCCTTCGTGAAATTTTTGGTAATTTAACAATGACTGCGGCTTTCGCGAAAGCTGATGATATTTTAACAACAGCTGCAAAAGGTATTGCCGAAATTATAACAATCCCTGGTTATGTAAACGTCGACTTTAAGGATGTGCGTACAGTAATGAACGACAGTGGTGTTGCCATCATGGGTAATGCTGTTGCCGAGGGTGAAGATCGTGCATTGCGTGCAGTGGAAGGTGCTTTAGCTTCGCCATTGTTGAAAGATAATGAGATTGAAGGTGCTCGCTATATTTTATTGAACATTACTTCCGGAACGAAAGAAGTAACGATGGATGAGGTTGCGATCATTACGGATTACATTCAGGAAAAAGCTGGTTTGTCAGCTGATTTAATCTGGGGTAACTGTATTGATGAGAACTTTGAAGACGAATTGTCAGTAACAATTATTGCCACTGGTTTTCAAACGTCTGAAGAACGTGATAAAGAACGTGAAAATACAAAGGTGTCCATGCCCTTAACTGCTGAACCGGCTAATTCTTTTATAAAACCTGTGTCTCAGGTGGCACCAAAAGAAGTTCCAGCTACGAATAGTTTCGTAACTCCGGTTCAACGTGTGGATACACCAGCACCTTCTACAAATACTTCTACTCCAAATAATTTGCAATCTGACTTGTTCACTTCGCCAAGAAATGCGGCACAACAACAGGTCGCTGTTGAGGAGCCTCAGGTTATACGTCATGATTTAGGGTTTGATGGTACTTATGAAGAGGAACCTTCATTTGGTGACAGTGATTTTCAATTGAAAACTTCGCCATCTGTGTTTCAATTCCAGATGCCAACAGTTTTTGATTCCTACACAGCTCCTTCTGCATCTGCATATGAAGAGAAACCTACTTTTTCATCAAGTACAACAAATGAGCAAGTAGAAGTTCCACAGGTGGAAGAAGAACAGGTTTCTTTTGAAGATCAGCTTGTTCGTACTAAAGAGCGCATCTTACGTCTTAAGGAATTGAGCATGAAACTAAAATCTTCCAATGGTCTACATGAGTTGGAAAATGAGCCTGCTTATAAGCGGAAACAAATGTCATTGGAAGATACACCGCACTCTTCACAATCACAAGTGTCTCGTTTTACACTTTCCTTTGAAGACGGAAATACTGAAATTAGACCGAACAATTCTTTTCTACATGATAATGTAGACTAATTGATTCACTATAAAATAACAAAAAGCCATCCAATCGGATGGCTTTTTTAGTATCTTTAAATACCGAAATAAGACAATTATACAAGCTATGACGACAAAATTAAATAACCCTGTATGGGTAATGAGTTCTGCATTTGATAAATTATCCTTACCAGAGTTGATTCAGACGACCAAAAGAATCGGAGCAGGGGGGATAGACCTTTGTGTGTTTAGAAAGGACGGTACCCGGGAAGATCATACTGCAACGCATTTAGACTATGACGATTTTACGCCTGCAAAAGCAAGGGAGATTATTGAGTTGTTCAATCAGGTTGACTTAAAACTTTCGCTTGGTGCTTTTGAAAATATGATTGGTGGGGATCCTGAGCAGCGGGTGAAGAATCAAAATCATTTATTAAAATTAATTCGTATTGCCCATCTGCTTGGCGGCGACGAAAATAATATCAAAGTGGGAACATTTGTGGGCTACAATCATGAATTGGGTAATCAAATTGATGGATTTCAAAAGAATCTTGAAGAATACAAGCGTGTATTTGCTCCCATTGTTGACTATGCAGAGAGTTTGGGCGTAACCATTCTTTATGAAAATTGCCCAATGGAGGGTTGGCGATCGTCACGTTATAGCTCAACCTATAACAATCTTCCAGCAGTGCTTGCTGCTCGTAAATTAATGTACGCGATGATACCGAGTAAGGCACATGGCGAGATCTATGATCCTTCACATGATGTCTGGCAAAACACAGATCCGATTGAGGTAATCCGTAATACGGATATTGCGCGTCTGCAGCGTATCCATGTGAAGACAACACGTAATTTACAAACGGCCGCACGTATTGATTGGGGCGGGATGTATCCAATGCAACATGTTGATATAGAATTGGCTAAAAAAGCCAATGTAAGTATTCCAGGGCACGACTGGGATAGACATCACTACGAAGCGATGTTGCCTGGCTTTGGCGGTTCTGACAGTATGGATTGGCGAGGATTTGTTGACCTACTACAAGAACGTGGTTTCAGCGGTCCGTTTGAGATAGAAAATGAAGCTAAGAATTCGAAAGATACAGGTGATTTCTCAGCTGCGGTTCAAGGATTCACTACTTGCCTCAATTTCTTAGCACCGATGTTATGGGATTTAGAAGCAGAAGTGGGGTACTCTTACAAGAAATGTGAGCCTTTAAAAGATTTAAATGTAAAAGATATTCCGGTTGTTACGATGGATAAGTTGAGCTGATATATTAAAAAAGCACTCCAACAACCTTATTAATTGTTGGAGTGTATTCTAAAAAGTTCGATCAATTCAGGGATATTGGAAACATTAAGTTTTTCGAATATTCTGCTTTTATAAGTGCTTACGGTTGATGGACTTAACTCCAATAATCCAGATACCTCAATGATGCCAAGTCCTTTGATTAGTTGCTTAGCAACATCCACCTCTCTATTTGACAAACGTGCCAAAGGGTTTAATTTCGTCAGTTCAGATTTACTTTGCGTCAGTTTCTGAATATATAGATCCTGTACGTTGCTCGACATATACTTGCCTCTATCCTGAATAGCCAAAATGGCATTCGAAAGTTCAGCCATTGCGGTTGTTTTATTGAGATAGCCTACCGCCCCAGCTTCAATATAGCGTAACGCATATAGCGATTCGTCATAAGACGAAAAAATTAAAATCTTGATGCTTGGACGAATTTGAAGGATTTCCTCAACAACGCGTATATTATTTCCTCCAGGCATGTTAATATCCAGCAATAATAGGTCGAAATCTTCTACCTTTATCTTTTCGAGAACCTCGTCAAAGGTTTCAGCTTGGAATATTTCTGCTTTCTGAAGAGTTTCTTTAATAATAACGGAGGCTCCTAACCGTACAATGCCATGGTCGTCTGCTATAAGAATCTTTTTCATAGATTTGCTATCTGATGCTGGGCTTTAATTACCGTATGAAATAATGTACGAACAATATACAATATATCTTGATATTTTACTAGTTAACGTGCAAATATAAGAAATTAAGTTAATAAAAATTAGCTAGCAGCAAGTTGAGCGTATTTTTGTGAATAAGGATATAAACTCAATTAATACGGGGTAATATTAGTTTAACGATAAAAAATTAGCATATTTTAATTAGATTTATGTGGCAATTACTAGCTTTGTTAATATTTATACACTAAAAAATTTAAATATGGGATTTCTAAAAGAGTTTAAAGAGTTTGCAATGCGCGGCAGTGTAGTCGATTTGGCTGTCGGTGTTATTATAGGTGGAGCTTTTGGTAAGATCGTTACCTCATTGGTCGACGATATCATCATGCCACCGATAGGGTATTTAACAGGTGGTGTTGATTTTTCATCTAAAAAATTGATTTTGAAGGCCGCTGATGAGGCTACAAAACAAGCAGAGGTATCTATTAATTACGGAAATTTTATCAACGTAGTTATTCAATTTTTAATTGTAGCATTCTGTATTTTTTGTGTTATTAAGGCTTTAAATTCGTTAAAACGTAAGGAAGAAGCAAAGCCTGCGGCACCAGCGGCGCCAACTAAGGAAGAAACACTGCTGACAGAGATCAGAGATATTCTAAAAAATAAATAGTGTCAGGTATTCTAAAAAGCAGCGCATTCGGACCGTGGTGTTTTTTTATTTTGTGAAACATTGAAAGTTGTTTTTTTTAGCTGTAGCTGAATAGATTAGCCTGCTTACTGCATATTAACTTTAAATGTTCTGAATATTGTTTGTTTTTGTCTAAAATAAACTTTACTTTTGCATTCCTCTTGGGGAGTTTTGTATTAATTGAAGTAAGAACAAATTAGCATAATAGCGTCATGAAAAGAACATTTCAGCCATCGCAAAGAAAAAGAAGAAACAAACACGGTTTTAGAGAGCGTATGAGCTCTGCAAACGGTAGAAGAGTATTAGCTTCACGTAGAGCCAAAGGTAGAAAACGTCTTACAGTGTCTGACGAATACCGTCACAAAGGTTAATCTTTGACCAAGATCGGTGGCTACTTATAAGAGCTTTTTCTAAATAAGATTAAGTCATCGTATGAAAAATACATTTACAAAAGAAGAACGGTTATGTGCGAAAAGGCGTATTGATACGCTTTTTAAAAGCGGTTCTTCTTTTGTTTTGTATCCCTTTAGAGTTGTTTTTATTTTTGATAAAAACAATATAGCTGACCATGCCCCTTCTTGTCAGTCTATAATTTCTGTATCCAAACGTAGGTTTAAAAGAGCAGTTGACCGCAATTCAATTAAGCGGATGATGCGTGAAAGTTACCGTTTGCAAAAATCGAATGATTTGATTCCATTTTTGTTGAAACATAATGTAACTTTGTATTTAGCTATTCAATATGTGGGCAAGCAGATCTTAGCATATGATGTGTTTCGTGTCGCAATGAATAAAATGCTGAAAAAATTGCAGGATGAATGTGCTGAAGCTTATTTGGAAAAAGGGGATTAGCCCTCTGTTTAGTTTTATTTTCTTAATTATTATTCGTTTCTACCAAGTTTTTATTTCGCCATTTTTAGGCGCCAGTTGTCGATATACGCCTACCTGTTCTCAGTACGGTAAGGAAGCTATTATAAAATACGGTCCTTTTAAAGGTGGTTGGATGGCTTTGAAACGAATAGCACGTTGCAACCCCTGGGGTGGTCACGGGCATGATCCTGTACCTTGATTTCTATAAAGACGATGAATAATTTAATTTTACAGATAGATACATCAACCACTGTATGTTCGGTTGCCCTGAGTGAAAACGGTCAAACATTACACGTTATCAATCTCGATGAACCAAATGCACACGCAGCCAAACTAACTATTTTGATCGAGGAAATTCTCAAACAAACAGGTCGAAAGATGCAGGATTTGAGCGCGGTGGCGGTGAGTATGGGACCGGGTTCTTATACTGGACTGCGTATAGGAGTGTCTACCGCCAAGGGGCTCTGCTATGCCTTAGATATTCCGTTAATTGCTATTAATACATTGGAGGCTTTATTTCTCGGGTATAAAAGTCAATTTGGTGTTACAGTAGGTGAGGCCTATCTTCCGATGCTCGATGCACGCCGTATGGAAGTCTATACAGCTGTTTACAATCACGATGCTGCCTTGGTAAGGGCAACCTCAGCGGAGATTATAGATATAGAATATTTCAATGGATTGTTGTTAGACTACGATCGTGTCCAATTGTTTGGTTCGGGAGCTGATAAATTCGAAACTTTGTTCAGTTCAACGGAGCGAGTCAATATCTTGAGTGGTTTCAAAGATTCTGCGGCTTTTTTATCACCATTGGCATTTGAAAAATTTGAACGAAAGCTATTTGAGGATGTTGCTTATTTTGAGCCATTCTATCTTAAAGATTTTGTAGTGACTACTGCAAAGAAAAAGGTTGGCTTATCATAACCAACCTTTTCTTTTGAACCAGAGATAAATCGCAAGGGATATGGCGATCATGATCGCTATGGCGACCGGATATCCATAGTACCATTCGAGTTCGGGCATATTCTTGAAATTCATGCCATAAATTCCTGCAACAAAAGTAATGGGCATAAAAAATACCGAGAAAATTGTGAGGATGCGCATGATTTCGTTGGTGTGATTGGACGAGATATTGAAATAAACATTCAGTAGCTGAGCTACATTTTCAGATAAGTTTTCATATAATGTCGCTGTTCGAATCTGTAGATCTTTAAGATCCCGTGTGTATACATCCTTTTTTGAAGATGAATGAAAATGCTCAACAACCTCTTTGTAGAGAAAGATCACTTTACGTGCGACATCAATCTGTCTTTTGATAAAATAAAGATTTTTCAGTACTGGCTGTTGTCTCATACGTTTCAGGAATATCAATTCTTCGTATGCATCGATGCGTGTTGAAAGTTGCTCCAGGGTTTGGCTAAAGGTAAATACAGCCGCCGTCGTGATAAATACGGCCAGTTTACGGCTGTTTTTTGTTTTGATGGATGTGAATTCAATATTCTTGAGCTTTTCTAGAAATTCGATGCGACGTTTGTGTACAGTAACGACAAAATCACTTCCGTAGAAGATGGTGAGGCGGTCGGTGATTTCTCCGATACTGTCTGAATTCTCTTTGAAATTGTCTGACATGACGCGGAGGATCACAAAGGTATAATTCTCAAATTCTTCAATTTTAGGCAGATGTTCTGGTTCTTTGGAGTCCTTAATCGAAGCTTCATTTAAATTAAAACGCTGTTTAATAAAAGTGAAGTCTTCTGACGTTGGCTCAGCTATATCTATCCATTCGTAGTTTGCGATTTCTTTTTCAACAATCGTTCTGATCATACATCTAATTTTATGAAAGGCAAGATAAGAAAGAAAATAAAAAAAGCCATCAACTCAGTTGATGGCTTCCTAAATTAGTGTAATCTTCTATTTTTTAGAAGATTTATATTCTTCGTTTAATTGTTTGATTACTTCATTGGTGATTTCCAAAGAAGGATCAGCATATAAGACTGTCGGATTAGTTTTTGAATAGGTCAATACTAACTTATATCCATTTTCTGCCGCATGTTTTTTTAGGAATTCGGTTATTTTGTTATAAACATTGTTGAATTCTTCAGACTCGTCTTTTGCTATCGAGGAAGACGCTGTCTGGTCCAAGCGTGCAAGCTCATCTTGTTTTCGTGCTAATTTTTGTTCCGTAGCCTGTCGATCAGCAGCCGACATTGTCGCTGCATTTTTTTGGTATTCGGCAACTTCACGTTGGAATGCAGTACTTTTGGATTGCAGGTCTGTTTGTGCTTTCTTTACTTTATTTTCAAGCTTTGATTTAATATCCTTAAAATATTGGTATTTTTCTGAAAGAGAATCGGAGTTTAAATAGACAATTTTATCTTTGCTACTTCCCTGATTTTCCTTGTTTACCGTATTGGAATCATTTTTTGCAGGCTCGCTTGCTGTTTTTGTACCTTGGTTACACGATGCAATCGATCCAGCCAACAAAAGGGCAAAGGACACTTTCGATACAATTGAAGATATAGTATTCATTTTTTTGTTTTTTTGCAAATTATTACTGAAAACAAACCTACCACAAAAAAATCGAAATTCTAGTTTTTAGAGTAAAAAAGTAAAATTATCCTATGTTCTGACAATTCCAGCTATCGGCTCGATACTTGTTTGTGGGCTTGATAAATCGGGCAAAATTTCGTATTTTTGAATATTACATTTAAGAGGTTTTCAATGAGCGAAGAAAATAAAAATGCATCCACCTATTCCGCCGATAATATCCAGGTATTAGAGGGTTTAGAGGCGGTTCGTAAGCGTCCATCCATGTATATTGGTGATACCGGTGTAAAAGGACTACACCATTTGGTATACGAGGTAGTTGACAATTCAATCGATGAAGCTGTTGCAGGGTATTGTACAGACATTTTTGTAACTATCCATAAAGATAATTCGATTTCTGTTCGGGATAACGGTCGTGGTATTCCTACAGGAATCAACAAAAAGGAAAATAAATCAGCCTTGGAGCTTGTGATGACAGTATTACATGCTGGGGGTAAATTTGATAAAGATACATATAAGGTTTCTGGGGGTTTGCATGGTGTAGGTGTGTCCTGTGTGAATGCATTATCTACTCTTCTGAAGGCCGAGGTTCATCGTGACGGGAAGATTTATCAGCAGGAATATCAAATTGGTAAGCCTTTGTATGATGTGAAAGAAGTTGGTGTATCAGATAAGACCGGTACAATTGTAACATTTCATCCAGACCCTACTATTTTCACGCAGACTACAGTTTATAATTACGATACTTTGGCAAATCGTCTTCGTGAGCTTGCATTTTTAAATAAAGGGGTGAGTTTGACGTTGAATGATGAACGCGAGACGAATGAGGACGGTTCTGAGAAAAAGGAAACATTCCATTCTGAAGGTGGACTTAAGGAGTTTGTTAAGTTTTTGGATGGAAACCGTCAGGCGTTAATTCCTGACCCGATTTATGTGGAAGGTATCAAGCAAGGTATCCCTGTTGAACTAGCTTTACAATATAATGATACGTATTCTGAAAATGTGCATTCTTATGTGAATAACATTAATACCATTGAAGGTGGTTCACACGTTGCTGGTTTCCGTCGTGGTTTGACACGTACATTGAAGGCTTACGCGGACAAGTCAGGTTTGCTTAAGAATTTGAAAGTTGAAATTACGGGTGATGACTTCCGTGAAGGATTGACGGCTGTAATTTCAGTGAAAGTTGCAGAACCTCAATTTGAAGGACAGACAAAAACTAAACTAGGTAATTCCGAGGTAATGGGGGCTGTAGATGTCGCTGTTGGGGAGATCTTGGGTGTTTATCTGGAAGAGAACCCACGTGAAGCGAAAGCTATCGTTCAAAAGGTAGTCATAGCTGCTCAAGCGCGTGCTGCTGCGCGTAAAGCCCGTGATTTGGTACAACGTAAAACCGTAATGGGTGGCTCTGGACTTCCGGGTAAATTGGCCGACTGCCAAGATAACGATCCAACGAAATGTGAGATCTATTTTGTCGAGGGTGATTCTGCGGGTGGTACAGCTAAGTCTGGCCGTGATAGAAAACATCAGGCAATCATGCCGCTACGTGGTAAGATCCTTAACGTTGAGAAAGCAATGGAACATAAGATCTACGAAAATGAAGAGATCAAAAATATGTTTACGGCTTTGGGTGTGAGTGTAGGTACTGCCGAGGATGCTAAAGCATTGAATATCGAAAAATTACGTTACCACCGTATCATCATCATGACGGATGCCGATGTGGATGGGTCCCACATTACAACATTAATCTTGACATTCTATTTCAGATATATGAAAGAATTGATTGAAAGAGGATATGTGTATATTGCAACGCCGCCGCTATATCTTGTCAAAAAAGGAAAGGAACACGAATATGCTTGGAATGAAGATCAACGTATCAATGCTATTCAGCGTTTGAAGGGAACTGGTAAAGAGGATAGTGTGCACGTACAGCGTTACAAAGGTCTTGGTGAGATGAATGCTGAACAGCTGTGGGATACGACCATGAATCCTGAAACGCGTACCTTGAGACAAGTAACTATTGAGAATGCAGCGGAATGTGACCGTATTTTCTCCATGTTAATGGGAGACGAAGTTGCTCCGCGTCGTGAATTTATTGAAAAAAATGCACGTTATGCTAAAATTGATATTTAATGTGAGTTTAGCTTAAAGGAATTGTACATAAATGAATAGAAAAAGCCTGATGAAATTTCTCATCGGGCTTTTTTTATTCATTTATATTTCCTATTTTCATGCTAATGAGTCTTTTTTCTGCCGGGATAAAAGGTTCATCGCCTAACATCTAGCCAATATTAATTAAAACCTATTATGACATATTGTAGCAAAATTTTGCTCTTTATAGGTTGTTTTATTGGAACCTGTATGGCGCAGACAAATGAAAAAATCGATCTCCAAGATTTATTTGAAAGCTTATCCGAAAATCTTCCCGAGGATGCTGATTTGAGCGAACTGAATGAAAAGTGGTATCATTATCTCAAACACCCCATCGACCTCAACAAAACTGATGGTAGCGAACTCGCTGAATTACAATTTCTAAATCCTTTATTAATTGAGCATCTATTGGCGCATAGGGCTATTTCGGGAAATTTTATCCATGTATTGGAATTACAGGCCATCGAAGGATTTAATGAAAGAATAGTCTATCTATTGTTACCTTTTGTAAAAGTAGGCTCTGAATCACCATTAAACGTCCTCAAATTAAGAAAATTTAAGCAAGAAATTATGTTTCGGTATGCTCGGACACTCGAGAAAGCGAAGGGCTATCGTATCACTGATACAACGAGATCCAGGTATCTCGGCGATGCTAATCGCTATGCGCTAAGGTACAGAGCCCAATTGAACGATAGAATCCAACTCGCCATTAATATGGAAAAAGATGCCGGGGAACCCTTTTTTAAAGATCGGCAAAAAATGGGATTTGATTTCTATAGTATGAGTTTGTCCATAAAGAACTTTAGTCGGTTCAGGAATATCGTGATCGGCGACTATGCTTTGCAATTTGGCCAGGGGCTCAGTATGTGGAATGGTTTGAGTTTTGGAAAAGGAGGATTGGTACAGAATGCCGCAAGACAAGGGATTGGTGTAAAATCCTACACTTCGTTAAATGAGATTAATTTTATGCGTGGTATTGCGGGAACTTTACAGATTAAACATATCGAAATTACACCCTATTTTTCTTATCGATCGATTGACGGAAATGTTGACCGTACAACTTTTCCGGCAACGATTTCAACGATTGCAAGTACTGGTTTACACCGTACTCCAACCGAACAGAAATATCGTGGTGCCGCGTCTCAAATGGCGTATGGATTGAATTTATTGTGGCGCTATAAACGGCTCAAAGCAGGTATTCATTTTAACCAGACCCAGTTGGATGTCTTTAAAATCAAAGGAAAGGGAATACGACAACAAGCTGATTTTGAAGGTGACTTTCTGCGAAACATAAGTTTGTATACAAACTATACCATTCGGAATATCTATTTGTTCGGTGAATATGCCAACAGCATGGATGGTGGTTCGGCTTTATTAGCAGGGTCCATAATAAGTTTACATCCACGATTATCTTCGGTCCTTTTACTTCGCGACTACAAGAAGAATTTTCATACTTTTTATGGACAGGGGTTTGGTGAATCGGGGGATACGTCGAATGAGCAGGGAGGATATTTGGGATTAACGTACCAGCTTGGAAGAAAATTACTCTGGTCTAATTATGCTGATGTCTTCCGTTTTCCGGGAGCAAAGTATCAGGCTGATACACTATCTACAGGAGCTGATTTCTTCAGTCAGCTAAGTTACATGTGGTATAAAAAGGGGCAACTTTCCTTGCGTTATCGCAACCGATTAAAACAAGTTAACTACACCGGAGAGGGACAGACCGAGCATGGGCTTGTGAATACAGTTAAGCAGCAATTAAGGGTAGAATTTCATTATCGTCTTAACTCACGATGGACTGTTCGTTCCCGCGTAGAAGCTAATATGTTCCAAAAAGAGTATCAGGAAAGCAGTGTCGGATATATGCTTTTTCAGGATGTATTCTGGAAGTCGGCAGCCGGAAAGTTCCAGTCTAATATGCGGGTCGCATATTTTGACGCAGCGAGCTATGATAATAGAATCTATGCTTATGAGCAAGATGTACTGTACGCAGCCGGTTTCGGCATGTACAATACAAAGGGATGGAGAACTTATCTTAATATAAACTATCGCTTAAGCCGCCATCTTCAGGTATGGGCCAAATATGCATTATACTATTATCCGGGGAGAGAGGTTATCGGAACAGGATTGGATCAGATCGATGGTAATAGGAAATCTGACGTTAGGTTACAATTGAGGTGGCAATTATGAAAGAGTTAAGTTTTCTCCAAAGACTAGAGCGCATTCCTATTCTTAAGATTGCCACCCTATATATTTTGACGCTTCTTTTGGCTCCTACACTGCCAATTTCTCGCCCGATATTTCAACATGTACTGCAAGCATTGATAGTAATGACGCTGCTAACCATGTGTTGCTATTTTTTCAGGGGTAAAATTCGTAAATACGGTTATACCTGCGGCTATTACTTATCTATTATATTATTTGGAATTTATCAATTTTGGCGCAATGAACCACAAGTTGTCATTAATCACTTCTCTCATCTAGAAGCGGATAGTTATGTAGTGAAAATAATGGAGGAACCTAAGATAAAGCAACATATTATCCGTTTTTCTGCAGAAGTGATCGGTGTTCATAGGCAAGGTAAGTTTGTACCAAGTTCCGGCCGATTGATGATAACCCTAAAATTGAGTACGAAAAATTTCCTTCAGTTTGGTGACTTCTTATGGTTAAAAGGGGATGTGAAAAGAATAGCTCCGCCGCGTAATCCGATGGAGTTTGACTATAGGGAGTATTTGAGCAAGTACTTAATACATCATGAAGTTTTTGTGAAATCTGGCTACTATAGGTTGATCAGTCGGCAAGAAACAAGAGGCTTTTCAGTGTTTGGACTCGCTTTGCAAGCGAGGAGATATTTTTTAGTTAAGCTCCGCAGCCATCTTAAAGGGGATGAAAATTTTGCGATTGCATCGGCGTTGTTATACGGTTTTCGAAGCGAGATCAGTAATGATAATATGGAGGCTTTCACCAATACAGGAACTGTGCATATCTTAAGTGTATCGGGGATGCATGTTGCCGTTCTATTTGGTTTTTTATCTCTTATTATCAGACAAATTGCATGGCCACTTTACCTGAAGTGGCTACCATTAATTTTATTATGGGGCACGATCTGGATATATGCATTTATAGCTGGGCTTGATGCGCCGATTACACGCGCAGCTATCATGATTAGTTTTGTCCTATGTGCACAATATTTTAAACGAAGTTTTTCAAGCTTGAATTCGCTTATTATTGCTGCTGTATTGATTCTATTGTTTGCGCCCCGGGCTATTAATGACGTTGGTTTCCAATTGTCTTTTTTAGCCGTTTTGGGTATGATAATATGTGCCCCGCTGGTGAATGCACTTCTGCCGGTCAAAAGTTCTATACTCCGATTTTTAAGAGATATATTAACGGTTTCTATTGCCGCACAGATTCTGACAACACCGCTGAGTCTTTATTATTTTGGACAGTTTCCTACTTATTTTCTGATTGCCAACTTACTTGTCGATATTCCTTCCACCCTAGTGATGTATGCTGGTTTTGTTATGACCATTAACCCTGTCGACTGGCTTAATGAGATTTTGGGTTTTCTTCTAGAACATCTCATTGATTTTATACTATGCTGTCTGAAATTTATTGATCATTTACCTTTTTCGACTATAAAAATAGCCCCTATGGAAATCAGTATTTTATTTTTGGCCTATTTTTCAGTTTTCTCTTTTTTATATACTTTTCAGTGGAAAGATAAGAGGTACGTATGGCTCGGGCTATATTGTGGAATTGGAATGTTGCTAATCAATGGGAAAAAATGGTTAGCAAGTAATGATTCAGAACGGTTTCGTATTTACAATACGAAGCATGAATTGACGATGGGGTATTTCAAAGCTGGTCGCGGAATTGTTTATAGCACTTTTGATTCCTTGCAGGCCAAAGGGTTACAATATGCTTGTGGAAGGGAAATTGCATTGTTATCGGCAGGTGAAGTTCAGTTTGTGCCATTAAATGGACGGGATCGAAAGAATTATTTTGTGACGCTTCCTTTAGGTAGAGTCGCTATTTTGTCTCATCCGAAAGGAACGATGTCACCTGCTGATCTGGTCATTATCAGAAAAAACTTTTTATATGGTTTACCAGATGTATTAAAGCAAATCAAACCAAAATTTGTTGTACTGGATGGATCCAACTCAATGGAGAAGTGTCTGCTTATGCAACACATGTTGGATAGTTTGGGGATACAAAATTATCTCATGAAAGATAATTTTGCGTATGTTTGGAATAAGGAGAACTTATGACGCAAGATAGTATATCAATCTTAAGGCAATACTGGGGATTTGACTCATTTAGACCCCTGCAGGAAGAAATTATTCAATCTGTCATTTCTGGTAAAGATACCTTGGCTTTATTGCCGACAGGTGGGGGGAAATCGATTTGTTTTCAAGTACCTGCATTGATGCTAGAAGGAATTTGTATCGTGGTTACACCGCTCATTGCGTTGATGAAAGACCAAGTTGAACATTTGAAAAGAAATGGAATTCAAGCGGTCGCAATTTATGCTGGTATGAAGAAGAGAGAGGTGGATATCACACTGGATAATTGCGTGTATGGGAAAATAAAATTTCTCTATCTCTCTCCCGAAAGGTTGTACAATGATATCGTAAGAGAACGTATACGATTTATGAATGTCAATCTATTTGCCATAGATGAAGCACATTGCATTTCTCAATGGGGTTATGATTTTAGACCGCCTTATTTAGAATTAGCTAAATTACGCGAACTACATCCTAAAGTTCCATTTTTGGCTCTTACGGCCACCGCAACGGCCCGTGTGATAACCGATATTCAGCAGAAACTTGGTTTTTTGAAGGAAAATGTATTTGTCAAAAGCTTTCTTCGGGATAATCTGGCTTATATGGCTATTGAAGAGGAGGATAAGATGGGGCGTATGGTACGCATCATCCATAAATTGGGCGGATGTGGTATTGTTTATGTAAGAAACCGGCGCGAAACACAAGAAGTAGCCCGTATTTTGGTCAATAATGGGATTTCTGCGGATTATTACCATGCAGGGCTTTCTGGGCAAGAGCGGGATCAGAAGCAGCATGGGTGGATGACAAATGTTGTTCGTGTTATTGTTGCTACAAATGCCTTTGGAATGGGGATCGATAAGCCTGATGTGCGCTTTGTGATTCATCTGGATCTGCCCGATTCACTGGAGGCCTATTATCAAGAAGCCGGTAGGGCAGGGAGGGATGGAAAAAAAGCTTATCCTGTTATTCTTTATCAAAAAACAGATGAGCAGAAACTACTGGATAATCTGCAGGCTAGTTTTCCAGATATTTCCTTTATTCAACAAACCTATCACTACCTTTGTAATCATTTTCAGATCCCTTATGGTTCTGGAGAAGGGGTGACAGTGGATTTTGATGTCGTTACATTTGCTAAAAAATATCAGCTACCCTTAGTGCCAGTGATGAGTGCACTAAAATTTCTAGAGCGGGATACCTGGCTGGTCTTGTCGGAGGCTGTTACAATCCCTTCACGTTTTAAATTTGAGATTGACAGTGCTGAGTTATATAAATTTCAGGTTCAGTACGCAAAATATGATAAGCTCGTCAAGGCTATTTTACGTAGCTATGGCGGCGTATTTGAGAATTTCATATTAATCAATGAATACGAATTCGCAGGTAAGTTAGGTATACCTTACGGTCGTGTCGTGGAGCTATTGAAGTCGTTAGAAACGTTCGAAATAGCGACTTATTTGCCTTCTACAGATTCACCGCAATTGACATTCTTACAGAATCGGGTCGATTACAAACATTTGCATATTGACCATGTTTTTATTCGGGATCGCTATCAGGTGAAGGAAGAGGAAGTCAATGGCATGATTAATTATATTGAACAAAGCAATTGCCGCAGTCAGTCGCTGTTATTATATTTTGGTGAGAAAAATGCGGGGTTCTGTGAAGTATGTGATTTGTGCCTGATCCGTAATCACCGAGAAAAGCAACGGACAAATATAAAGGCCGAAATAAAAAGCAGTTTACTCGCTGGAGCGAAAAATATCCATGATTTGGTAGGTAGTTTAACAATAGGTACGGAGAAGAAAAGAATAGAGATCATTCGTGATCTGCTGGATGCCGAAAAAATCCGCCTAGAGGATAATCTCTATTCTTGGAATACTTTATTTTAACTTATTTTTCGATTGGAAGATTGAGTTCTTCGCGCCCCCATTCAGACCAAGATCCGTCGTATACCCGAATTTGTCCGTGGCCTACAAGATGGCAAGCAAATGCTAATATAGAGGCTGTGATACCTGATCCACAGGAGAAGATATACTCATTTCCGGTCTTATTAAAGTGATCAAATTGTCGTTTCAATTCATCAATTGGTTTATAAACGATACCATCAAGTAATTCTTCAAAAGGTAGATTTCTGGAATGGGGGATATGTCCACCATGTAGGCCTTTACGAGGTTCAGCTACCAAACCACTAAATCGCCCCTTACTTCTGGCGTCGAAAATATTGACTTTAGTATCGCGATAATGAGTCAATATATACTCTTTATCGGCATACAGGTTTTCTTGAAATTGGGCCTTAAAATTACCGGGTTTTACAGTGGTTTTATACTCTTCTACGAGGGGAAACTTGTTGTTTTTCCAAGCGGGAACACCGCCATTTAAAATAAAGACCTGTTTAAAACCCATAACCTTAAGCATCCACCAAGCTCTTGGGCTCGAATAAATACCCCATCTATCATACAACACAAGTATACTATCCTGATTAATCCCCAACCTTTGCATTTCGCGCTCGAATACTTCGGGCGAAACGAGGGTATGTGGTAATTTCGAATTAGGATCCGATAATTTTCCCTCGATGTCAAAAAATTGCGAATGGGGAAGTATCTCAAGTTTCGCCTCTTTAATCGATTGACCTACTTTATCGATTGTACAATCCAGAAGGATGATGTTTGCATTTTGTCCTAATGATTCCTGAAGTTGTATAGGGCTAATTAAGGATGATTGGAATGACATAAAATACTGTTTATTGAATACAAAAGTACAAAGCATCCGTATAAAAACAAAGCGGCTGTTCTTTTTGGAACAGCCGCTTTTTATGGATGTAGATTGCTAATTACTTAGCGTTCTTATCATTTTCCATTTGCTCTTTCAATTGAGCTAACACGTCTAAATCGCCTAAAGTAGATTTTTCAACAGAATCTTTTACTTTTTTAACAGCTGAAGACTCAGCTTTAGCGTCTTTTTTACGGTTGCTAGACTCTTCTTTGCGAGCTTCTTCTTTCTCTTCTTCCCAGATACGAGAGTGAGAGATTACTAAACGCTTGTTCTCTTTGTTGAACTCGATAATTTTGAATGAAGTAACTTCATCAACTTTCAATGAAGAACCGTCTTCTTTCACAGAGTGTTTAGAAGGACAGAAACCTTCAACACCATATTGTAAAGCTACGATATCACCTTTATCACCAACTTTGATCACAGTACCTTCGTGGATAGAACCTTCAGTAAAGATCGTTTCGAAAGTATCCCAAGGATTTTCTTCCAATTGTTTGTGACCTAAAGACAATTTACGGTTTTCTTCATCTAATTCTAAAACAACTACGTCTAGTGTTTCACCAACTTTAGTGAATTCGTTAGGGTGGTTGATTTTTTTAGACCAAGACAAATCAGAGATGTGGATCAAACCGTCGATACCTTCTTCCAATTCAACAAATACACCGAAGTTAGTCATGTTTTTAACGACAGCTGTTTGTTTAGAACCTACAGGGTAACGGTCAGTAATATTTTTCCAAGGATCAGGAGTCAGTTGTTTGATACCTAAGCTCATTTTACGCTCATCGCGGTCAAGCGTCAAGATTTGTGCTTCGATCTCATCACCAACTTTCAAGAACTCCTGTGGAGAACGTAAGTTTTGTGACCAAGACATTTCAGAAACGTGAATCAAACCTTCAACACCAGGGATAATTTCTAAGAAAGCTCCGTAATCAGCAACTGTTACGATTTTACCTTTAACTTTAGATCCAACTTCTAATGCAGTATTTAAAGATTCCCAAGGATGCTCAGATAATTGTTTCAAGCCTAAAGCGATACGTTTTTTCTCATCATCAAAATCCAATACAACAACGTTGATTGTTTGATCTAGTGATAAAACTTCTTTTGGATGCTCGATACGACCCCAAGAGATATCTGTGATATGCAACAAACCGTCAACACCACCTAAGTCGATGAACACACCGAAGTCAGTGATATTTTTAACAGTTCCTTCTAATACTTGACCTTTTTCTAATTTAGCTACGATCTCAGATTTTTGGTTTTCTAAGTCGTTTTCAATTAACACTTTGTGCGATACAACAACGTTTTTGAATTCGTGGTTGATTTTTACAACTTTGAATTCCATTGTTTTACCTACGTATACATCGTAGTCACGGATAGGTTTGATATCGATTTGAGATCCAGGTAAGAATGCTTCAACACCTTTGATGTCAACGATAAGACCACCTTTAGTACGGCTCTTAACGAAACCAGTAATGATTGCATCATTTTCTAATGCTTCATTGATAGCTTCCCAAGATTTTTGAGTTTTAGCACGTTTGCGAGAAAGTACTAATTGACCGTTAGCATCTTCTTGAGATTCAACGAATACGTCAACTTTATCACCAACTTTTAATTCTGGTAAGTCACGGAATTCTGATAAAGAAACTAAACCGTCAGATTTGAAACCAACATTTAAGACGACGTCTTTATTGTTGATAGAAACTACAGTACCTTCGATAATTTCACCTTGGTTAACTTGATTGAAAGTATCCGCGTATTGTGCTTCAAGTTTAGCGCGTTCAGCTTCGCTATAATTTCCGAAACCTTTATCATTTGCATCCCAGTCAAATTCACCTTCTGGTGTGATCCACGTGTTTGATTTGATTTCGTCGATTAAGTTTGAATCAGCTTCTGATTCAATTTGTTCAGTGTCTTTCACTACTTTAGTGTCAGCACCTTGTAGCTCTGCGTTTTTCGCTGCTAATTCTTTTTCTGCTTCTTGTTTTTTTGCCATTAATTAATTTTCTCCTTTTTCCTACTTTGTAGGAGTTGCAAAGGTACAAAAAAACTTTAAATGCAAAATTTTATTTTTCTTATTTTATTGAAAGACTTTCAGTTATAGGGATGTTTTTATAGGTCAAGCTGTCCAGGGTGTTAATTGAAGGTTGACTTTGTTATTTCTCGACTTTATTTGCTGAAATTCTTTTCTTGGAAAGCATAAATTAACGTGCTTAAAATGACTTAATCTTCTCTCTTAAACGAATTAAAAATACGTGGTTTGGCAATAACAATGGTTTGTTTGGACAGTGCAATGGCAGCATTGAGTTCATAACCCAATAATAAAATAAGCGTATTTAAATAAATCCAGAGCATAATGACAATTAACGTTCCGATGGAACCATACAATTTGTTGTATGCGCCGAAGTGATTGATATAAAAAGTAAATATTGAAAAAGTCAATATCGCTAGTATAGTGGCCATCGATGCTCCTGCACTAAAGAGTTTCCATTTATTGGAGGTTGAAGGGCCAAATTTGTAGATACAGCTCACCGTAAAAAAATAGATCGCGAATATAATCAACCATCGGGCTATCTTAAGCAATATCGCCCAGAAGCTTGATTTGATACCCGTCGTTTCTTTAAGATAGTCTATCGTAATGCCAGCAATCGTAAAAATCGTCATTCCAACAGTCAAGGCAAAGATAATTAAGAAAGCCAAAGCTAAGGCAAGCAATCGTTTTTTGATCCAAGGCCTTTTTTCCGTCATTAATGATGCTTTATTGAATGCATTCATCAGGGAGGCCATGCCGTTGGTTGCAAAATATGCTGCAAATACAAAACCGAAGGACAGCAATCCGCCATTTTGGTTTTTGATAATATCTTCCAAAGTTGTTTCAACAACGAGAAAAGCATTTTTAGGAATAACTACCGCCAGAAAATCCAACAATTGCTCTTGAAAATTATTTATTGGAATGTATGGGATTAATGTAAATAAAAATATGATGCCCGGAAAAATAGCTAATAGAAAGCTGTAGGAAAGGGAGGAAGCTTTGCTAATAATGGAGTCTCTGGAAATTTCCTGAAAGAAAAATACAGCGACGGTGTAAAGAGGGAGCGAGCCAAAGCCAGGTAGTACGACCCGTTTACTCCATTCGATCAATCTAAAATAAGGTTCAAAATTTAATAGCCATTGGTGGATGTTCCCCATTTCAATTAAAATATTTACTCATCTTATCCAAGAAAACCTGCGGAGGCATACAAGGTCTATTTTTCTCCATATTGACAAAGACCAATGTCGTTTCTCCTTGGTTGAGTAGCTCTCCATTCTCATTGAAAAGCTCATATTCGAAAACAATACGAACAGCAGGTTTCTTTCGGATGGTCACACGGATTGTAATCAGGTCATCATATTTGCCTGGTTTTAGATATTTGGTCTTCATCTCTGTGACAGGGAGCATGACCCCCATTTCTTCCAGTTCTCGGTACGAGATCCCTGTGCTCCGCAGCATTTCAGTTCGCGCTATTTCATAAAATGCAGCGTAATTCCCATAATAGACATAGCCCATTTGGTCTGTTTCTGCATAGCGAACGCGAATCTGATGGTCAAATACAAACATTATTTTTTAATATTTCTGGCGTCCAAAGCCTGTTGAAATTTGCGTGCGTTGATCAAATGCTCTGCTTCTGTTTTTGCGAAATTATGGTAACCTGAGAAATCATCTTTCGCACACATATAGATGTAATCGTGCTGCTTGAAGTTCAACACTGCATCAATAGCAGCGATGCTTGGAATAGAAATCGGGCCTGGAGGCAATCCTCTATAAATATACGTATTGTAGGGATTGTCTGTTCTGAGGTGCTTATTCAATACCCTTCTGATTGTAAAATCATTATTAGCAAAGATCACTGTTGGGTCTGCCTGTAACAACATCCCCTTTTTGAGGCGGTTTAAATAAAGTCCAGCAATCATGGGCATTTCATCTTGATGTAGCGCTTCCCCTTTGACAATGGAAGCTAACGTACTGACTTGCTGTGGTGTCAAATTAAGCGCTTTTGCTTTCGCCGTGCGATCCGTATTCCAGAATTTTTTCCATTCATCATCAAAACGAGCGATTACCTTTTCGGGACTGGTGTTCCAGTAAATTTCGTACGTGTTAGGAATAAACATCGTGATCAGATTTTCCTTTGTAAATCCATACTTCTGCGCCGTAGCTTCATCATTCAGCACAGCGATAAATTGTGCAGAATCAGCTTCGAAACTTTTTCCAAGAAGCGCCGCCATATTTTCTTTTAATCGGACATTGGCGAATCGGAATTTTACGGGTTCTTGGTAGCCACCCATTAAATTGCCAATTAAACGTCTATTGTTCATTCCAGGTGTCAGCAGGTAACGTCCTGGTTTTACACTCTGTTCATATTTTTTATATTGTGCTGCACGCTGAAATGAAGCGATATCGTCCAATAGATTTGAATCACTGATTGATTTCAGCACATCTTCATACTTTTCACCCTCGTGTATAAACAGGTACTTTTTATCTCCCGATACATTCGAAGCATAAAACGTGCTATAAAATTTCCAAGCAAAATAAGCTCCAACAACAAGAACGATCAGAGCAATGATTTTTAACCAACTTGGTATTCCTTTTTTATTTTCCATTCTAAAATTTTTTAATCATTTGTTGTTCGCTATTCATGGCATTCATGCAGCCTTTAGCGGTCAATGTTTGAAAAATCTCGCGTATGAAAGCGCAGTTTTTTCATATGTTTTATAGTTTTGAAACTTTAAAGCTTTAGCATCTTTTAACGATGATTCAATGCAGTTTCATTTTACGCTGATCGCTTTAGAAGCCCAGGCTATTTCCTTTATTTTCCTTATCTTTTTTCTGCCCCGCGGAGTTATTTGCCGGCTTAGTTGCTGGTGTATTTGCGGGCGTACTTTTCGATGGAGCAGCAGGCTTCGATTGGGCACTAGGCTTAGCGATCGACGGATTAGCTTGTGTTTGGTTTGCTTGTGGTTTAGGTGTTGTCGTACCACCTGTTGGAGCATCTGTAATAGGTGCTGGTGCTGTAACTGAAAGTGTTACGTCAATTTTAGCGCCTAAGCTGGTTAGGCCTTTTTCGATTCCTGGCGATTGCACACTGATGACTGCGGTAGCGGTATCCGTTACATTTGGATCATACGTCACAGTGCCCAGACCTAGTCCAGCTCCAGATAGGGCAAACTTCGCCTCGTTTAAAGGAAGTCCAATTAAGTTAGGTATCTCTACTTCATTTGCTCCCAGTCCATTTCCTAAAACGAGATCTATACGCGAACCTTTAGGTATCATACGTCCGTTACGGATGGATTGTCCTGCAAATTGAGCATCCAAAACGATATCTCTTGCGATGTCCGCTACATACGATGTGTCTCCTATTCTAAGGTTATGGTTTTTCAAGATGGCGGTGGCTTCGATCAATGTTTTATCTTTTATATTCGGAAAAGCAACTTCAGGTGCCACCTGTGTGATAATGGTCAAATAAATAGTCCGACCGGATTTTACATGGAATCCTTGTTCAGGATCTTGTTCGATGACCATACCAGGCTTAGCGTCCATCTGATAGACGGAATCAATTTGATATTCGAGCCCAGCATTTTCCAGGGCCTGAATAGCCGCACTGATATGAAGTCCTTTGACTTTAGGAACAGCAATAGATTCATCATGTTTGGTATATACTTTCAGACCAATATAAACGAAAAGGAATAGGCATACTATCGCAATGAAAGCGGCAATAAGATTTTTCCTAAACGTGGGGGTCTGAAGATATTGTACTACTTTGGACATTTCTTTGTTAATAAAAATTAATTCTGCATAGAACCGCAATATTAAAGCCAAGTTTGCAGAAAGATTAAATAAAATTATTCGTCACAAAATTATTCGTTTTTCCGTGTATAGCAAATTATATTTGCTATTCGAATCGCTAAAATTTATGAAAGCAAAAATAGCATTAATAACTGGAGGTTATACAGGAGAAGCTGAAGTTTCTTTTAAAAGTTCAGCCTTCGTCAATTCGCAACTTGATCACAACAAATACGATGTGTATCTGATTACGGTGACCAAAGAAGCATGGTACTATGAAGATGTAGATGGTCAGCGTCATCCCATTTCCAAAGCAGATTTCACGCTTCCATTGCATGGGGATGTTTTGGTTTTTGACTTGGCATTTATTATGGTACACGGTGCGCCTGGAGAAGATGGGAGACTCCAAAGTTATTTTGATTTATTAGATATTCCTTATACATCATGTGACGCGCTAACTTCTGCCCTGACGATGAATAAAGGGTATACAAAGGCGATTTTATCGGATATTCCAGAGCTGCATTTGGCAAAATCGGTCCTATTATTTGAATCGCAGCGACCTGAAGCGGTCCAACTGGTTGAAAGCAATCTCTCGCTGCCTTATTTTGTGAAACCTAATGCAGGCGGGAGCAGTATCGGTATGACCAAGGTGAAAGAATCTGCACAGCTGAAAGCAGCGATCGATACAGCTTTTGATGCAGAGAATACAGGTAAACAGGTCATTGTCGAAGAATTTGTAACCGGACGCGAGTTTTCGGAAGGAATTTTTCGCAATTCAAAAGGCGAGCTGGTTGTTTTACCTGCTACGGAGGTACGGACTACGCGCGAATTTTTTGATTATGAAGCGAAATATATACCTGGACTGACCGAAGAGATTACACCGGCAGAGCTGACTATCGAACAGCAGGAACGGGCTGCACGTATCTTGAAAGAGGTCTATGTCAGATTGAATTGCAAAGGTATGGTGCGTGTTGATTTCTTTTTGGAAAACGAGACCGATAAATTCTATTTTATCGAAATCAATACTATTCCGGGGCAGACTGCGCAAAGTTTTATACCGCAACAAGTACGCGCTTTTGGAATGAAAGAAGGCGATTTCTACGGCGAGTTGATCGAAACAGCTTTGCAATCGAAATAATATTGTCCTCTTATAGTGGATATGAAGTGAAGGTTCGTACGATTGCTGAATTTAACAATATGCGACGTGGTAACTAACGATAGCAAAAGCCGGCTTTCAATTTTCTGAAAGCCGGCTTTTGCTTTTTCATCATGACGACTTATGGGTTGCTATTGAAAGGACAAAGCGGTATACTACATGATCGCAGCATCTTGATGTCCCTTACGCAGTAAGCATTACGCTGGTTAAACAGAAAAGGGGATGAGCGAGCTTCTTTATAGCTGTTCGTCCTGATTTAGTTAGTACGTATCTATTTTCTTGTATAAACTTCAAAGGTATAAGCAAATGCATGTTTTTCATCTGCTTGATGCGAATCTGAGGAAACCAATTCCCATTCTTCGGATGGTAATGCAGGAAAGAAAGCATCTCCTTTGATGGTGGTATGCACCCGTGTCAAAAGTACTTTGTTGGCGAGTGGAAGGGCCTGCTGATAGATGTTTGCACCCCCAATAATAAATGCCTCGCGCTCGTCGCGACAATATAAAAGTGCTTCCTGAATACTGTTAGCGACATCAATATCTTCGCCTTGAAAATCTGCGTTGCGTGTGATGACAATATTCCTTCTTTCCGGTAATGCCTTACCTATGGACTCAAATGTCTTTCTTCCCATCAGTACAGAATGGTCAATGGTATTTTTCTTGAAATATTTAAAGTCGTTTGGCAAATGCCAAGGCATCTTGTTGTCGATTCCGATGGCATTGTTGTCCGATGCAGCGACAATTAATGTGATCGTTGGGTTGCTCATTTTTGATATAATGTGATTATTCGTCCTCTAAAAGAATATTGTTGCAAAATTAGCTGCCGTCATTATTAAACAGCAACCGGAGCTTTGATATGCGGATGTGATTCGTAGTTCAATAATTCAAAATCTTCAAACTTGAAATCAAAAATATCTTTTACTTCGGGGTTAATTCTCATCTGGGGTAGCGCTTTGGGCTCTCTGCTCAACTGAAGTTCCGTTTGTTCAAAGTGGTTACTATAAATATGCGCATCCCCTAGGGTATGAATAAATTCCGCCGCTTCCATATCACACACTTGGGCAACCATCATGGTGAGAAGTGCGTAAGATGCAATGTTAAAAGGTACGCCCAAAAATATATCCGCACTACGCTGATAGAGTTGACAAGACAATTGTGGCTTTAAAATTCCTTTTTCAGGTTGCGCTGGAGCGACATAAAATTGAAAAAAGGCATGGCAAGGTGGCAATGCCATATGTTCGATTTCAGCGACATTCCATGCCGATACAATAATACGACGGGAATCCGGCGAATTTTTAAGCTGATTAATTACTTGTGCGATTTGATCAATATGACGGCCATCAGGTGTTGGCCAAGAACGCCATTGCGATCCGTATACCGGGCCCAAATTTCCTTGTTCGTCAGCCCATTCGTCCCAAATGCTTACGCCATTTTCTTTGAGATACTGAATATTGGTCTCGCCTTTTAAGAACCAGATTAACTCATGGATAATGGATCGAAGGTGTAATTTTTTTGTCGTTACTAGAGGAAAACCTTCTTGAAGGTTGAAACGCATCTGATATCCAAAGACACTTTTGGTACCTGTGCCAGTACGATCTGTCTTTACAACACCATTCGTATATACATGTCTGAGTAAATCTAAATATTGTTTCATCTGTAAAAAAGTAATTGTTAAATATTAAATATCAATGCTATTATCGAACTGTGTGGGAACGATTAGCCCTATTTTATATGTCTGATTCTCAATCGGGAGATATTTGAATGCATGGTGTTCGAATTTGATTTCGTCAGCCTCTGATAAGCTGTTGATGCATTAAGCCTTTCAAGATAGTCAAAACTAATGAAAATCCTTATAACGAGAAAGTCAAAACTCAAAATGATAAGAGGGGTTAGTGAAAAAAAATGTAATTTTGCAAAATATTATGGAGAATAAAAAAGTAGCTTTTTATACACTTGGGTGTAAACTGAATTATTCGGAGACATCATCCATTGGTCGTTTATTTAAAGAAGCGGGCTATGATACCACAGCGTTCAATAGTCGTGCTGACGTTTATGTAATCAATACATGTTCGGTAACGGATAATGCTGACAAGAAGTGTAGAAAAGTGGTTAAGGAAGCTTTAAAGCACTCTCCCAATGCTTATATTACGATTGTTGGTTGTTATGCGCAGCTAAAACCAAAAGAGATCGCCGAGATCCCTGGTGTAGATATGGTTTTGGGTGCTGCTGAAAAGTTTAATATTATTGAGCATATCAATGATTTGACCAAACAGGAAAAGACAATCGTTTATAATGGTCCGATTGATGAGACCAATCAATTTGTATCTGCTTATTCGATTGGTGATCGTACGCGTACTTTCCTAAAAGTACAGGACGGATGTGATTACTCATGTACATTTTGTACGATCCCCCTAGCGCGCGGCGGAAGCCGCTCCGGTAAGATTGAAGAAATTGTACGACAGGCGGAAGAAATTGCAGCTTCCGGGGTTAAAGAAATTGTGTTAACAGGGGTAAACATTGGCGATTTTGGTATCCGCGATGGTAAGCGAGAAGACCGCTTCCTTGATCTGGTAAAAGCATTGGATGATGTCGAAGGTATTGATAGAATTCGTATCTCCTCAATAGAACCCAATCTGCTTTCCAATGATATTATTGAGTTTGTAGCGCAATCAAAACGTTTCGTTCCACATTTTCATATGCCTTTACAGTCTGGAAGCAATAAAATTCTGAGTTTGATGCGCAGAAGATACAAAAGGGAGCTCTATACAGAGCGCATCGCGTTTATCAAATCTCTGATGCCCAATTGCTGTATAGGCGTTGACGTCATTGTTGGATTTCCGGGAGAGACACGTGAGGATTTTATCGATACGTATAATTTCTTGAACGATATGGAGATTTCGTATTTGCATGTGTTTACATATTCTGAAAGAGAGAATACGATTGCCGCACAAATGGAGGGCGCTGTACCAGGAGCTCAACGTAGTGATCGGAGCAAAATGTTGCATATCCTTTCCGAGAAGAAGCGTCGTGCTTTCTATGAATCGCAATTAGGAGAAATTGGAGCCGTATTGTTTGAGGCTGATGAGAAAGACGGTTACATGCATGGTTTCTCTAAAAATTATGTTAAAGTGCGGACTTTATACGATCCATTATTGGTAAATGAGGTTGTGCCGGTTAAATTTATGGAAGTAACGGATTCCTGTGAAGTCGAGGTGGAAGAAATTCCAGAGACATTGGTACATTAGTTCAATAAAGATTTATAACATACAAAAAAAGGCAATCTTCTCTAAATAAGATTGCCTTTTTTGTATGCAAGTTTTCTGCTGTTATTGGCCAGAAAGGATTTTCATTTGTTTTTGTTTCTCTCTACGCTATCACGAAGTTTTGATTGCTGTATTCGGATAGATATCGTCAAATTGAGTGCAGCTATCTGACTAAAAGGTGATTGGTACCTCTAATGTGAACTGCTCTTTGCTGCATTTAACCAAATAACGGTACCCAAGATCAAAAGCACACCGATCCATTGAACAGTCGATACACTTTCATGAAGGATGAAAAATGACATACAGGTCGCTACAGGCAGTTCGGCCGAACTCAGTATTCCTCCTAATGAGAATCCAGTTTTGGGTAAACCATAAGCAAACAATAAAGGCGGAATGACCGTGCCAAATAAAGAAAGTATCAATCCAAAATAGAAAAAATTATCATCAAATTGACCATTAAATAAATAATTCGGTGGAAATAAAGTGAAAATCAGGATACAAGAACCTGTTACCATAATAGCACTTTTTTGAATGGGGTGGTAGTCATTGCCTACACGCCCATTTACAATCATGAACACCGAATAGGCAGTCGCCGCCAAAAGACCGAATAACACACCCGTTAAATTGAGTTGTTGTAATCCTTTTTCGATGAGTCCAGTCGCTAATAACGTTGCAATAAGTACAATTCCAATGCCGATCAGATTGTTTCTTGACGGTTTTGTCTTGAAAAAGATAAACTCAATGAGCACACCGATCCAGATATACTGCATTAGCAAGACTATAGCTAGTGAAGCGGGAACGAGCTGAACACATTTATAATAAAAAACACTCACCAAACCGGTAGAAGTACCGCTGATTAATATCTTGACCCAGGAAGATTTCTTTTTTGAAGATTGAAAGGACTTTGCCGAAAAGAGTTTGATGGTAATATAAATAAGCCACAGTATAAGCATGCCAAACAAAACCTGGATTCCCGTTACTTCGCCTAAAGTCAGTCCCTTACCGTAAGCTTTTTTTACAAACGTTGATAGTATTCCGAAACTACTTGCACCTAAAAAGACAGCTAATGCACCTTTTAATTTTTCCATTCTCAAATAAATTAGGCGCCAAAGTTACGATTTCTGAACAATTCTTTTCCTGATCTGACGTTCTTATCGAGAAAAGGAATCTTTCCACTATGGTATCGCAATGGAATAGCTTTAGCTAAGACTTCATTGGTGAAAATTATGTTATCAATAATCAACGGTTTTCGATGGGTGGATAAAAGGGGTTATTACCGTAAAATGTTTTAGCAAAACGGTAAATGTATTGCATATAAATAGCAATTTACTTAAGTTTGTTAGGCAACAACGTAGATTGAACAGCATGATTGTTAGGTTTTATTTTGTCTTCTTTTTGGGTGTAGTTCTATTTTTGAGCAGTTGTTCAACAAAGAAAAAAGTACTTATCGCTAATTCTCATCCTGCTAAGGGTGGCGTTTTGACAGATGCTAGTTCAGCGCGAGGAAGGTCCTTTTCGGGATCTCGGCTTGACAGTTATGCCGATTTGCTTAACGTGAGTGCCCAAAGGCTAAATCCAAACCTTTACTCTTTTATTGATGACTGGATGGGCATACCGCATCGTATGGGCGGACAGAGCAAATCCGGTGTGGATTGTTCGGGCTTTGTAAATCTGCTCTACATGGAAGTGTATAAAGGCAATCTGCCACGCACCTCCCGTGACATGGAAGGAGTTGTAAAGCGAAAAAGGGTGGATAAACTTCAAGAAGGGGATCTTGTGTTTTTTTCATTTGGGCGTAACGGGATAGATCATGTTGGTGTATATCTTCATAATAATAAGTTTGTGCATGTGTCAACGCGTAAGGGTGTTATTATATCTGATCTTTCTGATAGCTGGTATGCCAAGACCTTTGTTGATGCAGGCTCCCCTAGTATTTAGATAGCATTCGCTCATGTAGGTTTTATGTCATATCTTGATATAAACTTTTATACCCTATATAAATCCTTATTTTTGTCAAAATTTATAGCAATGACAATAAAGAGTAAGAAGATTTTTTTGGGCCTTTGTATTATTGTGCCGTTTTTGATGTATTGTGTTTATTATTATAGTAATATGATCAAAAATGCCCCTTTTCGTTTTGCTGATTTTGAATCCATAGAATTCAAATACGGCGAGCCGAACCACATGGTCAACGAATACAATTCAAAAACGCGTATCTATAAATATTTAGACAAAAAAGATTCTTTAATTACCGATACTGTAAAATTTACAAAAGACGATTTATTATATTTACATCGCAAAGCGATGGAGCTGGGTTTTTGGAATTTGGATACCGATATGACAGGTCCCGAATGGCAGCAGGATTCGACAAATTCTAAGGTTCCACGTTTTTATCTGGAATTCAATTACAAAGATAAATCCAAACATGTAACTTTAGATGCGGATTTCGCAGGCAATCCGCGCATGCATGACGCGGCAAAGTCTATGATTGATGAAGTCAACCGCATGTTGGCGACCGCGCAGGCAAGGTAGTTAAGATATAGACCCTAAGGGTAAAAGGAGAAACTAAGCAATTGGTTTCTCTTTTTTTGTATCTACCCTTTTTTTTCGGAACATTTATCTAAGACTGCAAAGCAAGAACATAGGTCAATCTACTAACACAGCCTAATATAACAGGTACTTTATGGGAGCTAATAGGGACTTCATTCCGATGAAAACATATAAAGTACGAATATACCCATTACTTTAGTATTAAATATGTGTTAATTAGTAAGTAGATTGGATGATATACCCTTCGATTCTTGATGAATTCTTGATATTCTCTTTATACTCTTTTAACCTGAATGGAATACTTTAGCGCCAAAACAAAATAACATATGAAAACATTTTTGGCATTAGCAATTTCCTGGGCATTCGTCCATGCTACGCATGCACAAGATTTTGCAAAAGGAAAGGTTTATTTGGACGTAAACAAAAACGGAAAATTAGATAAAAATGAAAAAGGTATTGCGTCTGTTTCCGTTAGTAACGGACGTGAAGTAACTACCACAGATAAAGATGGTAATTATCAATTACCCATTGGGAATGACAATATCATTTTCGTCGTCAAACCGGCAGGTTATGCCTTGCCTTTGGATGAAAATAATCATCCAAAATTCTATTATATCCATAAATTGAACGGCAGTCCGGTTTCTAAATACCCTGCCGTAACTGCTACAGGGAAGATCCCGGCTGCTGTAAATTTTGCTTTGTATCAGCAAGAAGAGGATTCAAACTTTTCAGCCTTTGTTTTCGGTGATCCACAGGCTTACACGGAGGAAGAACTGGCTTATTTCAAAAACGGGGTGATCAATGAAATTTCGGATAAGACAATAGCAAAATTTGGCATCAGCTTAGGCGACTTGGTGGGTGACGATCTTTCCCTACAACCAAAATATAAATCGGTAATTTCCGGCATGGGGCTGCCATGGTATAATGTCATGGGAAACCATGATATGAACTATGATGCCAAAGTAGATAGCCTATCCGATGAATCATTTGAGAAAACTTTTGGTCCCAACAACTATGCATTTAACTATGGGAATGCGCACTTTATTATCCTAGACAATATTATTTATCCGAACCCACGCACAGAAAAAGGTTATTTAGGTGGCTTTCGGAAAGATCAGTTAGACTTTGTGGAAAATGACTTAAAAAACGTTGCCAAAGACAAATTAATTGTGCTGGCGTTTCATATTCCTTTATACCATCAGAACTCAGATGTTTTTCGTAACGAAGATAGACAACGTCTTTTCGATATTCTCGCTCCATTTAAGCATACCTTTTCTTTATCGGCACATACACACTTTCAGCGGCAGTATTTTTATGGGCAAAAAGACGGATGGAAACAGGAAAAGGCACATCACGAATATAACGTAGGCACTACATCGGGTGATTGGTACTCTGGCGAGTTGAATGAGAAAGGGATTCCTGTTTCTACGATGCGGGATGGTACACCAAAAGGATATGCTATTTTGAAAATTGATGGTAATCAATATACTTTCGATTATAAGGTTGTCGGTAAGCCGGCATCGTATCAGATCGACCTATACGGCGCTTCGGTTATTCCGGAAAAGTACACCAAAAGATATCCGATATACGCTAATTTTTTTATTGGAAAGGAGGGCGATAAGGTCAGGTATAGAATCAATCAGGGGGAATGGAAAGAAATGGACTTTGTAAATGAAAATGATCCAGCATTTTTAAATTCGTTGGCTAAATATGATACAGCAATTGAATTGAAGCACACCCGTAGACCTTCCAATCCTGAAAAATCCAGTCATTTATGGGGCACTAATCTGCCAAAACTTAAAGCAGGCAAATATCAGATTGAAGTTCAGGCGATCGATCTTTTCAATAGAGCGCATGTGGCAACCAAAACGATAGAGGTGAGATAAATCTTTAGCGTTGTTTTAAGTTTAAAGATAGCTTAAGATACACTTAATATATGTCTCCTATATTTGTATAGAGTAATTTTTGATTCATAAAGAGTTAGGGTTAATGTGTAGATCTGTTGTGAAACACGTCTGAAAATTTAGTTTGTTTTTAAAGTGAAGGTAATCTCCCCAGATTACCTTTCACTGTTTTTAACCCCGTCGTGGTAAAATGTGCTTAAACTTTGTTATAAACGACTGCCTATGTTATTAAAAAAACATCTATAGCAATAAAATACGATCCATTCATGCGATCTGTCTTTTTGCAAAAAAAAGCCGCTAATTGCGGCTTTTGTTAGTTTAAGCTTAGCGGTTAACGCTCGTGTTTATGTCTAAAGAATAAGGCAAAAAGAATTGCGATAACAAAGGTGTACAGCGCAAATGCAAGCCAGATATCATGCCAGTCTTTTAGCATAAGATTGCCACTTAAAACACCGTCAGGTAAGATCGAGATATTTCTTTCCTTTAAGAAGTGCAGAAAGTGAGTGTTATCCACTGTTGTGTCCAGGTATTGGGCTAAATCTTTGCTATGCTGAAAACTTTTGGTAAAGTATTGATCAATGATCCACCCAGAAGCAAAACTGCCTACAACGGCGCCAAAACCATTTGTCATCATCATAAACAAACCTTGGGCAGAACTGCGTATACTGGAGGTTGTGGAGGTTTCGACAAACAGTGAGCCTGAAATATTAAAAAAATCAAAGGCCATGCCATATACAATGCAGGATAATACAATCATCCAAAGCCCGCCAGCAGGGTCACCAAAGGAGAACAATCCAAAACGTAATACCCAGGCTAACATCGAAATCAGCATCACCTTTTTTATACCAAATCTTTTAAGGAAAAATGGAATAGCAAGAATAAAGAGCGTTTCGGATATCTGCGAGATCGACATAATGATCGTCGAATATTTCACGACGAAAGATTCTGCAAATTTGGGGTAGAATTTAAATTCATCCAAGAATACGTCACCGTAGGCGTTGGTCAACTGGAGTGCTGCGCCTAAGAACATGGAAAAAATAAAAAATAAAGCCATTTTATAATTTCCAAAGAGTTTAAACGCTTCTAAGCCCAATAGTTGTGTCCAAGAAGCATTTTCCTGTTGTAATTTTTTCGGTGGACATTTTGGTAACGTAAACGCGTAGAGACTCAATGCCAACGCTGCAGTTCCGGCGATATAAAATTGAAAGGCCGTTGCTTTGCTACCCGTTAAATTGGTGATCCACATCGCGACGATGAAACCGATCGTGCCAAATACCCGGATAGGGGGAAAAGCTTTGACCAGATCATAGTTGTTTTCATTTAGTGCAGTATAAGCGATGGAATTCGATAGCGCCAAAGTCGGCATATAAAAACACATCGCCGCAAGCATCGCATAAAAAAAGGTGTTTGGATCATTTACCTGAGGTAAATAGAATAAAACACCTGCATAACATAAGTGAAGAATAAAATATAATTTTTCTGCATTTATCCACCGATCTGCAATGATTCCCATCAGTGTAGGCATAAATAGAGATGCGATTCCCATTGTTGCAAAAATGGCTCCAAATTGCGTACCATCCCATTGCTTTGTGCCAAACCAATAGTTCGCTATTGTAATCAACCATGCTCCCCAGACGAAGAACTGAAAGAAGCTCATGATGGTCAATCTTAATTTAATAGACATAAATGATGTTATTTAAAATTTTGTTTTGCTCTAATGAAAGGCACTATTTCCTTTTGGAAATCTCATCCCTAATCAACGCCGCCCGTTCGTAGTTTTCTTCGGTCAATGCCTGATTAAGTGCTTGTTCCAATTGCTCATTTGTCAATGAGGAGAAAGGATTGTGTGGGGATTTGGAAGGTGTTTTTTCTTCGACCTCAACAACACTTGGATCCTGGACTTTGTTGGATTTGTCCATATTTTCCAAAAATGCGAAATCATGTCCTTCAATAATAATTCCTGCAGAGGACATAATAAATTCGTAGGCATACAAGGGCGCTTCAAAGCGTATTGCAAGTGCAACAGCATCAGAAGTGCGTGCGTCAATCTCTACAATTTTGTTGCCGTCGGAACAGATCATTTTAGCATAAAATATCCCTTCAATTAGATTGTAGATAATAACTTCAATAAGCCGAATTCCAAATGATTCTCCAAAGGATTGAAATAGGTCGTGTGTCAGCGGGCGACTAGGAATCATTTTTTCTATCCGAATAGCAATAGCTTGAGCCTCGTGACTGCCGATGATGATGGGTAATCTTCTGTTGCCTTCCACTTCACCTAATACCAGGGCATAAGCCCCTGATTGGGTTTGACTATAGGATAAACCAACGATATCTAATCTGATTTTCTTCATTTTAATTTCAAACCGGTTTACAAACTTAGATAAATTTGCTTTTATATGCAATTATAACCAATAAAAAACTCCCCATTCATTTTCAATAAATGGGGAGAATATATGGGATAAAACGTTTAGATACCTTTATAAGCCTTCAGTGCTTGCGTCAATTTTGGAACGATGTCGAATACATCCCCTACAATTCCATAATCGGCAACTTTAAAAAATGGGGCTTCGGGATCTTTATTGATGACAACAATGGTTTTCGAGGAGCTCACCCCGGCCAAATGTTGAATTGCCCCAGAGATACCAATTGCAATATAGAGATTAGGGCTTACTACAATACCTGTTTGTCCTACGTGTTCCGAATGGGGGCGCCAGCCGGCGTCGGACACAGGTTTCGAACATGCGGTAGCTGCACCTAGCACATCCGCAAGTTCTTCAATCATTCCCCAGTTTTCGGGGCCTTTGAGACCGCGGCCTGCAGAGACCACAATTTCAGCTTCGGGTAGAGAAACTTTGTCTGTTGCGCGCACAATCTCCTTAACCACGGTGGAAAAATCAAGTTGGTCAATATTGGGCGTAAAGGTTTCGACAGTGGCATTACCACCGGTCTCTTTTATTTCATATGCATTTGGATTTAGTGCGATGACCTTTATATCCGAGGTTAGTTCGAGCGTAGCGAACGCTTTATTGGAGAACGCCGTTTTTTTGACCGTCAGTTTATCGTCCGTAATGTGCGGTAATTCGAGCGCGCCATCGGCCAGACCAGCTTCCAATTTGGCTGCAATGCGAGGAGCAAGACCTTTTCCGGAAAATGAATTGGACAGGACAAGCAATTTCGAACCCGTACTTTTTACAGCTTCTGCGATGATACTAGCATAAGCTTGGTTTACAAAAGAAGCAAGTTGTTCCTGATTGACATTTAATACTTTCGAAGCACCGTATTTGCCCAAAGCAGCAAGTTCGTCTTCGGCGACATTTCCGATTGAAATTGCAACAACATCAGTCTGTATGTTATCAGCGATGGATTTGGCGTAAGAAACAACTTCAAAAGCAGATTTTTTGAATTTTCCATCGGTATTTTCTACATATACAAGTATCGACATAGTGTTTTAGCGTTTAAAGATTAAATAACTTTAGCTTCATCATGAAGAAGAGAAACTAATTTTTCTACCTCAGTAGCGTCAACAAGTTTGACCGTACCTCGTGGAGCTGGTGTCTCATAGTTGACAATGTGAGCAAGAAGTTCTACGGAGAACGGTTCCACCACGTCCAGCGGTTTGCTTCGTGCACTCATAATACCACGCATATTGGGTATTTTAGGCTCAGCAACACCTTCGGCTGTACCGATGACGAGTGGTAACTTGGCCGTTAACACTTCTTTCCCACCCTCAATTTCACGCTCCACGGTCACCATATCACTTGCAACCTCGACTTTTTTGGCTATCGAAACGGATGGGATGTGTAGCAATTCTCCTATAATTGCCGCCACTTGAGCACCATTGTAATCGATAGATTCACGACCAGTTAAAATTAAGTCAAATGCCTTGTCTTTGGCATATGCTGCTATTTGATTCGCAACAAACCAAGCATCTCGGGGAACGGCATTTATCCGCACAGCGCTATCTGCGCCAATTGCCAATGCTTTTCGAATGGTTGCATCTGTCGATGCATCACCCACATTGATGACAGTTACGGTTCCTTTTCCACCTTCAGCCAATTCTACTGCTTTAGATAAAGCAATTTCATCATAAGGGTTTATAATGAATTGTACACCAGCTGTATTAAATGCAGTGTTGTCATTTGTAAAAGTGATTTTGGATGTAGTGTCAGGGACATTGCTTATACAAACTAATATTTTCATATACGATTGGTTTTACCCAAACTTACCATATTTTCATTTAATTAAAAAGTTTCCGATCAACCAAAATTCCTTGAGATAACAGGTTGTCTATATTGAATATTTTTGAAATTTTTAAGTATTTTTCCTTTATTTTTTTTGATATTATACGATATGCAGTTCTTTTATTGCTGTTTTTGTAATTTTATATTTTGAACAAGTGATTTTTGGCAATTCATTTATTTCGTCAGTAAATTGTCATTTTGTATGCTAGCATAGTAATTTTTGGATAAAGGCAGATGTGACGAGGGTTAAATGATTGAATGGTTTTATTCTATCATACACCAATGTAGATCGTTATCACAGCTATACATATTATATTGGATATAAAGTTCAATTTGTCTAAGTTTGAAATAAAAAAATATGTCAACACGATTGGACCAACTGAATGAATTTCTGAAAGAGAGCCCGGAGGATCCTTTTTTGAAATATGCGATTGCAGCTGAATATCTCAAGCAGGGGAATGAGCAGGAGGCTTTGTCGAGATTCGAGGATTTAGTACAGTCGAATCCAGATTATGTAGGAACCTACTATCATTTGGGTAAATTGTACGAAAAATTAAGTAGAGAAGAGTCGGCGATTGCTACATACCGATCTGGAATCGAGATCGCCCGTAAGAGTCGTAATTTCCATGCTTTGGGCGAGTTGCAGGGTGCATTGGCAGTTTTGGGAGACGATGACGATGATGATTTTTAATCTTTTCTAAATTTTTGGTATTTAATTTGTTATGAATTTATTGGTGTAACTGTTAGATGCTGATTTTTTTGAATTTAGAATGTGATGAAAAGGTATATTTGGATTGTGGGTTTGTGGGTGATCATTGGAATGGTGGGGTGTGATAATCCCAAGCAAAGTGTAGCCGTCTATAAAGATAATTTACAGGATCTTAAAGGAAGAGATAAGGCGGAAGTAGTGATTGGTGAGTATAAGGGCGTGCTCCCTTGTGCGGATTGCGACGGGATTGAAACACTAATATCATTACATGCTGACAATACTTATCAATATTCATCTAAATATCTAAATAAAAGTGAAGATGTGTTTGTTCGTGAAGGAAAGTGGAAGTTGGATGGCAATATTATTACCTTAGATGGTGTAGATTATAAATTCAAACTTGGAAATGGAATGCTCAGTCAGCTGGATCTTTCAGGAAATGACATTACCGGAGATATATCCAAATACTATGTGCTGACGAAAAATTGAGTTAACTTTTTATAAATGATGTAAAAACAAGAAAGCCAGAGGTACAACTTCCGGCTTTCTTATTTTTAAGCTTATTTTAGTCTTTAAAACATTCGCACATATGATTGATGCTCTAATTTCATTTGGGATAAACTTCTCAACATTTATCTGAAGACTTTATTGGTTTTTTGTACAAAGTTCCTTTAACGTTTTTACAACAAAGTCGATTTCCTCTCTGGTATTGTTTTTACAAAAAGAAAAACGCACCGAGGGGCGTTCAGCGCTCGATTTGATCGCATTCAATACATGAGAGCCTATGTCGGTCCCTGAGCTGCAGGCGCTTCCGCCAGAGCATGATATGCCGGCAATATCCAAATTGAATAGGAGCATATCAGCGAGGTTACTGCAAGGGAAAGAAACATTCAATACGGTGTACAATGATTTGTCTGGTTCGATGACGCCATTAAAGCCAATGTCGGGTATTGCTTTCAACAACTCATCAATCATATAAGATTTGAGCCCCTGTATATAAGTATGATGTTCTTCCATGTTTTCATAGGCAAGTTCCAGCGCTTTTGCAAGTCCTGCTATGCCATATACATTTTCTGTCCCGCCACGCATATTGCGTTCCTGGGCTCCGCCATAGATTAAAGGTTTGATTTTATTGTTGGCATTAATATAAAGAAAGCCTACACCTTTCGGGCCATGAAATTTATGTGCAGCTCCAGTTATAAAATCTATTTTAAGGTTACCAAGATCATGCGGATAATGCCCCATCGTCTGCACAGTGTCCGAATGAAAAATGGCATTGTACTTTTGGCATAGCTCGGCGATATGGTGAATATCGTTGAGATTTCCAATTTCATTATTGGCATGCATAATAGAGACAAAAGTACGTGGGTTACCCTTTAAAAGCTCTTCCAGCTGGTTGATATTTAAATTGCCTTTTTCGTCAACTTCAAGCAGATCCAGGTGCACTTTACCTGCTTTTTGCAGCTCTTCTAATGTATGTAATACGGCATGGTGCTCAATGGGTGTGGTAACGGCATGGGTTATCCCAAAGTCGGTTATTGACCTCACGATGGCCATATTGTCTGCTTCCGTCCCACCCGATGTAAAAAATATCTCTGCAGGAGATACATGAAGTAGATTGGCAATCGTTTTACGTGCTTTTTCTACAATTGTTTTTACTTGTCGTCCGTGACTATGGATAGAGGATGGATTTCCAAAGTTATTGTCCATCACATCGACCATTACTTTTATTACTTCAGGATCTAAGGCTGTAGTCGCTGCATTATCAAAATATACTTGCATGTCGCAAAATTACAAATCTCTCAAGTAAATTAAAGCTATCAAATCACTAATTTTTATCATTTTAATTTCCTAATTATGGCCGGTAGGTGTCTGAGTTATTCGGTTTCTAAGAATGAGATCCTTTTTTGCCCTGGAGCGTATGGGATGGAAATTTTTCTGTTCTGAGTTCCTTTTTTCGTCTGACCACGATCAGGAGCAAAATTCCTCCTAATGCGAGCGTCAAACCTAAATAAGCGGCGATATCACCTGCTTGCGTATAGATCGTGATTTCTTCATTTAAATTAATTTCCTGATTGAGGGCTGCAGGCTGCCACCATTTGGTCTGTTGCACAATATCTCCGCGTTGATTAATGAAGCCAGAGATCCCTGTGTTGGCCGAGCGAGCCACCCATCGTCTATTCTCAATCGCACGTAGTTTAGCGTACTGTAAATGTTGGTCTTTGCCCGAAGTATTTCCCCACCAGCCATCATTGGTGATGATCGCAATAAACTGTGCTCCTTTTTTGACGTACTTAGCAACATAATTGCCCCAAATGGATTCGTAACAGATGACCGGTGCTGCACCAATGCCACTTTGCGCATAAAATACCGATGGTTCGGCCTGTTTTCCATAGCCTCCCGTAGTACCGCCGAATGCTTTAAACAGAGGTTTTAAGAAGTTCATGGCTGCACCAAAAGGCATTTGTTCAACGCCCGGAACGAGCTTGGACTTATGATAAAATTGTAGTTTGGAAGAATAATCGATCAATGTCGCGGCATTGAAATTATCTTGATAAACATAAGGAGCTATTTCGCGTGCAGTCGGTGTTTTGGCATCGTTGTACAGCTGATAACTTTCAATACCTGAAAGTACATTGCCATTTTTATACTGATCTAAAAACTTTAAGATGCGCTGGTAAGAGTATGTTTCCCTAAAATTATCCTCGTCGAAATCTCCGTTCTGTGAAAGTGCCGTTTCAGGCCAGATAAAAAACTCGGTATTTGGTTTAGCGACTGAATTTGATAAGGAGAATAAGGTGTTTAATTGTTCTTCGGGACTAATATGGAATTTAAGATAAGGGTCAATATTAGGCTGAACAACGACGATTTGTGCGGGATTCTGATGTTCGTCATAGTTAACGTAACGTATCAACGAGTAGGTGCTTGGGATTAGTAACACTGCGGTCAATACAGCAATTGGAATTATTTTACGTTTGATCGGATAAAGTCCCTTCCGATTCAGGTAAAGTGTAAAGACCAAGATATTGACCAGCCAGATCCATATGGTTCCACCGTAGACTCCCGTGATTTCATACCATTGCACCAATTGGTGGAAACTGGCAAAACCATTGCCTAATGTCATCCAGGGGAAAGCTAAATCCCAGGATTCATGTAAAAATTCGTAGCTTATCCAGAATCCCATTAATCCGAAGAGGGATAACAGGATGTTTGTTTTGCGTCGTAGTTGCGCATAAAGTCTGAAAGCCAGCGCCATTAAAGCCGCTCCCAGACAAAAAGGGATCAAGCTGATTAAGACAGCTGCAAATGGCGGCATAACTGCTGAAATGGAGTTGTATACCCAATAAATAGAGGCGGTGTTCCAGACAACTGCGGAGAGTCCTGCAGTAAGAAACACTTTACGGCCTTTTCGTTTGCATGTTTCACTTCGGATAATGTTTTCCACAGCAATTAGCAGAGGTACAAATCCAATAAATAATAATGGACTGGAATAGGGGATTGGAGGCCAGCCCAACCACAATAAAAAGGCACTTAAAAGTGCCAGTAAATAGTTGTTTTTCACTATATATTTTCTACCATTTATAATTATAAACTGGATAAGACTTCTCTCTTTTTACTCTCGTATTCCTCTTGGGTAATCAATTGTTTATCGAAGAGCGTTTTTAATTTTTTGAGCTTTAACGTAATTTCATCCTCTTCCTCTTCCTTTGCCGCAGCAGGTGAGATAGCAGCTGCCGAAACTGTCGGAATAGTTGGGGTGGATGCGATCGGTTGCTGTGTCTGAACCGGCGCCTGCGGTGTTGGCTGACCAGCCCCATAATATTGTGGTGCTGATTGAGCAGGTGCTGTAACTGCTGGCTGCCCTGCGGCATTACTTTCCGGTCTTTCGATAATCCCTTCTTTTGCCACAGTTGAAGCGATCACTATTTTCTCTTTTTCGGCGGCCAATTCCGCTTTTTTATAATTTTCAAGTGCAGCTTTAATATATTGATATAATTTTCTGGCCTGAACTTTAGGGATATAATCGATGCTCAAATTCTCCCCAGTAAAAGGAATAACAGTCACTTTCGATCCGAAGATTTCCTCTTTGAAAGCAATATCTTTGATATCTTGCCAGCCGAAAATTTCGAAATCAGTAGCTAAGCCCAATTTAGTAAACTCGCACATAAATATGCGCTTATTACTGATGGTAATACTATCCGGTAAAATAGTCACTGCAGGTTTCTTTTGAACTGCAATATAATCTATTCTTTCTCCTGGAGTAAGCATATCCTGGACTTTAGAAACCAATTTTTCGATGATTTTTATGTCCTGCCCATCCTGTGCAAATTGTTCCATGTTCATGTCAAATACATTTTAATACATAAAGATTGTTAAAATTTATTCCAATCCTGCTACACAAAATACAAATTCTCCTTTAATCGGATTGTTTTCGAAGTGTAATTTTAAATCAGTTAATGTTCCGCGCACATTTTCCTCATAGAGTTTGCTCAACTCACGAGATATCGACCCTTGTCTTTCTGGTCCAAAAACGGTGATAAATTCTTCAATTGTTTTGAGAATACGATGTGGTGATTCGTAGAAGATCATTGTTCTTTTTTCTTCTGCTAAAGCTTTTAAGCGTGTTTGTCTTCCTTTTTTTACGGGTAGAAAACCTTCAAAGCAAAAACGGTCGTTGGGAAGTCCCGAATTGATAAGCGCTGGTACGAAAGCTGTTGCTCCCGGTAAGCACTGTACCTCCAGTCCTTCTTTGATGGCCTCACGTACGAGTAAGAATCCCGGATCCGAGATTGCCGGTGTTCCAGCGTCTGAAATCAAAGCAATGTTTTGTCCCTCTTTTAAAAATTTAATGATTTCCGAGACCGCTTTATGTTCATTGTGCTGATGATGCGCAAATACTTTTTTGTCGATTCCAAAATGTTTTAAAAGCGGAGCACTAGTCCTTGTATCCTCTGCTAAGATGAGGTCCACTTCTTTTAGGACATTGACCGCACGGAACGTCATGTCCTCCAGATTGCCAATAGGTGTTGGAACTAAATATAACATGGTCAAAGTTAAGTTTTTTTTACTACATAATATGCGCTAAAACATTCTGTGGTTTTTAGAGTTTTATTTTAAAGATAATGGTAAACTCCATCACGTTAAAATAAATATATTATGCAATACATCGAAAAAATACAGGCGCATCTAGGTGCAGAAGCGAGTTATTTGTTAGAATTTGATCAACCTGCAGTTTCCAAAACAATGCTACATCTCCCACAAGCAGAATTTATTGACCAAGTATACAGTTTAAGTGATCGTAGCCCGAAGGTTTTGCGCAGTTTGGGACAACTTTTTGGAACGGGTCGATTGGCTAATACCGGGTATCTTTCGATATTGCCTGTGGACCAAGGTATTGAACACAGTGCCGGAGCTTCTTTTGCTCCAAATCCACAGTATTTTGATCCGGAAAATATTGTCAAGCTAGCTTTGGAAGGGAATTGTAATGCCGTGGCTTCTACCTTCGGTGTATTAGGAGCTGTTGCCCGAAAGTATGCACACAAGATTCCGTTTTTGGTTAAAATCAATCATAATGAACTGTTGACCTATCCCAATCGCGCCGACCAAATCTTGTACGGAACCATTCGCGAAGCCTGGAATATGGGTGCTGTTGCGGTAGGGGCAACCATATATTTTGGATCTGAAGAATCAGACCGGCAGATTATTGAAGTAGCAAAAGCATTTGAGGAAGCACATTCCTTGGGAATGGCGACGGTACTATGGTGTTATTTGCGTAATTCGGCTTTCAAGGTCGGCGATAAAGATTACCACTTAGCTGCAGACCTGACTGGGCAGGCCAATCATTTGGGCGTAACCATCAAAGCGGATATTATTAAGCAAAAACTACCTGAATTGAACGGTGGCTTTAAAGCATTGAATATGGGGAAAAGTAGTTATGGAAAGCTGGATGAACGCATGTATACGCAGCTTTCTTCCGATCATCCTATTGACCTCTGCCGCTACCAGATACTCAATTGCTTTTCCGGTAGGGCAGGCTTGATCAATTCTGGCGGGGCTTCAGGACAGAATGACATCCAAGAAGCTGTAAAAACGGCGGTTATCAACAAGCGAGCTGGCGGAACTGGTTTGATATCCGGTCGTAAAGCCTTTCAAAAACCGATGCAAGAGGGTGTAGCGCTGCTTCACGCTATTCAAGATGTATATTTGTGTGATGAGGTGAGTATTGCTTAGTAAAGCGCATGAAATAGGTTCAAAAAGCCTTTCTAAAGGTGTTATGGGAATAAAATAGCTTGTAAATAAAGGCAAATTTATCTAAGTTTGTTCACTATTTTAAATAACACATTTATATTATGTTGCAATTAAATTATATCCGTGAGAACAGGGATACGGTAATCGAAAGATTGGCTGTCAAGCATTTCAAGGAAATTGGATTGATCGACGAAATCATTAGTTTAGATGAAGAGCGCCGTAAGATCCAATCGGAATCTGATGCACTTTCGGCAGAGGCTAATGCGGCAGCAAAACAGATTGGAGATCTGATGCGTCAAGGTAAAAAAGAAGAAGCTGAAACCGTTAAATCCAAATCTTCGGGATATAAAGAGCAAGTAAAGCAACTTTTAGATCAATTAGGTACAATTGAAGCATCATTGAATGAGAAGATCGTACAAGTGCCTAATTTACCGCATCAGTCCGTTCCGGCAGGAGTAAGTGCAGACGATAACGAAATTGTTTTGAGCCATGGCGAAATCCCTTCGTTGTCGGAGGAGGCATTGCCCCATTGGGAATTATTGAACAAATACGGTATTGTTGATTTAGAGCTTGGCGTAAAAGTTGCCGGAGCAGGTTTTCCCATCTATAAAGGTAAGGGCGCTAAATTGCAGCGTGCATTAATTAATTTCTTTTTGGATCAGGCTGCCGAGGAAGGATACGAAGAAGTTCAGGTGCCCATTTTGGTGAATGAGGATTCTGCATTTGCCACGGGGCAATTGCCGGATAAAGAAGGACAGATGTACTATATCGGAAACGACAATCTCTATTTGATCCCTACAGCCGAAGTTCCGGTCACCAACATTTATAGAGATGAGATTGTGAAAGAGGGGCAATTTCCAATCAAACATTGCGCTTATACACCCTGTTTCCGTCGGGAAGCGGGTTCTTATGGAGCACATGTACGTGGATTAAACCGTTTGCATCAATTTGACAAAGTAGAGACGGTGCAGATCGTACATCCCGAAAGGTCGTATGAAGTGCTGGAAGAGATGAGTTTATACGTACAGGGGCTGTTGCAGAAATTGGAGCTGCCTTATCGTGTATTGCGCCTTTGCGGTGGTGATATGAGTTTTACTTCTGCATTGACTTATGATATGGAAGTGTATAGTTCTGCACAGAAGCGTTGGTTGGAGGTTTCATCTGTCTCCAATTTTGAAACTTATCAAGCGAATCGTTTGAAAGTCCGTTTTAAAAATGCCGATGGCAAGATGCAACTGGCACATACCTTAAATGGTTCAGCATTGGCTTTGCCACGTATTGTAGCTGCGATATTAGAAAATAATCAAACTGAAAAGGGAATTAAGATTCCGGCAGTTTTGGTGCCTTACACTAAATTTGAATATATTGATTAATATCTATAAATAAGTCGTCTTTGGACCTATTTGATAGAAAAATGAAAGACGCTCAGCCTGAGAAGGTAGAGTGTCTTTTTTTTGATTTTAAAGTGCTATCGACCAGATGAGATTTTTTGTTTCCCTTCATTGTTACGGATCGACATAAGGTCATGAAAGTCTGGTTTTCATTCTACTGATGTATGTTTAGAATTGTTATAAATTAAGTCTCTTTTATATTTGATAGTTTAAAGAATGATGTCTCAAAGATTTCTTGTAGCATTGTTAATGTTTTGTTAAATATATCGGATTCCGTATAAAATTCTGTTTGAGGTTGTTTTGATTAGTTTTTATTCTAAAATGATTCTTTAGTAACAATTTGCAAATTTGACTTTCAATTATTGCGGTATTTACTGATTTTGAGGGATTATGTTAAAAAACTTGTAAAAACAACTTGGGGTTTCTATATTTGACACCGCTAATAAAAATCGCACTAACTATTATTTACTGTAAATGCTGAAAAGAGCAAATTTACAGCTGGATATTTATCTAAGAATTGCCCTGCATCTACCTAGGGCTGCTTTTCAATAATATTTTCAACTGTTAAAAAATGAACTGCCATGGTCTATTTGATAGGTTGCGGTTTTATTGTCTAGACAATTTATGTTTGGACAGTTGTGTGAACGGATATAATTTATATCAATATATAGGATTAGAAAAAATAATAAAATTAACTAACTAAAACATGAAACAAACATTACTAAGTTTTCTTGTTGGCGGAATGATTCTGACTTCGGTCGCATTCGCTCAGGAAAAAAAGATTAGTGGTCGTGTTACATCTGCTGACGGTAAAGCTATACCAGGGGTAACAGTAGTTGTACAAGGTACTAATCAGGCTACACAGACCGATACTAATGGTAATTATTCATTGAATGTACCGGCAGGCAAAGTTGTTGTATTCCGTTCCGTTGGTTTTGACGATAAAACCATTATTGTGAATAACAACAACACGGTGTTCAATGTTTCTTTGGAAAATCATGACAATGCGCTTGAAGAGGTGGTGGTAACTGCCAATGCTATCAAAAGAGAAAAGAGAACATTAGGTTATTCAGCACCGACCTTGAACAACGAGGAATTGCGGTCAGGTCAAAATTCAAGTGCTATCAATGCATTAGCTGGTAAGGTTGCAGGTGTGAATATTACATCAACGTCAAATTCTCCAGGTAGTTCATCTCGTGTCGTTTTGCGTGGCGGTTCGTCTATCTCAGGGAATAACCAAGCCTTAATTGTTGTCGACGGTGTTCCTATTGACAACTCCAGTGTAATCGGTGGTGGTTCATCATTATCAAGTGTAGATTTTGGTAACCGCGGTAATGATATCAACCCTGATGATATTGCATCAATGACCATCTTGAAAGGTCCGGCTGCAGCAGCGTTATATGGATCGCGTGCATCCAATGGAGCTTTGATCATTACTACTAAAACAGGTAAAAGAGGCGGCGGAAAAACAGATATTACTTTCAATACAACAAATACCTTTTCTTCTATTTTAAAATTACCTGAGTTTCAGAACGAATATGGTCAAGGTTACTCTGGCTATACTAAAAATGGAGACCTGGTTTTTGTCAATGATCCAAAGGAAAACTGGTCTTGGGGAGCTCCTTTTACTGGGAAAACACAGGAATGGGGACAAGCTGTAAATGGCATAAGACAAACAAAGCCATATTCTGCTGTTAAAGATAACGTTAGGGATTTTTTTAATACTGGATTTGCAACAGATAATAATTTAGGTTTCTCGGGTGGTAGTGAAAAGTCTTCCTTCTATTTGGGCCTAAATTCTTTGAACTCAAATGGTGTTTATCCTGGAAGCAAAGATAACTACAATAAATATGGTGTTCGTTTCAATGGTCAGACTGAATTCTCCAATAAATTTTACGCGGGAATTTCAGCGAACTATAGTCAGATTAACTCGAACAACGTAGGCGGGGGACAAGGAAATTCGTCTGTATATAATAACTTGTTACAAACTCCGCGTGATATTCCTGTTGCTGACATGAAAGATTTAAGCAATCCATATAATGGCTATGGTTATGTCGATGCAAATGGTCTAAACCATAGTAATGAGTATGGCTATTATGGAGCTTATTCTATGAATCCATATTGGACATTAGCAAATTACAACAATTATAATAATGTAAATCGCATTCTGGGTAATTTTAACGTCGGTTATAAGCCATTTGAATGGTTGGATTTCAAAGAGCGTGTAGGGGTAGATCATTATACTGATCGCAGACGCTCCGAATCTCCAAAATATAATTTTACACCGATCGATAAAACCTCAGGTAATTATTCGACAGCTAACGATTTAATTGACAATGGGGAGTACCGTATCGATCAATACAATGTAACAGAGATCATTCATGATTTTATGGTTACTGCTAGCCATGACTTTAATCAAGATTTTAAAGGATCATTAATGTTGGGTAACAACATTCGTCAGCGTAATGTTACAAATTTAAGTACAGCGACCAACGAAAGTGGAGGTTTGGTACAGCCCGGTTTTTATAATTTAGCGAACTCTAATGGGCCATTGAACTTGATCGAAGATTCATGGTCAAAACGCCGGTTGGTTGGGCTTTATGCGGATTTGAACTTGTCGTACAAAAATTTCTTATACTTACAAGCGACAGCACGTAACGACTGGTCGTCTACCTTGCCGAAGAAAAACAATTCATTCTTTTACCCAAGTGTGAGTGGTTCATTTGTATTCTCTGAGTTGTTAAGCCAAGACGCGAAGAGAATCCTTTCTTACGGTAAATTGCGTGCTAACTATGCTAAAGTTGGGTCGGATACAGATCCATATCAATTGTTGACAACATTCTCTAGAGGCGAGATCAATGGTGGATTCGGAACGACAACTTTCCCATTTGGTAATGTGTCTGCATTCATGTCTGGATCGACTTTAGGAAATGCAGAGTTGAAACCGGAAATCACTACATCAGCTGAAGTAGGTGCAGAATTGGGTTTCTTTAGAAATCGTTTAACTGTTGATTTTAGTTACTACAATAACAACTCGAAAAACCAAATCTTAGCAATTCCTATTGCAAATTCGACAGGTTACGGATTCAATGTTGTTAATGCCGGCAAGATTAAAAACTCAGGTGTTGAACTTGCGTTGCGTGGGACACCAGTGAAAACAGAAAACTTCAGCTGGGAATTGATGGGTACTTTCACTAAAAACAACAATAAAGTTGTTGAATTGATGGATGGTATTGATCAAGTTTCTTTAGGTGGTTTCTCAGGTATGTCTATCGTTGCCGCTAAAGGACGCCCTTACGGTGAATTTTATGCTGTGACAAATGCCACTGATGCACAAGGTAGAACTATCGTTGACCAAGAAACAGGTTTACCAGTACCTACTTCTGAAGCAAAGTATTTAGGAAGTTATAATCCTAAATTCCAAGCCTCATTAGGAACGACTTTAAATTACAAAGGCTGGTCATTAACCACGTTATTTGACATGAAGCATGGAGGTGTATTCTATTCACGTACTAAAGATATCATGGCATTCACAGGTACGTCTGCAGAAACAGGAGGTGAGCGTTTTGGTCAAATCTTCCCTAACTCTGTTTACTTAGATGCAAATGGTAATTCTGTTGTAAATACGACGGCAACTTATGACAAAGTGGATTACTATCCATATTTGGAGGCGGGTATGAATGTGGTAGATGCTTCTTATGTGAAGTTGCGCAACTTGGCTATCTCTTATAAATTCAAAAAAGATATGCTAAAAAATACGCCTTTTGGTGATGTAACTGTCGGTGTATTTGGTAATAACCTGTTTATCTGGACGCCAAGCGAAAATAAATATGCAGATCCAGAAGTAAATTCTGCTGGTGCTGGAAATGCACAAGGTTTTGACTATACCGCTCAGCCGTCTTTGCGTAACTATGGTATCAATGTGAAGGTATCCTTCTAAACTATAAAGAATAATAAAATGAACAAGAATATTAAAAAGTTTGTTTTTGCTGCATTGGTTGGATCCGTAGCATTTACAAGTTGTAATAAATATTTGGATGTTAATGAAAATCCAAATAACCCAGAAAAAGTAGAACCAAACCTCTTGCTGCCGACAGTTGAAGCTTCGTTAAGCCAGATCGTAGGTAATCAGCTTCAAGTATATGGTGGTTTGTGGGCGCAATATTGGACACAGGCTCCATCATCGTCGCAGTATCAAACTATTGATCAGTATAACCTCAAAAATACAGCAACGGATCGTATTTGGTCAACTATCTATAGAAGTGCACTCAACAATGCTGAAATCATCATTAATTCGGAGCGTGGTGCAAACAACTATACAATTGGTATGGCGTATTTGTTGAAAGCATATACATTGCAAGTAGCGACTGATGCTTTTGGAGATATTCCGTTAGATGAAGCGCTGCAAGGAGCAACGAACTTAAGTCCAAAATATCAAACACAAAAAGAGGTATACAACAGTATTTTCGAAAGTATTGATAAAGGTGTTGAGTTATTGAAAGGTAATCTTGGTACTACACCGGGAGAACAAGATATGTTGTTTGGCGGAGATAAAACATCTTGGATCGCGTTTGCAAATACCTTGAAATTGAAAGCTTATTTACGTATTTCAAACGTAGATGCTGCGACCGCTCAAGCAGGTATTAAAGCATTGTATGCGACAAATCCCACATTTTTAAATGAGGATGTTTCCATCACGTTTACGACGACAGGTGGTAACCAAAATCCTTTCTATACAGAAATGGTTGGTTTAAAATATGTTCAAAATGTAGTTGCGAGTGGAACTGCTGTAAAAGCATTTGCAGCAAATAAGGATAAAAGATCATTTGCATTGTATAATAGACTGTTAAAAGCTGATAATGTAACATTGCAAGATACAGTAGCTTACTTAGAACAGGGGGACTTCCGAGGACAAAACACAAAATTAGTCTCCGCTCCTTCACCAGTAACTGGGGCAAATGCGAAAAATACAGCTTCTGCAATCGCTCCTGTAAAATTATTCTCTATTGCTGAAAGCAAATTTTTACAAGCCGAGGCTGCTTTGAAAGGATGGGGGACAGGAAGTGTTGCTACACTGTATAATGAAGGTGTTACTGCGTCATTTAACTACTTAGGCGCGGAAGGATTAACTGAATATTTAGCTGCTGCTGGTAAATTTCCAACAGATGCCTCAAAACAATTAGAAGCAATCATTACGCAGAAATATTATGCAATGAATGGTTTCCAAAATTTTGAAGCATGGACTGAATACAGAAGAACAGGATATCCTACATTCTTGATTCAATCAAAAGCATCCATTTTGGCTAATGGTGAAATGCCTCAGCGTTTGTTGTATCCGAATACGGAGTTAACAACTAACTTAAACTATCCAGGTACGAAAGCGATTACAGTACCAGTATGGTGGGACGTTAAGTAGTCTTTTAGATATATGGTTATAAAAGCGGCAATTTCGAAAGAAATTGCCGCTTTTTTGATTTGGTGTTATTATATAAAGCCGTATTTTCGTCCTTTAACGTTGTCATATTTATGAAAAGATCGACTTTATTTTTAATTGTGCTTATTTTTATAGGAGCGATTACAGAAGCATTTTCTTCGAAAGCAAGGGGGAAAGTTTTTATTAGCGATACGATAGTGAATTACTTTGATAAATCGGGGAATCCTGTTAAGACAAAACTAGAGTCCCATACTTACCAATGTATTGTTCCTGTTGGAGATCAATCAAGTCGATTTTTTAATATTGTTAGCTACTATACAGATACGGATTCCATCAAATCCTTCGCTTATAGCCGAGATAGCACAGTTGGGTTTTTCGGGTGGAATTATGTCGGGGAGTCGACAGTCTACTATCCAAATGGACAGTTGAAAAGCTTAGAGAAATTTGATGCAGACGGTGTGCCTACGGATTCTTCATACTATTATTATCCGACAGGAAAATTGAAAATGCTCGTGACGCATATTGACACTGCACAAAATCCCTTTACGGGTTCGAGAATGACAAAACCATATTACTTGTTGTATATGGATTCTTTGGGAAATTATCTCTTGAAGCGCGGGACCGGATTCCTTCGACTGGATTATTCGGATGGAGCTTATTTTGAAGGTGAGCTTAAAGATAACGAAAAAGATGGTAGATGGGAAGGTTTTAATATGGGAAGCCGTTATGAAGAACAGTATTTAGGTGGTGTTCTTCAGAGCGGAAAAAGATTTCGTTCCAATGGAGAGGTTATTTTATACGATGCTGAGACGAAGGAATCGGCACCGATTCTTCCGCTTAAATTGAAGCAGTTTATGGAAGCCGTTTATCGGCAGATCGATATATCGGACAATTTAATTACTCAATTGAAGTCTAGGCTTGTTAACGTGACATTTATTGTCAACAAAGATGGTAGGCTCAGTAAATTTAAATATGATCAGGATATTCCTATTAAGGTCAGTAGCGCGATTACAACAGCGATTCAGGCTGTTGGTCCTTGGAAGCCAGGTAGACTGCAAGGAGAGCCTGTGGCTGTGAGTTATACTATTCCAATATCTTTGTAGTATTTTTGACACGTTCTTCAATCAGTGTTTGAAAGAAATTTCGCTGCCGATGCTTGTGGCTAATTTCTGTTCAAGGCAATCACCCAAATAGAAGTATGCTCAAATTCCTGCGAAAGCCCAGTCGAGGGAAGGCAAGCATGCCTTGAACATGTGCCAAAGAAATTTTAAGCGCTGTCAAAGACCACCTGACTTAGGGATAGAGGTACCACCTTCCGGCGACTTTTTCCCGACCAATTCCCTATTAACTCCTGCCTTTTATAGAACTGGACTCGCATTTTCCTCGGCTGTTCTTCGAATTTGATTCGAGGGAGATTCGAAGCCTGCCCGAAGAAAATTCGAGCAACGCTTGAAAAAAGGTAGGAGTTGGTCACCTATTGGTGACGTGTTGGTGGCTATAGCGTAACACAACAAACACACAATATTGACTAGTTTATCACAACGATCACACAAGATTGACTATAGCGCGAGCCTAAGTTTACTTTCCATAAGTTTTTTTAAGCAGAATGATAGTTAAGTAATAGAACAGCGCACAGGAAGAAAGAGAAATTCTCACTAAGGATTTTGAGTTGACCTATTATACTATTCGTCATTCTATGGAGTGCGATATTTTTGTATTTGCATTGAGATAAAAGTTTATGGTTGGTGCTGAAGTTTAAGGGAAAAGGTTTAGAAGCAGTAGGATTCGCCTAAGTGTCGAGTTATAGGAAAGAGGATGAGAAGTTTTTATCCTAAAGATAATAGGGGGCGCCATTTCACAGTGAAATTGGAAAGTTGCTATATTATTTTACATAAACAGATAAGGTTTGATGTAAATAGTTTTCCTTAATAATGTAACAATGTTACTTAAGTATGTTAAATTTTTAAAATTAAAATACTACTATTCAGCACTTTAGTTTTGTTTGTGAATTAATTGTTATCAATAAATTATGCTTGCATTGCAAATGTTAAAAAAAGTTATAATTTTGTATTTAACGTTTTTTAACATGTGGAAGCAATCCGAGGAAAAACGTTACTAACTATAACACATATATAAATTATTGGAAAGTATATTTCTAACCAAAGTATATTATCAAGAATAAACATTTTTAATAAACATAAACATATGAAACACAAATTACTCAGTTTTTTCGTGGGCAGTATGATTCTTACTTCTGTTGCGTTTGCGCAAGAGAAAAAAGTAAGCGGCCGAGTAACTGGAGCAGATGGTAAGCCATTGGCTGGAGTGACGATTGCTGTTCAAGGATCTAATGTAGCCACGCAAACAGATGCGAATGGTAATTATTCGCTATCTGTACCAACAGGAAAAGTTATCGTATTTCGTTCGGTAGGATTTGCTGATAAAACATTGATCGTTAAGGAAGGACAATCTGCTTTTAATGTTACATTAGATAATTCTGAAAATGCACTGGAAGAGGTTGTTGTAACAGCTTTAGGTATTTCTAAAAATTCAAGAGGAATTGGTTATTCAACTTCCAAAGTTAGCGGAGATGATTTAGTCAAATCCGGGGAAGCTAACATTATTCAGGGTCTGGCTGCTAAGGCTTCTGGTGTACAGATTACTTCCTCTGCAGGTACTCCTGGGGCTTCTTCTAAAATAGTTCTACGTGGGGCAGCCACATTTTCTGGAGATAATCAACCTCTTATAGTTGTAGATGGTGTCCCAATTGATAACGATATGAACTTTGTCAAAGCAGGAGACGATCCATATAATCAAAACTTGGCGGGTGTGCAGTTAGGTAATAGGGCCTTAGATATCAATCCAGATGATATTGAGACAGTTACTATTTTGAAGGGACCTGCAGCAGCGGCTTTGTATGGTCAAGCAGCGGGTAACGGAGCTATTATTTATACCACAAAGAAAGGTAAGTTAGGGAGTGGATTAGGAGTTACCTTTTCTTCTGGATTTGAGTTACAGAAAGTAAATAAGTTACCTGATCTTCAAAATAAATATGGACAGGGAACTGGTGGAGTATTTAGTTCAAGTACAGCGGATAGTTGGGGAGAGAATTTGGCAAATGTAGGTAAGCCAAGTTATAATAATGTTGAGGATTTCTTTCAAAATGGAAGTGTATTTACAAATAATTTAGCTATAACTTCTGGAGGAGATAAGACAACTATGCGCTTCTCTGTTGGATCAACTAATAATAAAGGTATTGTTCCGAATTCAAATTTCAATAGGTACACTTCCCGATTGAGCTCGGAAACAAAACTAAATGATAATATAACTGTTGGCGGTAATTTTAGTTTTACAAATTCTAACACCCGTGCAGCACAAAATGGTAGTAATCTGGCGGGTGTTATGCTTAGTTTGCTCCGCTCTCCAGTTGATTTCAATTTGGCAGATTACAAAAATGAAGATGGTTCTCAAAAGCAGTATTTTGCTTCATACGACAATCCTTATTGGTCCACTGAGAATAATCCTTATAAAGAGGAAAATACGCGTTTTTTGGGTAATGTTTATACTGATATTAAATTGAATAAAACATTTTCATTATCTTGGAAGACTGGTTTAGACACCTATTCAACTAATGGCACACAGATATATGCAATTGGATCAATTGGCGACGACAATAACTCAGGCCTAGGTGAAATAAAAAGATCTAATGTTAATTATAAAAATGTTTATAGTGATTTATTGTTGAAGTTTAAGCATAATATATCTGAAGACTTCTCTGTAAGCGGTTTGTTAGGAGGGAATTTTAATTATACACAAGCTTTAACAAATTTTGCTAGGGGGCGTGAATTAAGTATGCCTGGATATTATAATTTTGCATCAGCTAAAGATCTTTATGCAAGTAACTCGGAATCTTATAAAAATAGTAGAGCGATCTTTCTAGACGCCACATTTGATTATAGAAGTATTTTGTTCTTAACTTTGACTGGTAGGAACGAATGGTCTACAACATTTGGTAGAGATTCCAAGGGATTCTTTTATCCCAAAGCAGATGTTTCTTACATTTTCTCCGATCTATTCAAAGAGTCCCCTGTTGTATCCTTCGGAAAGATTCGTCTGGCATATTCAAACGTAGGTATATCACCAAGTGTCTATTCAGATAGAGCATATTATACTGTGCCAACTATTGCGGATGGTATGACTAATGGATTTTCATTTCCTTACTTGGGGCAAACAGGATTTGCTATAAGTTCCGTAGCCGTGGCTAAATCATTCAAACCCGAGCGAAATGTTGGATACGAAGCTGGACTTGAGATGAAATTTTTACAGAATAGGCTTGGATTCGATTTTACTTACTATCAACAAAAATCTTCTGACTTATTGCTTTCTCAGCCGATAGATCCAACTACCGGATATGCTAATTATTACAATAATATTGGAAAAATTAAAAATACAGGTGTCGAATTATCAGTGAACGGGCATATAGTAAAATCTGAAAATTTTAATTGGAATGCTACAGTAAACTGGTCGAAAAATAATAATGAGGTTTATGAACTTGCAGAAGGAGTAGAAAAATTGTCTATCGGCTCCGCATTTTCCTCTCCGCAATCTTACGCAATAGTAGGTCAGCCATTTGGTGTTATTTATGCACAAAAATTTCAAAGAAATGATCAAGGTCAAGTTCTAATTGATCCGAATAGTGGGTTACCACTTTATGAAGCTGAATTGGGAAGCGTTGGAAGTACAATTCCAAAATGGTTGATGAATTTTAACAACGAGTTTTCTTATAAAAACCTATCTTTCTCTTTCCTTTGGGATTTTAGAAAAGGTGGTAAGATTTGGGGCGGGACAAATGCCAATTTGATCAACCGTGGTAAAGCCGAAATTACAGCTGATCGTGAAAGAAATTACGTTATTGATGGTGTATATGCTAGCGGTACAAATGCGGGACAACAAAATACGACTGAAATCCCTGCTACAACCTATTTTAGGAATTATCTAGGTAATAGCTCTTCTGAAATTGCCATTCAGGACGGATCTTGGGCGCGATTAAGATCAGTTGATTTGAGTTACAGATTTAATAAAGTTTCAAAAGCGATTCAATACATACAAGTAGGAATTAATTTAAGAAATCCGATTTTGATAACAAAATATAAAGGAATTGATCCGGAAACTAGTTTGACTGGTTCTAATCAAAACTTTGCAGGATATGATTTCTTTAATAATCCAGGAACGAAATCCTATTCATTTAATTTACGCGTTGGTTTTTAATCTATAAAAAATGAAGAAGAAAATAAATTTAATATATACTTTATGTTTAACCATTTTGGTTGGGTGTAAAACAGGGGATGATCTTTATTTAAGCCCTAATGATCCTGCAGATGCTTCTCTATCTACAATGCTCACGGCATTAGAGGTAAACACATTTCAAAATGTAGAGGGGGAATTAGCACGTATGAGTAGTATATTAGTTCAGCATTCGGCAGGTTTAGGTGCCCAATATGCTGATGTACAAAATTACAGAATTACGCAGGGTGATTTTGATAATATGTGGGAAGGATTGTACACAGGAACAATGAATAATGCTAAACTTATAATTGGTAAAGCAGGGACTGAAAGCCCATATTATTCAGGAATTTCGAAAGTATTGTTAGCTATTAATTTAGGAGTCGCAACTGATCTTTGGGGGGATGTGCCCTATTCTGAAGCATTTCGTTTAGACGAGGGGATACGCACCCCGAAGTTAGATAGTCAAGAGGATATTTATAAATCAATAGATGGTTTGCTTGCTGACGCTATAAAAGATTTTTCCAATGCAGAATCTGACAATTTGTTTATTCCGGCTTCTGATGATCTAATTTTCGAAGGGGATGTTTCAAAATGGATAAAGGCCTCTTATACGTTAAGAGCAAGGTATTTAAACCGTATTGCTGGGAAAACCACAGGTTTAGATGCTACAATTTTAGATTATCTATCTAAGGGAATTACAACAAATGCCGGAAATCTTGAGGCTATACATTCTGCAAGTGGAGGTGCGCAAAATCAATGGGGTGCTTTTCAGAATGCTAGAGCTGGGTATTTGGGTGCAAATAAAGTGTTTGTTGATCGTTTGAATGCTAAAAATGATCCGAGATTGAAATTTCTCTTATCCCCTAATAAAGCTGGCCAATATGTAGGCGCCGATATAAATGCTACATCTATTTCTCCTGATGTAGCAACAGTTGGTCCATTTTTTGGTGTTGGTAGGAATTATCCTATAATAACTTATTACGAAGCAAAATTTATAGAAGCGGAAGTGAAAAATAGGCAGGGTACTAATGCATCCTCAGTATTAAATGATGCTATTAAAGCAAATGTAGCTTATGTAACTGGAACAGATAACGCTTCGAGTGTTGCAACTTATACGACGGCTTCTAAAACTGATATTTTAACTGAAAAGTGGGTGGCTATGTACAATCAGTCAATCGAATCATATAACGATTATAGAAGGACTGGTATACCAACCCTGACTCCAAGACCTCAAAGTGCTGGAGCAGAGTTATCCTATACACCGAAAAGGTTCCCTTTTCCTCAAACTACAACCCTATATAATCCGAACGCTAAAAATATTCCTATGGATGTTGCTGTTTGGTGGGGTATGTAAGAGCTACTATGGATTTAAAATAGAATGAGCTCGATTGAATATCGAGCTCATTCTATTTTAAATCCATTATTTGATTCAATTTTGAAATAAAAACAGGCTCGATATTCCATGCGCTTTTTCTATTCAAATGTGCGACAGTTCACGTCAAAGTTTTAAAAAATTATGTTTTGCTAAATAAAAATACTGTATTTCGCACCTCTAAAAATGCTATACTAAGTCTGAAGTGATAAGATTTATAAATAAAAATGCGGAGTTCAAATGGACTTCGCATTTTTTATTTACAAATTTTATAGGCTATTTTGTTTATTTTTTCTCTTAAATGGTTCAAGGATGATTAGATGTTCTTTAAAAAGTAAAAAGTAATTTTTCGTGTACCACCTTCGTTTAATCGAATTCCATAATTACTAGTATGCGACCTAGGATTATAGGGAAGTTAGATAGTTGAGTTGAAAATTAACAGCTTAATTGTGCTTTATTTATTTCGTTGATATATTGGTTATTATCTGTTTTCGTGACTATTTTGTTACTAAATAGTAAATAGGATATTGCAACTTTAAAAGTTTGTATTATCTTTGCTTTTAACAAAACCTTAACATTTCGTTGATCGTTTTACATACTAACAGATTCAGTCTAATAGACATGAAATTTTGAAAACCATTAATTGACCAGTCAAAAGGACTTTAGAACTTCTAAAATGTAAGTAAGCTACTTAATTTAAATAAACATAACATATGAAACACAAATTACTCAGTTTTTTCGTGGGTAGTATGATTCTAACTTCTGTTGCTTTTGCACAGGAAAAAAAAGTTAGCGGTCGCGTAACCAATGCAGATGGCAAGCCATTAGCTGGTGTTACTATCGCAATACAAGGATCAAATAATGCTACTCAAACAGATTCCAATGGTGATTACTCAATTACTGTGCCAAATGGAAAGATAATCGTCTTTAGATCTGTAGGTTTTTCAGATAAAACCCTAATTGTGAAAGACAATTCTAGTATTTATAATATTGCGCTGACTGAAGATAGCCGAAGCTTAGATGAGGTAGTTGTAACTGCAATGGGACAAACTAAATCTAAAAGAGCTTTAGGTTATTCTACTCAAAATGTCAGCGGGAAGCAATTAGTTGATAATGGCGATAATAATTTCTTAAATGCATTACAAGGTAAAGTTGCAGGGGTTGAGATTACGGGCTCAAGTGGTGGAGCGGGATCATCAACGAATATTGTTTTAAGAGGGATTTCATCTTTAACAGGTAATAATCAACCATTGTTCGTTGTGGATGGTATTCCCATTAGTAATGATTTGGATCAAACTACTAACACATTATATGGTAACCAACCTGCAAATAGAGCACTAGATTTAGATCCTAATAATATTGAGTCCATGAATATATTGCAGGGGCCGGCAGCTGCTGCCTTATATGGAACAAGAGCTTCTGCAGGTGCTATTATTATAACTACAAAGAAAGGGAGTGGGGTAAAGGGAAAAACAGATGTTACGTTTAATACAGCTTATGGTGTGCAAAATGCATATGGTTTTCCAAAACTTCAAAACTTATATGGACAGGGAGCTAGCGGTGTTTTTAATCCAATAAGTACTTTTTCATTTGGGTTACCTTTCGGTACAGTCCCATCTGTTGCTAATGGTTTAATTGTAGCACCTGGAACGGAGGCTAATGTGAATGGAATCGTTTATAAGGAGGGTGAAACAATTCCCTATAAAAATTTTCCTAACAATTTTAATGAATTTTTTGAGCAGGGACATACGACCGATAATAATTTGAGTATTCTTAGTGGTGACTCGAAAAATAATTACTCATTTTCAATTGGAACAAACGATATTAAAGGAATTCTACCATCATCGAATTTTAATAAATTTAATACAAGATTTGCGGCGAGTTCACAGGTGACAGATAAATTAAAAATTAGTGGTAGTATTAACTATTTTAACAATAGACAAATAGGAGCGACCACAATGGGTAATGGGGCTAATAGTAGTATGTTTGGTCTGTATGGCGTTACACGTTCTACAGATCTAGCGTATTACAAAGAACATTATACGAATCCTGATGGAACTAATAATTGGTTTGTTTCAGGTAGAGATAATCCGTTCTTTGCATCTTACGCTAATGGTTACAAGAGTAAACTTAGCCGCTTTTTAGGTAGTGCTGAAATTGGGTATGATATTACTAATTGGTTGAATGCGACATATAGGTTGGGCATAGATACCTATACAGACCGCCGTAAGAAAACTATAGCTATAGGATCAACTCAAGCAGCAAGTAGTGCCGGTAGTATATTGGAAGATAATTATTTTCGTTCTGAAATTAATGGAGATTTGATCTTAACAGCTAAAAAGCAAAATATTTTTACGGATGGATTAAACTTGACAGCATTAGTTGGTCAAAGCATTAACCAAAGAGATTTTCAAAATTTATATGTTTCTGCTGTTGGATTAACGATTCCTGGTTATGAAAATGTTTCTAATGGACAGAATTTTACGGGCTCGGGTGAACGTACAACCCAGCGTCGAGTCTTGGGTGTTTATGGTCAACTTTCTTTCGCTTATAACAACTACTTATATTTAGATTTAACTGGCCGAGCAGATAAAAGCTCAACGTTGCCTAAGGATCAAAACACCTACTTTTACCCTTCTGTTAGCTCAAGTTTTGTTTTTTCTGAACTTATGCACTTAGGACCTGACCATTGGTTTTCATTTGGTAAGATTCGAGCAGCATATGCCAAAGTTGGAAGAGATGCAAGTGAATATGTTTTGGATCCTAGTGTTTTTACAAGTTCGAGTTATGGTAACAATACTGCTTCTTTCACCTTTCCATATGGATCTCTCAGTGGTTTCGGTCTAAAATCAACTCTTGGTAATGCTGAGCTAAAGCCCGAATTCACAAATTCTTATGAAGGCGGTTTGAATGTCGCATTTTTTAAAAATCGATTGAATTTAGACTTGACTGTCTATAAGCAAGGTAGTAAAAACCAGATTATTAGCGTAGGTATGCCGACGTCAACAGGTTATGCTAGCCGTTTAGCAAACATAGCTGAAGTATCAAATAAAGGGATTGAAGTATTATTAAGTGGTACACCTGTAATCGCTGGCGATTTTAAATGGGATATTTCAGCTAATTTCTCAAGAAATAGAAATAAAGTTGTATCGTTGGCTGAAGGTATTGAATCCTTTGCTATAGGAGGAAATGCATTTAGCGGTCAAACTCCATCAGTTGCTAAAGGTTACCCTTTTGGTGTAATAATGGGGTCAAAATATCAAAGATCACCTGAAGGAGATTTATTGGTAGACCCTACAACAGGGCTATATTTGACTACAACTATTCCTAATCAGGTTATAGCAGATCCTAATAGAGCATGGAGCGCAGGTTTAACAAATACCTTTAAATATAAAAACTTAACATTGTCTGGCGTACTAGATCTGAAAAAAGGTGGTGATGTTATTTCTTGGAGTGCAGGTGCTCTTCGATCGAATGGATCTTTGGATATAACAGGGGAAGATCGTGATAAACCGCATATTTTGCCAGGTGTAATACAGCAAGCGGATGGCAGTTACATTAAAAATAATATTCAAATACCTGCTCAAAGTTATTGGAATTCAGGATTCGGAGGTATTGGTGGGTCTGAATTTAACGTTTTCGATGCAACTACCTTTAGAGTTCGTGAAATATCAGTAGGTTATGATCTTAGCGGTAAGATGTTAGGAACAAATGTTATTAAGAACATCAGATTGACTCTTTACGGTAGAAATTTATATTTCTATGCTCCAAATAGTCCTATAGATCCGGAATTAAGTACCCAAGGAGCTGGTAATATTCGCGGTTTGGAATTACAAAGTGCACCAAATACAAGAAATTTTGGTGGAAGTTTAAGGGTTACATTTTAATTAGTAAACTAATATGAAAAAGATATTTCTATATACTATTGCAAGCTCTTTTATATTGACAGCTTGTAATAAATTTGTCGATGTTAATCAAAATCCTAATGATGCAATTACAGTTCCTTCAAAGGTTCTCCTGCCAACAACTAGTATTGGCATTGGATGGACTAATGCAAATGAGCTTGGGCGGTGTGCATCCATATTAATACAATATAATGCAGGGTTAGCAAATTCAGCATCTACTTACGATTCGTATAATATCAATGACCAATTCAATAATCAATGGAACTATGAATTAAACGTTGGTATTATTAACAATTTAAGAACAATTATAAAACAATCTTCAGATACTGATCCCTCATATTCAGGTATCGCAAAAATACAATTAGCTTATGCGTTTTCCATTATGACAGATCTTTGGGGAGATATTCCATATTCTCAAAATGGTTTTGGTATGACTTATCCACAGCCCCGTTTTGATAAACAAGAGGATATATATCAAGGAAACGCCGGTTTAGGAATTCAATCTTTGTTTGACCTTATCAAAGATGGAATTGCGGATTTGAATAAAAATTCTGTATTGAAACCGGGTACGGATGATATAATTTATAAAGGGGATTTATCTAAATGGAAAAAGGCAGGAAACAGTTTGATACTGAAATTAGCAAATACAATTTCTAAAGCTAATCCTACTTTAGCAAAGGAACAGATTAATTATGTTTTAAGTGATGCAAATGGATATATCACATCCAATGACCTAGATCTAATGGTCCCTTTCTCGACTACTGTAGGTAATCAAAATCCAATGTATGTGCAAGATATATCAGGTAGTTTCAAAAATAACGAAATGCTGAGTAGCAGATTGATAACCTTTTCTAAGAGCGTGAACGATACAGTCCGGTTAAATAAATTTTTCACTAAACCAAATGGTAAATATTTTGTTGGCTATAACAATGGCGCAGGGGTGACGGCGCCGACTTTAGCAACACGTTCGATGTATAATACTTATGTTGTGGGTTCTACTGGTGAAGCACCTGTTAGATTATTAACTAATTTTCAGATGAAGTTTATTCTTGCAGAGTCTGTTTTAACATTAGGAACTACCGGAGATGCTCAAAAATTATATGAGGATGGTATTAAATCTTCAATGACAAAAGCCGGAATGACAGAAGCAGAAATTGCAAAGTATTTTCAAGATAATCCCACTGTTGTAACTCTTTCAGGTTCCAATGAGAACAAAATTAAACAAATTATTAGCCAGAAATATCTTGCTTGGGTTGGGAATGGAATTGAAGCATACAATGACTATAGGAGAACCGGTTACCCTGTATTAGAACCAGCATTAAATGCTGCGGGAGATAATAATGGACAGATTCCTAGAAGGTTTGTTTATCCAAGTACGGAATTAAATGCAAACCCAAATGTTCCAGGTGTAATAAAGACGAGTGTAAACGTTTGGTGGAACAAGTAAGTAATAGTATTGAGCGAGTTTAACTATAAGAAACGATGAAAAAATTAAATCTAAAAGTATATGTCTTTTTGGTAGTTTTATTATTTATTTCAATGACATCTTGTAAAAAAGATAATATCTCATTGGAAAATAATCTACCTGAAATACCTGTAACAGTGTCAAATCAGTTTGGTCTGTTTACAGCTCCAACAGTCTCTACATCTTTGAGCGGTGGTGGAAAAATTATTATCGAATTAGAAATACCTGCTTCTAGTGGAAGAACTATAAAGGAAATTAGTAAGGTTGCGATTGGAACAGCTTATGGAGCTCTAACAACTCCGGCAAATGTTTTTGTTTCAACACCAATTGCTGGCAATGGTACAAAAGTTGTTTTTAATTCTACTTTAGCTGAATACACTGCTTTTACGAAGTTAACATTACCAACATCCTCGCAAGCAGGAACAACTTCTGCTGCTGCTATGTTAGGTCGGAATTACTATTTTTCAATTACACTGGATAATGGTCAAATCATTGTACCTCAGTATGTAAGGGTTTATGTAGATAAATAGCATATTGATATGCTAATTCCCTAATGCCTCCAAAATCGTCAAAATTTGGAGGCATTTTTTTTAAAACAAAATATCGTCACCGATTACCGTATTACCAAATCATTAATTTTATGTATATAAATTAATAGACTAACAATTTATTAATATTAACTTAATATTGGGAATCTATTTTTACGCCATTAAAAAGATGATGTGATAGAAGAAGGAAAAATGATTCTATTGGTATCGTGTCATCACAAGCGAAAAAGACAATTTATTCAAAATTCTCATGAAAAAAGCACTTTTACTCTCAGCTCTGATAAGTCCTGTTGCAGCGCTTGCGCAAAATAATAATGCGCCTTCTAGCTACGACCCACATGATATCAAAATCACGGGATACCTTCAGACACAGTTTCAAAAGGCGCAGTCCCCCGGAATAACTTCTTTTTCGGGAGGTGATTTTTCAAAGAATTCGGACAATAGATTTATGATCCGCAGGGGGCGTCTTAAAATCGACCGTGTAGACACTTACTCCAGTATTGTATTCCAGTTGGATGCAACCCAGGATGGGGTACAGCTAATGGATGCATTTATCCAGTTACGACATCCTAGCCAGAAAGGCCTGAGTTTGACTGCTGGTCTTTTTAATAGACCATTTGGATACTCCATCGTATATTCTTCAGGATATCGGGATTTCCCTGAAAGAGCACGGGTATTTCAAACGTTGATGCCTCGAGAACGTGACCTAGGGGGGATGGTTAGCTACCATCCGGGAGGTAAAGCTAAATTTCTGAACCTCGATTTAGCATTGGTTAACGGCAGTGGGCATTCCGCTAAAGATTATGATTCAAAAAAAGATCTGATCGGTAATCTAGCTTTTAAATTCGATAGTCTTGCGGATAAAAAAATCCATTTTGGATTCGGTGGTTCGTTTTATAAGGGTTCTGTCCGTAACGATACCAAAACTTACTATACGGCCAACAATAACGGATACAGTGCGCATACCAGCGATGAAAATGAGGGCAAAGCCATCGGTAGAAATTATTATGGGGCAAACTTACAGCTCGAGCTTGATAACAGCTTCGGTAAGTCTAGCTTTAAAACAGAATATGTTGCTGGTGATCAGCCTGGTGTTGCAGGTGGTGTAGATATCAAAGGTCCTTATGCGAGTAGAAGTTTTACAGCACAACCGACAACAGACCTTTATCAACGCAAATTCAACGGTTACTACCTTTGGTTAACACAGGAAATCGGGCGTACAGGATTTACTGCAATGGTTGCATACGATGTATATGACCCAAATACCAAAGCAAGTGGTTCAACGATTGGCATGGCCGGTAATTTTACGGCTGATGGTGATGTCAAGTTTAGTACACTTGGCTATGGACTCGCTTATCAGTTTAGCAATAGACTCAAGTTTACGGTCTATAATGAACATGTCACCAATGAAGCGACAAGTTTGCCAAACTTTTCAGCAGATCTTAAAGATGATGTATTTACAGCTAGAATGCAGTACCGCTGGTAAGCTGAAATGGATCCGAACTTGCGGTTGGATAAAAATTAATCACCACCCTCTCTTTTAAAGATTCGGCAAATTCATCGGATTGAGCTTATGCCTGTCTGTAACCGAGCTGCTGCACTTTGTGTAGCCATTTGTCCCGCTGAATTGAATCCGAAATTTTGATAATGCCTATGTAGGTGACTTTTACGGGTGATATTCCACAAAATTGCAATGTTGATTTTTTTAGTTGATTAACGCTGGGACTACCGTATATCAGCGTGTAATACCAACTCGGCTGATCAAGTGTCGTAATGATTCGAGCGGACTTACCTTTTAATAATTTGTCCCAAAAAAGCGAGTTTTCACGGTATTGAAATGCCATCCCAGGTAAAAAGAGTCGATCAATAAAGCCTTTCATCAAGGCGGGGAGCCCACCCCACCAAACGGGATGTACCCACACCAGGTGATCGGCCCATAGGATGTCTTCCCAGGCAAGCTGTAGGTCTTGTTCAAGTTCAGTCCGTTTGCGATAACCAAATTGAAGATTTGGATTGAAGTCTAGGTCGATGATATGGATCGTTCGTACAACAGCTCCGGACGCTTCTGCACTTTTTTGATAAGTATTTGCAATGGCAAAATTGAAAGACTCCCGATTTGGGTGTCCATTGATAATAAGTATTTTTTTGTTCATGACCTTGTATTATAGCACAAAAATAGTCTTACGAATACTGTTGTTATAGGACAAATGTCTAAAAAGAGATCTGATTGCGAATGCGACTTAAATGACGTTGTGTTATACCTAAGTAAGAAGCAAGATAGTGTAAAGGAAGCTGTTGAATAAACTCTGGATGATCTTTGATTAAATTAGCATAACGTTGTGACGCGGTATCTTTTTGTAATTGAAAGACACGTTTTTCGAGCTCGAGATATTGCTCTTCAGCAATCATTTTAAGGTACGTCATCCATTTCAGATTATTGGAGGCAAGCTTGTTAATGATATTTTTTCTGATCACCCATAGTTCAACAGGTGTAATCGCCTGCATGTTCTCTACACTTGGTCCGCCCGTAATGAAAGAGGAGTAGGCCGCTATCCAAGTATTCGGAAAGCGGAAACAATACGTAATATCCTCTTTATTGACGCTACTATAAAAGGAGCGGAAAATCCCTGACTGTATTAATGCAACCTCATGACAGCGCTGATTTTCTTTGATGAAAAAGTCATTTTTATTCAACTTTTTGTATTCGAAAAGATCGACAATTTGATTGATCTCTTCTTCCTCAAAGAGACCAATAGAGCGGAAATATGTTGCTATCATGGATTTCAAACTTAGCGAAATTACTGTCTTTATGCAAAATAGATTCAGTTTTGTTGCGAAACCTAGCTATTGAATATTCATTCCACTATATGAAATATTCATTCCACCGGATACATCAATGCGTGTCCATCGCTATATTGTATTCTGGATAGAAAGGAAAGATGCAACTGGTTCCTTGTACGATGTAAATTATACCGTTTATTACCTGAAATTGTTTTCTAACTTCAGGCGGTAGTTCCATTGACAATAATTCTCATTTCAATGTAAATTACCATATTATATTTTGCACAATATAATTTCTTGATGTACATTTGTATGGTCAAATTAAAACAAATTAAAATATGAAAACGTTATATAACATCGGTGCGACAGCGAAAGGCGGACGAAACGGTCAGGTAAAAAGTGAAAATGGCGTATTGGACTTAGCTGTTCGTATGCCTAGAGGTCTTGGCGGGGCCAATGACGATTATGCTAATCCGGAAATGCTTTTCGCAGCGGGGTATGCGGCATGCTTTGATAGTGCTTTGAATTTGGTGATTAGATTAGAAAAGGTTAAAACAGGTGAGACATCTGTAACTGCTCATGTCAGTATAGGACAATTGGAAAATGGTGGTTTCGGTCTCGCCGCTGAACTACATGCAAATATTCCTGGTGTAAGCGTTGAAGTTGCACGAGAATTGATTGAAAAGGCACATCAAGTTTGTCCTTATTCAAATGCCACAAGAGGTAATATAGAAGTTAAATTGACAGTATCAACTAACGAATAGTAGATGAATAATTTGGCCAATGTGCTTACAGCACTTGTACTTTTAGAACATGTATACATTGTATGGATGGAAATGTTTGCTTGGGAAACAGCTGGAAAACGCAGCTTCGGAAAAGCTCTTCCTGCTGAGCTCTTCAAACCTACTAAGGGGCTTGCTGCAAATCAAGGCTTGTATAATGGTTTTTTAGTTGCAGGCTTGGCCTGGTCGTTCTTTATCACTGATCCAGTATGGAGTGAAAATGTACGACTGTTTTTTCTAGGATGTGTTCTTGTGGCAGGAATTTTTGGTGGAATTACATCGAGCAAAAAGATATTCATTGTACAGGGAGTGCCAGCATTGTTGGCTTTATTAGCTGTTATTCTTTCCAAATAAATATATAATTATATGTCATTAATAGAAGATTTAAAATGGCGTCATGCTGTAAAAGCGTATGACCCGGAACAAAAGGTTAGTCAGGAAGATATAGACAAGATTGTGGAAGCTGCTCGTTTGGCCCCTACGTCTTCAGGTCTACAGCCATTTAAAGTGCTTGTCGTTGAGAACCAAACATTAAAAGAGGAGTTGGCTAAGGGAGCACTAAATCCAGAGTGTATGCGTGAATGTTCGCATGTGCTTATTTTCGCTGCATGGGATCGTTATACCGCTGAGCGTATCGATCAGGTGTATGATTATACAACAGACGAACGCGATCTACCTCGAGGACGCTTTGGTTCGTACACCGATAAGCTAAAGTCGATTTATCTAAATGAAGCTGCCGAAAGAAATTTTGCGCATACAGCAAGACAGACTTATATCGCTTTAGGCTTAGCGCTAGCCCAAGCGGCCGAACTTCGCGTCGATTCTACGCCAGCGGAAGGTTTTGATAATCGCATCGTGGATGAAGTATTGGGACTGGAAAAGCTCGGTTTAAAGAGTGTATCATTAATGTATATTGGGGTAGCAGACTCTTCCCGCGATTGGATCTCAACGATGAAAAAAGTTAGAGTATCCAAAGAGGATTTTGTCGTTGAATATAAATAGATGGGCGCTGCTTGCTCAATCACTTGAAAACTCGATATCTTTGTAGGATGGACGACTTATTAAAATTAGATAAACAGCTTTGCTTTTCAGTTTACGTGCTGCATAGGGAAATTATGCAGCAGTATCGAGCTATTCTTGAAGAGATCGACTTGACCTACCCACAATATATCACCCTGATGGCATTATGGGAAAATGATGAGCAAACGGTAAATCAATTAGGAAGTAAGCTATTTTTAGATAATGGAACACTTACACCACTGTTGAAACGTCTCGAGGCCAAAGCCTTGCTCACCCGGACACGAAGCAAATCTGATGAGCGGGTGGTAAAAATCAAACTAACGAAGCAAGGATTGCTGCTGAAAGAAAAAGCGAGTTGTATTCCTATGCAGATTTTTCAAACGTTAAATCTTGAGTATGATGATATGGTCCAGCTCAAGTCATTAGCTGATAAAATCGTAAATAATTCGGGTAAACGCTAGAAGTTTTCCATATTGAAATAGCAAGGGACTGGACATGGTTTGACTGTGCCCAGTCCCTTTGCTATTTTTAGTATGACCACATATTTCTCTTTATCTTTTTACAAGAACTGAATTTTATTAAAAATTGAACAGGAGAAGGTGATTTTTCTATTGTTTTTATTTGAATTTGTCAGTCACTTTTCTGTCGGCTGTGAGGAGCGAAGACAAGAGAAAGAAGTTGTACTACATAGTCTTTAGCCAGCGTGATAGCGCCGTTTGGAACTTAATCTTTTCGACAACCGCCTTCATGTAAAATTATGGTTTTATAGATCCGGAGGTAAGGTCGATTCTGGATATGTACGCCTAATTATCCAAAAGGATGCGGTGGTTGGTGATTATTAGGACTCAAAGTTTATTTTGGCTGGGTATTTAGCTTAAATGGCTATAAACCTGCTGTATGCCTACAAGATATTTTTCAGTTTAATATATTGCAGCAACATAATAGTTTTTCCATCTTTGATTTCTCCTGTATCAATCATATGTAAAGCATCCTGAATTTTAATTTCAAGGATCTCTATATGCTCTTCTTCTTCCTCCAGTCCCCCTCCATCGCTAACTTTCATGTTGGTTGTATACTCTGCTATAAAAAAATGCAATATCTCCGTTACTGACCCGGGGGACATGTAGGCCTCAAATATTTTTTGTGCTTCCTTGATTTGGTAGCCCGTTTCCTCTTCTGTCTCTCTACGGATGCAATCTTGGGGCGAATCTTGATCAAGCAAACCTGCGCATGCTTCTATCAGCATACCCGATTCGTTGCCGTTTATGTAAGTTGGGATTCGAAATTGTCTAGTCAATATAACGGTATGGGAACTGATGTTATAGAGCAGAATAACCGCGCCATTACCACGGTCATAAGCTTCCCTGCTTTGTTGCTGTACTGTACCGTCTAGTTTGCTGTATTGATAGGTTACTTTTTTCAGCGTGTACCAATTATCTGATAATATCTCGGTTTTTATAATTTCAATATCTTTTATTGCCATTTTTACTGTGTTAAGGTCAAACAGTAAAAATAAGGATTGCAATCCAAATGAAGCAGGGAAAACTAAAAGATGCTTCGATATCTTTCGCTAGTTTCCATGGCGCTATCCGATGGACTTTATTTGATGCCATTTTCCAGTACCTGTCTGCTGGAAAGCTCGTATCTCTTTCTTACTGCTGCTAATACTTTTTTATAATATTTAGTCTTATCGGCTTCGTCAATTACAATAATCTCGACATCATTTGCCTGAAGTAACTGCATCTTATCCTTGGAAAGCGAATACCATTTTTTTGTTGTATAATAAAATAATTGATTTTTAATAAAGCTACTCCGTTTATAATACTTATTACGTGCACGATACGTTAATAGCCACCAAAGATCGATTTCCACAAGATCTAGAGAGAGACCAAAGATGTGGATATCTTGCGTAAAAAATAGATCAATCCACGATTGTAGCTTGGTTCCTTTTTTCTGATTCAACCTTTTCATCAAGGAATCTTTGTAGACAATTTCTGAGCTGTAATTTGTTCCATTAACGACATAATCCCTCATTTTTTGCAATTGACCACAATAATGCTCATAACCGAGATTAATGGAAGGGGAATTTAGACAGTCACCATGAATATGCCAATAGGTTTTATGTTCACTTTCATGCCTGCGAAAGATGCTGTATGTTGTTTCGCGGATTAAACCAGTATTACGTGTGCTGGTTTGACCTTCTAAACTAAAATCATAATTTGTGGTTATGATGTTTTCGATTGGTATCTCCCGAATTAATTGGTGTATTTCGTTTTGCTTGATCTGCGAAACACAATCGGAGATATAACTTTTAAGTTCCCTCTCGTTAATGTGCTGCTTTTTGATTGCGCCAAGGAATATTTCCTCATATAACATGGGGAAGGGTTTGAGTCCATTTTCTAATGAACTGACCTTATATTTCTCTTTAATATTAGTTAATAAATCGCTCCAGCTGATTCCGGGTGAGATATTATTGATGTCATTCCCAACGAGTAAAGTAAACTTATTCATCATTATATAAATCAAGCGCCATCCAAGTTTAACCTTGAAGACGATGCCTAATAATCGCATAATTTGTTGTTTGATCACCTGTAGCATACAGGTCAATCCAATACTAAAATAATAAATTAAATCCTGAAGGAATATAGTGTACGTTTTTTTTAGTGCGAATCTTGTTGGCTCTTAATCTGGAGATCTTGACATGTTTATATTCATTAAATGCAAGAATATTGTCTGCTAGTGTTTTTAGGTGAGCTTTCTTGCATAATGCTTTCACCGAGAATCATGCTTTAATTAGCACGATATGGGTTATGGAATATTAACTGAATATAATTAGCGGGCACTGGCGTTATTCTGCTTATAATTATCAAAAAAGGCTAGGCGAACCAACTTCCTAGCCTTAACAGTATAACTCATCCTATGCTATAACAAACAAATAACAAAGGAGAGAAGGAAATGTTTGATAGCCAGGTTACATTCCGGTATGAGACTTTAACGATGAGATCGTTTTTAGCACACACCATTTATTGTTGCGGTGTTTTTCCAAAATAGTCGGTAAGTGCAACATACCGACTACATTAATCTGTTATTCCGTGTTTTAATAGCTGACTGCCTTTAAATTTGTAGTGTAGAGAAAGCTAAAAATGCTTTCATTGATCACATTTGATTCGATGCTTATGAAAGCTCGGAGTAATCTAAATACAAACATAAAAGAACTAATTAATAAGGATAAAAGCTATGGAAATTAAAGAAAACAAGCTGTTAGGTGTTTCATATAGAGATACGCCCAATAAAGGTGGTATTATCAAACCTTTTTATATCATCATGCATTATGATGGTGCGCCCAACTCGACTAGTGCTATAGACTGGTTGACAGATTCGCGAAGTAAAGTGTCTGCGCATCTGCATATAAGTCGTACTGGTGTTGTAACCCAAATGGCCCCGTTTAATGTCAGATGCTGGCATGCAGGTTCTAGTACATGGGCGGGGCTAAAGGGGTTGAATACCTATAGTATAGGTATAGAGTTACAGAATAAAGGTAATGAAATCTATACCGAAAAGCAAATCAGTATTGCGCTTGAAGTGTGTCAGGCACTTATCGGTCACTATCCGATTCGGGATATTTTGGGGCATTCAGATATCGCTCCCGGAAGAAAAGAGGATCCAGGGCGACAGTTTCCCTGGGAGAAATTTAAATCATTAATAAAAGGGGGTTGGAATGGACTTACTTGAAATTTTGGAAAAGTTGATTATACCCGTGGCTACTGCTGTTGGAGGATATTTCGTCGGAAAGCCCAAAGAGCAAGCTCAAGTGGAAGCTACAAATGTTGAAAATGCTGGAAAGGTGATCGAGAAATGGGAAGGATATTCGAATAGATTAGCGAAGGATATTGAGCAACTTCGCGCGATTATTGAAGATCTTAATGAAGCGCTACGTCTAGCAAATGATGAACGTATGGCGTGCATAAGGACATTAGCCGATTTGCAAAAAAAATATGATGACCTCATGATACTTTACAATAAGTTACAAATGGAATTAAAGCAGATCAAAAAAGCAAAACTTAGTACAGGCAATGAATAAGTTGTTTGAATCTACATCCCAAGAATAGTCCTTGAGTATTTTTTATCAAGGACTATCTATATGGTTCAATAAGAAGAAGACGAATTTTATCAATAAGTTTAAGATGGACGTGAAATAAATCAATAGTCTTTATTGAAACGCGCATCAATAAGGTAATAATTGGCAATCTGCTTGATCTCCATTTTGAAGTCCCGGTAAAGATCAAATTGGTTGCATGCGCAGATGATGGATTTCTGTAAAATGTCATTATTTATTTTCAAACACGGTCCTAATTCTTTATAAATGGTGCTTTTAACCTTTGTTTTTAGATTAGTTAATTTTTCAGGTTGAAAAATGCGTAAAACAACCGCTATAGCTTTGTAACGATGCTGAATATCGCTATAATTGATATATTCTCCCATGATTTGTTGAATTGGGATGCCTGCGAATTTGCAATAGCAGTCTATCACTTTACTGATTTTAGAAAGATCAGGTTCATAAATCTTATCAATGGATTTTAGTATTTCGGGATGGTTTTCCTTTAAGAAACTCATCATAAATGAATAATATAATGTGTTCATGTGTTGTGAGCTATTTTTTACGTGTTAAATATAGTGTTGCCTCTGTTCTTAAAATCTTATTTTATTTGCGCGGCTTATTAACATCTGTATATTCGCCGCTAATCAATTTATTTGTTAAACAAAGTTAAACTAAATTGTTAATCATTAGGTGTTTTTTTTTGATAAATTTTCATGTTATTGAAAAATAATAAACTTATTTGTTTAGTTCTAATAGTCTTATAATCAATTGTTTTTATTTTTTTTAATTGTTCTGTTTGTTTAGGTTTGATAAGTTGTGTAACTTTGTGTCAGAATGTTATGTTTTTGTGTAACATTTCTTAAGTACAGTATCAACTATGGAGACTTATTCAAATAATAATTTTGAAGTTTTGCGCCTGGAAATGCGTGTCACAAACCGTGAATTTGCGTCGTTATTAGGTGTCCGCGAACAGGTCTATTCGCGTATTAAAAAAGGTGAGTATCCTATTGGGCTTACGATGAAAACACGAATTCAGAAGGCTTTTCCGCATGTTCAATATGACTGGCTGTTGTATGGAAAAGGGGATAGGCTAGCGACTGTCGCTCCAGTTCAGTCTGACACTATAGCGATGGTCAGTGTGGGAAATGGAAAATCAATAGGGTACTTTTCGGACGATATTAAGTTTATCGATGAAAACAAGAACAATATATTTTTTGAAGTTTCCCCTGGAAGATATTTGATGCAGACAAAACTTGTTACTGAGAAAGCGAAAGCCGGTTATTTATCGGGCTTTTCCGATCCCGAATATATGGACGACTTACCTGCCCATTTTATTACAGTCAATGAGTTTCATAAGGGAGCTTATCGTTCTTTTCAAGTTAGTGGTGACAGTATGACCGATGGTACGGATGCAAGTGTATTGGATGGCGATATTGTTACGGGGCGTTTGATAAAGCCAGAGTTATGGCAATCCAAATTTCATACACATAAATATCGTTATTGGGTAATAGTGCATAAGTTTGAGGGTGTTATTATAAAAGAAATCGCTCATCACAATGTAAACAACGGAATTCTTACGCTTAGATCACTTAACTCGGATAAAAAAAGATATCCTGATTTTGATGTAAGTTTGGATGACGTTGACCAAATTTTCAACGTTGTAGATATTAGTCGCTCTTTATAAGTGCATTAGTTTTAAGGTATTTTTTGGATTTTAAGGTGGATGGACGTTTTATATTTCATTGCTAAAAAATATAGAAATTAAAGCTAATTATGTTAGTTTTAATTTCTATATTTGATCTTAAATTGAACGTCTACGGTCATGTTGCTGTGTGCTATTTTGGCGCTTCTAGTATATATACATGCATCCGGATAGACCGTTAGCATAGCAAGGATATAGGTTGCTCATTATTCAAGCCTGCCCGTAGCGTTCAATTCAAATAGAAGACCGCTATTAAGTTTAGGTTGCATATGTTTTCGATTGATAAAGTGAGCTTATCTTTTGCATTATAGCGGCTATCATTTTTAATTTTTGACAAAACTTACGTCGGTTATTTTATAATTAAAGTTGTCCTTTTCTCGCTCATTTTCTGGCTTCTCTAATTCGCTGTAACGTACTGTACCTTTCATTTTAAATGTTGTATGCGAATCTAGATTGATTTTCTCTCCATTGTCGTCAAATACATAGAAGTTCTTGAGCGTATAATTTTTTTGGTCCGCAGGGATATCAAATAATACACTATTCTTTTCTGTGCCAACAGGTAAAATCACATTGATTACTGTAAATTTTTCTGAACTGAAAGCATGAGATTTAACAACAAAATTCATTTCCATCGTTTTCGATTTGCCAGATGAAAAGGTGAAAGACGGTGCATCAAATTCTCCAACTAACGCAATGGTCTTGTCTTGGTTGTCGTAGTTAGATTCAATAGCTTTTACCGTATCGACAGAGTCGCCATTACAAGATGTAAATAGTGTTAAGCTACAAGATGTTAACAATAATGCTGAAAATAAATGTTTTGTTTTCATGATAAAAATCTATTAATTGAATACATTGTTATTAATCCGCTTAGCCATACTGAATAGCACTATATATATGATGTAGGAAGGTTTGATGATTCAATATTGTCCACTCCATTCTTCCTAGCTTTAGCTTTCATTCAGTAGGGTTCTCTTTATTATTTTGTATAAAAGTAATGCATGGATAAATATATCTTAAGGTATGATTTAAATTCGTAAGGAATGAATTTAAATTCGCATCCACAGAGCTTTTTTTCGTTTGGAAATGAAGGTACATGTACAAATCGATTGATGGTTAGTCCTTACAGAAAGTCTATAGGGTTTTTGGTTTAGTTAGCTGTTGACAATTAATATTTTGAGGATTTGTTACCGTGGTGAATAACTTTGATTAAATGCAAGATTGCTATTCCATTGCTGCGCTCTGACTTGATTTGCCAGTTTAGTTTGTTTCGCTCTACATGGTGAGACTGTGGCCGACGTCTGAAAGCGTATTTAGCAATTCTTTGGCTGCGGCACTTCCGGCTCGGTTTGCTCCAATAGTGGATGCTGATGGGCCATAGCCCACGAGGTGAATTCTGGGCTCTTTGGCTACCATGGTAGCGAGTCTGCCTGTCATTTGGATTCCGCCTTGGACTTCTTTTGGCAGAACGGCATCGAGATGGCTCAATGAGCTTTTGAAGCCCGTATTCCAAAGAATTACATCTGCTTTTTGCTCTATTCCGTTGTCCCATTTGATTCCCTTTTCTGTTATTTCCTTAAACATCGGAAAACGTTTAAGAACTCCACGCTGTTCTATCTTTTGGATTTCACTAGTATAGGGAAGGCCTGTCACCGCCACTACAGACAAAGGCGGTAGTCCTTGCCTTACACGCTCTTCCACCATCACAACAGCATGATGACCTGCCATATCATCGAAAGGTCCTTCTCTGAACAAAGGTGGTTGACGTGTAACCCAGGTCGTTGTCGTTATTTGGGAGATTTGGTCCAGTAATTGAATGGCAGAAATTCCGCCTCCAACAACAATCACATGTTTTCCCCTAAAATAGTCTGCAGTTTTAAAATCCTTTGTATGAAGTTGTTCTCCCTGAAATAAAGCTGCGCCGGGATAGTCCGGAATGTATGGGTTTTCCCATGTACCTGTAGCGTTTATAATGCCTAGAGCTGAGAAAAGCTCGTTATTTGTGTCGATGTGAAAACGATTATGGTGTGCATAGACTTTGTCTACTTTAACTTGCCGATATACCTGAAGCTCAAATTTCTTCTCATAAAGCTCAAAATAATGGGGGACGGCAGTGTTTGCTTGGACCTCCGTGTCGCTTGTGGATAGCGTTTCTTCGAACGACATACCAGGCAAATCGTGTATTTTATTAACAGTGCTTAAGGTGAGCGAATCCCAACGGAATTGCCAGGCCCCACCTGGGCTAGGGGCTTCATCTAAGATAATAAAGTCTTTCCCGATTGTCAGTCCCATTCTTTTTAAATGATATGCAGCGGAAAGCCCAGCTTGTCCCGCACCTATTACAGCAATTTTTGTTTTGTACCGAATATTCTTTATCATGAGTTCAGAAAAGTTAACGCCAGCCGAGTTCAGGCGCGACATATTTCAAAATAGCCGAAAGGATATGAATGTTATAGTCTACTCCTAACGTATTTGGAATGGTTAAGAGTAATGTGTCGGCTTCTTGGATGGCTTCATCTTGCGCTAGTTCCTTTATAAGTTGATCTGGCTCGGCCGCATAGCTTCTTCCAAAAATCGCCCGCCGGTCTGTTTCGATCATTCCTATCTTATCTTTTTTATCCGCCGCCTGCCCGAAATAGTAGCGATCCAAATCGTTGACCAACGCAAAGATGGATCTGCTAACGGATACCCGGGGCTCGCCGGCATGTCCAGCTTCCTTCCACGCCTCTTTGTATAAGCGGATTTGTTCGGCCTGCTGAATATGAAAAGGCTTACCATTTTCATCATATTTCAAGGTAGAGCTTTGAAGGTGCATTTTATTATGCGCAGCCCATACGGCTGTTGAATTGGACGCTGCTCCCCACCACACACGATCCCTTAAGCCATCTGAATAGGGTTCAAGCCTGAGTAGGCCCGGTGGGTTTGGAAACATCGGATAGGGATTTGGCTCGGCAAAACCGATACCGTTAAGTTTTTCCAAAAACGCCAAAGCTTTCTTCCTTCCCATATCAGCGTCGGTTTCATCTTCGCCTAGGTTGTAACCAAAATAGCGCCAGCCATCAATTACTTGCTCTGGGGAACCTCTGCTTATTCCCAGCTGCAATCTGCCTCCAGCAATTAAATCTGCAGCGCCGGCATCTTCCACCATATAAAGCGGATTTTCATAGCGCATGTCGATTACACCAGTGCCGATTTCAATGTTAGAGGTTTTGGCTCCAATGGCCGCGAGTAAAGGAAACGGGGATGCCAGCTGATTTGCAAAATGGTGTACGCGAAAATAAGCTCCATCTATGCCTATTTCCTCTGCAGCTACAGCTAAATCTATCGATTGCAGCAAGGTGTCACTTGCTGTCTGCGTACGATATGCGGGATGTTTGGACCAATGTCCAAACGATAAAAAGCCTATTTTTTTCATAATCCACAATGGAATTGCATGTCTATCAAATTTAATAAATGTTGCGGTTATTTTTGGTATGCTTACTGTCGGGGCGGTGTCAATAATCTATCATTTTGATCGAAATGATAGCGGATAAATAGGCTATATACTAAAAATAGTAAATTTGTATATTGTTCAATTATATTGTTTTCATCGTATGGAAATTTCGGATAGATTATTAAAACAAATCGAGTTTATTAAAGAGATTGATAAGATTAAATATATACAGCGAAAAACAAAGCTTTTTCATAGCGACCGGCATGAAAATGATGCTGAGCACAGTTGGCACCTTGCAGTGATGGCGCTAACACTTTTAGAGTACGCAGATGAATCAATAGACCTATTAAAAGTGGTCAAAATGGTGTTGATTCATGATATTGTAGAGATTGATGCTGGCGATACTTTTATCTATGATTTGGAAAGAAATCATACCAACACTGATTTAGAACGCTTGGCAGCAGGGCGGATTTTCGGGATTTTACCAAAAGATCAGGCAGATGAACTGATTACACTCTGGGAGGAGTTTGAGTCGGGAAAGACCGATGAGGCTAAGTTTGCTCGTGCAATGGATCGATTGGAACCCCTTTTGCAAAACAGTTCCAATAATGGTGGAACTTGGAACGAGCCCGGCGTAAGTTATGAAAAGGTCTTTGCCAAGAAATCTGTCATCAAAGATGGCTCTACTGCGCTTTGGGCATATGCAGAGAAGCTGATTGATGCAGGAGTTGCTCAGGGAATCCTAAAAAAGCAGTAATTCCTTTATTAAATTGACATCGGTAATCCTATCTGGGAGGCTTTCTGTTGTTTTTACTGCTATCTAGATTTAGCGATAAATTTCGACGCGCTTTTCGAAGTTGCAATGAGCTTGCACTAATTAGGCTTATTTTCTATTTGTTTTCTTTTTTCAAACCATTCATCCTTTAAAATTGACATCAGCAGCTTGTCGTGGAATTGGTTATCCCTAAAGCAGGCTTCACGCATTCTACCTTCAAGTTTAAATCCAGCGTTTTCATACGCTTTAATCGCTGCATAATTTGGCTCGGATACGGTAAGCATAATTCTATTAAGTCCTAATGTTTCAAATCCAATAGCGAGAAGTAATTTGGTAACTTGAGATCCTATCCCTTTACCCCAATGTTGACGATCTCCGATGAAAATAAAATATTCTCCGGATCTGTTTGGCTTTGAAATATTACAAATGCCAGCATATCCAATCAATTTATTTGTATCCCCGTTTAAGAAAATTCCACGATTAAAATTTTTTAGATCATTGACAACAGTTAAAAACCAAGCATCGATCTGATCCTTTGAGTGCATGGATTGGAATACAGAAAGTGAATATTTTATCGAAATGTCATCATTGATCCATTCATAAAATGGTGATACGTCTTGCTGAATAAGGGGTTTTAAATTAATCATTATATTGAGTCTTACAGTGTATTGATGGATTATGTTTATTTAATAATGTCGTTATTTCGGTGCAAACATAATATAATCATTGTGTAAAGAACTAAGTCTATCGTTTTGAAAATTTATCTAAAAAACTGCTGTACTACCTATGCTTTAAATCGGTAACGAGAGGGGCTGTCCAATTGGGCAGCCCCATTGATATATTTGTATTATTTTTTGTCCCACCAAACTTTAGACAAGAAAGAATCTCCATTCGTCATTCTGGATGCCGCTTCTTTTAAATTTGTTGCGTTCATCTCAGCTTCTTCACTGGAGTATATTGCCCTACGTGGTATCTGTCCGTTGGTTGAACCTGCATTAGGGCCAGGAGTTAATCTGGGGTATCCGGTACGTCGCCATTCGGCAAAGGCTTCCATGTCCCGGCCAAATAGGTGAATCCATTTTTGGGTCGCTATTTTCTCCATTTTCTGTTCGTCTGTCAAGCTGCTTAGATTGAGCACAGGTTCATATGCAGCGGGGATTGACGTCATATTGTATGGTGGAAGTGCCAGCGCAGCTTTGACACCTTCTGTAAAGAACGTTTGGGCATTTGCAGGTGTAGCACCCCAGCCAAGCAGTGCAGCTTCGGCTTTGTAAAAACAGATATCCGAATACGTAAAGGCATAGCTTGGGATCGGTGCAAAGGTGAGACTAAACCACGTTGATTTATTGGCCGTGGAATAGTTGGCACGAATCAATTGTGACAACTGATTATCCGTTAACGCAACGCCAATACCCTGGTATGTTGCTGTACCATTGAAATTGACAGGCTCGGCAAGTAAAGGAAGCCTTGGATCATTGTATTCTTTGAGTTTGTCAACCAGAGTATTCGCCAAATAACGTAGATCGGCACTTCCGGTAGTCATTTGACGTAAAATCGGGTTCTGGTTTTCAGCCTGAGCATCGTTGTAGGTCGGTACTGCGGCATTATCACTGTTGCTGGAGAATAGACCGATAGCAGAAGTCATGGCTTCGGTAACCGTTTTCTGCGCCAAAGAAGGATTGGCGTACCGCATGCGCATGCCGAGCTTTAGTTTGAGTGAATTGCCAAATTTTTTCCATTTGTCAATGCTGCCTTTGTAAAAGAAATCTGAGGAGCCGTAAGACAGGTCGCCGCTGGTCAGCCTTGCCATAGCTGCATCGACCTTTTGAACCAGTGCCGGATAGATCTCTTCTTGCTTGTCGAATTTTGGGGTACGGTTAATTTCCTTATTGGATTTTGTGATCTCGGAGTAGGGAATATCCCCAAACAAGTCTGTAAGGCGCTGATAGAGATAGGCTTCATAAAGTTCGGCAATAGCCAGTTTACTTCTCCCTGCTGCATTGTCTTCCTTGCCGCTCAATTCCTGTTTGATCTGAACGATATTGCGGAGCAAGGTGTAGTGCTGCGACCAAATAAGATTTTCGGGTCCTTCAAAATATCGAGAAACAGGTACTACCGGTCCCCCAGCCCAATGTTGGATCCAAGAGCCAAACTTGTTGTTGGGTAGTTCCCCAGATTCCTGAAAAGTACCATCACGTAGAATGCGGGCTATGAGTAAGGAAGGGTCTACAGTGGTGACCGATGTCGGCGGTGTATTGATCCGTTCGAAATCTTTGGTACATGAACCTAATCCTGCCACAGAAATAAGTCCGACGATGAATGTATTTTTAAATAGTTTCTTTTTCATGATAAAGGGTTTACAGACCAACAGTGAGATTAATACCGAATGTGCGCATCATTGGAAGTGAAGTTGATTCAATACCAATCGAGCTATTGTTTACATTGAAAGCAGAAGCTTCTGGTGAAAATCCATCAGTTTTCCGTTGAAAATAAAATAGGTTACGTCCATAGACGCCTAATTTTAGGGAGCTAACAAGTTTATGTGGCATCAGCTTTTTAGGGAAAGAATAGGAGAGACTGATTTCGCGCATGGCAATATAACTCATATCATTGATCATTTCTTCGGATACCATGACTTCTTTGTCACTTGCAACCATGTTCCAGTAATCTTGCGCGGCAACCTGCTTGCTGTTTTTTGTTCCGGTACTTGTCCAGTTTCCTGATCCATCTTTTTGTCCGACCATCCCCTCGGCAATGTAGGTGCCATCTCGTCCTTCTAGGGTCTTCGTTGAAGTACCATAAATAATCTGTTCGCGGTTCGACTGGGAGAAGATCACGCCGCCCTGACGGATATCGACAAGTGCATAGAGATTGAAACCTTTATATTTAACCGTATTGGCAAAACCTCCCAACCAGTCGGGTTGCGCATTTCCAAGATCGGTTTCTACACGTCCGGCTGTGCGCAAAGGGAGTCCAGTGGTAGGGTCGATCAACCTATTTCCTTGCTCATCTTTGATCCAGGCAAACTGTGTCCCAATGAGCTGGCCAAATGGTTTTCCAACTTCTGCAACCACATTTATCCCACGGTCTGTAGCAAGTAAAAAGCTTTCTACGCCAGGATAGAGTGATTCTACTTTATTCCGGTTGCGGTTGTAATTGAAGGTGGTATTCCATTCAAAGCCCGATTCGCTTTTGATCGGTGTTGCTCCCAATACAAATTCAATACCTCTGTTGCTAATTTCTCCAGCGTTGATCCTGTTTTTTACATAGAGACTGGAAGGGGCGATTGGTACGTCCAAAATCTGATTCTTTGTCTTGGCCTGATAGTAGGTGAAGGAGAAAGAAAGTCTGTTTTTTAGAAATCTCAGATCTACCCCAGCTTCGATCGACGTGGTCAGTTCGTTTTTCAAATTCGGATCAGGAATAATTTCTGTATAGGAAGCCATCGGTACGCCACCATGGGTATACTGGTTGAGACTATATGCTCCTGTCAGCTGATATGGGTTTCCTGAACTACCGGCCTGTGCCCATGAAGCTCTGATTTTGGCGAAAGACAGTGCGTCAGATTGCCATTTGAAAGCATCCGATAAGACCAAACTGGAACTTACACTCGGGTAGAAAAACGAATTGTTTTCCTTTGACAGGGTCGAAGACCAGTCGTTACGGGCAGAGAAATCAACAAACCAATAGTCTTTGTAACTGAACTGGCCCGATAGATAAGCCGAATTAATCTTGGACTCGATCAGGTCAAATATGTAACTATTTGTCGTGGTGTTATTGATTACAAAGAGATTCGGAACAATAAATTGATTACCTGAATTTCCTGTCATACGCAAATACCGGCTTTGATGGCTGGCCCCTAAGTTGGCACTGAGTTTAATGTCATCGGTCAATTTGAAGTTGGAGCTAGCGAGGACGTCAAAATTGTCTTCGCGGGCTCTGATGACCTCTTCGCGAATATCACCCTTTCGGTTCAAGCTTTGGTAGGTATTTATTGGGCGGTAACGAAACCGTTGATCGGTATAGAAGTCCGTACCCCCGGTCGCTGTGACCTTAAGCCAAGGAGCAAAGTCGTAACTCAGACGGAGTAACCCTATGATGCGGTCCCGACGATCTTCATTGTGGTTTTCATGAATGGTCCAAAAGGGGTTGGCTGTGGAACTATTGGTGGCATATGTTTTCTCCAATCCTTCCGTCAATCCCGAAAATCCGAGCTGTCTGCTGATCTCCTGTGCGGTCCATTTATACTGTGCCATGATGTCGTTGCCCAGGCTTCGCGGCTGGCTGATAAACAGGTAGGCCGGATTGTCTGCAGCATCTGCCAACGTAGGTCGGTTTTGTCCCTTTTGGGCGATATAGTTCGCCTTGATGTCGATGTGAAATTTGTCGGTTATTTTGGCTTGGGTACGTAAACCGAAATTGTTTCTATTCAGCGTATTGGTGGGAATATAACCCTTTACATCTGTATTGGCAAATGAAAAACGGTAGTTTACTTTGTCGGTTCCGCCATCGATACTGAGGTTGTTGACAAACTGTTTCTCCGTTTGAAAAAACGACGAGTAGGTATCTGGCTTTGGTGTTAACTGTAAGATGTTGCCATAAGCATCTTCATAAGTCTGGCCTTCCATCTTCGCACCCCAGCTTGCCCGTGTCGTACGGTCACGTCCGGCACTCATTTTAGGCATACCACTGTAACCATTTTTCAGCGCTTCACTCATGGAAACAATGGTGCCATCATCTTTTCTGAAATGTGTAAATGTTCCGTTCAATCCTTGTCCATAGACATTTTGAAAATCCGGTAAGACCAGTCCATTGCCCAATGAAAAATCTGTACCATAGCTAAAGCGGGTCTTACCAGCTTTCCCCGATTTCGTCGTGATCAAGATTACGCCGTTACTTCCTCTTTGTCCATAAAGTGCGGCCGCATTGGGGCCTTTTAATACCGACATCGTTTCGATGTCTTCGGGATTGATGTTTCCGATTCCGTCGCCATAATCGGTTCCCCCAGATTGGTTTGGAGACGAAATGTTTTGATTATCAATCGGTACGCCATCAACAACATAGAGCGGCTGGCTATTACCGATAAGTGAGTTGTTACCACGGATGACGACCTTGGATGAACCTCCGGCTCCAGATGCGGCGCGGCTCACCTGTACGCCGGCAACTTTACCCGATAAGGCATTTGCTACATTGGTTTCCTTACCCTGCGTCAGCTCGTCGCCTTTGAGTTCAGCGACTGTATAACCAAGTGCTTTTTTTTCGCGTTTGATACCAAGCGCGGTGACGACAACTTCCTGTAGGTTTTGCGCACTCGATTCCAAACTGATATTGATCGCTAGTTTGTCTCTTTCGGTAATGGTGTAATCCAATAGTTCTCTGCTCTTAAAACCAACGGACGACACGCTGATCTGGTAGCCCTGTCCAGCAGGAATCTGGTCGAGTGAAAAAGTTCCGTCAGGTCTGCTGGTTGTTGTTTTTTTCAATCCGCTAGTCGCATTACGTATGGTAACCGTCGCTGAGGGGATGGGCTTTCCTGCTTCATCTTTGATTACTCCGTTAATGGACGCATTTTGTTGGGCATCAGCAAGAAGATAGCTTGTCGACAAAAGCCCCATGAGGCCAAGACGCAGTGCCCAGTTTACGTCGGCTCGAATGTTGGATCTCAACAATAGCATAGTCAGGATACTATGCTTGGAAGGTAAATAATTGTGCATAATTTGTGGGTTATGTGAGTGAATTTTATTCGGTTTGTACGTGAATGGTTATTTTATGGAGTGCTTGGATATCAGCTAGCATGTTGACGTATGCAGATGCTGTATTTTTATACGTTCCACTATAGTATTTATTTTGTATATCTTTAGGTTCAACGCTTAGTTTAAGGCCATAATTATGACTGATGATGTGAAGTACATCTTGCAATGGGAGGTTTTTAAAGATCAGCTGTCCGCTAGTTTTTAAGTAAGACCCCCTTTTGCTGGATGGAGAAGTATTGACCCGGGTTTCGGAAATGATCTGTTTTAGCTTGCGATCAATGCTGATTTCTTCGTTGGGTTGAAACTGTAGATGTAAGGTCTGTTTATCTTCATCATGCTGATTGCTTTTGACTTCAATACGGCCTTCATAGAGTTTTATTTTTGTAATCGCGGTACCACCTTCTTCCACACTGAAAACGGTGCCAAGTGCGGTTGTTGTCAAATCTGCCGTATGAACGCGAAAAGGCTTTGTCTTATCCTTTGCTACCGTAAATTTGGCTTTACCTTTTAATTGGATGTCGCGCGAAGTGATGTCCGCAAAATCGGAACTAAATTTCACTTCAGAATTCGGGTATAGGTCGATCGTAGAACCGTCTGGAACTGCAATTTGTTGAATGGTATTACCTGAATTGATATAATATAAGTTACTTGGTCGCTCCTGCAGTGTTGGCTGGACCTTTTTTGCGATACGATATGCGGTGGTATGTTTACGAGAATCGATTTGGGTCAATCGCAGCCAAGCTCCTATTCCAATGAAGAGGATAATAGCCGCATATTTTAACCAGCTGAAACGATCGCTATTTTTTTGCCCTATTTGTTTGAAAATACGCGCTTTTATTTCCTTTTGGTTTTTAAAATCAGAATCCATCTCATGTGCTTGCCATTCCGTTTCCGGCATAAAATCCTCCCAATAAAACTCGTTATTGGCCAGCGCATTTTCTACTGCGGCAATTTCTTCCGCACTGGCTTTACCGCTTAGGTATTTATCGATAAGTGTTTTTGTAATCTTCATGTATAAAGATTACGATCGAAAACGAGGTAGCCCCCAAAGAAATTAAAAAATAATTTGCGCCAGCATACTCAACAGTAAAGCCTTTCGAATAGTTTTTAGTGCTAGTGTCAGTTGGTTCTCCACAGTTTTGGTCGATATGGCCAGCTTGTCCGCAATTTCTCGATGCGAAAGATTGGAAAACCGGCTTAGCATAAAAATCTCCTTGCGTTTCTCCGGTAGCTTATCGACAATTTCATGAAGTGTGGATGTAAGTTGTTTGGCATAAAAATCATCCTGAGGGCTATGGCGCAAGACAACTGTCTGATCGTGATTCAGAAGTTTTTTTCGATTATACTCTGACTTGACTAAATCGATAACTACCGTCCGAGTGATACAGAAAATCTGAGATGCTATGGCGGCATCAATATTTTTGTCACACATATTTTTCCAGAGTTTGATAAATACACGCTGTACGGTTTCTTCGGCTAGATAAGAAGATTTGGTTTTGTTGAGCGCATATTGATATACTTTGGAGCTCCATAGGTCAAAGTATTCCTCAAATCTTCGAACAATAAACGCATAATTGATTTCCATAGTGTAGGCTTGGGATAAATGAATTTAGCGATAATGCGCTTTCGATCCAAGTTTTTTCAATAATATTTTGCCAACGTTCTTACGCCTTAAAACTGAAAACTACTGATAACCTAAAGGTTATAAATTCTTTCGCATAGCATCTGTTAGTAAGATATTATGCCCGCTAAAATTGTTACAGTGGTTGGTATAAATACTATGATACGGTATTTATACCTCTTATTAGGGATTTGATACGGATGTTTATGATGTGAAATTGGGATGGCATAAAGTTTGAATTTTACCCCGCTGTAATAAAGAGAATATTTACATTAACACATTTTACGTATGAAAAAATTAATTCAAACACTGGGACTGGGTATGCTTATTTTTACGGTATTTGTAGGTTTTACGGCCTGTAGCAAAGATGATGATCCGGCAGACAATGATCTTTTTATTGGAAAATACGAAGGTACGATCTCTTTTGATAATTTAAACAGCAATGATAATGATGTTGCAGCGGCAGAAGGGACAGTTACGGTAACAAAAGCTGGCGATACCTATAATTTTGCTTTCGGGAATGGTATTCCTAATCTGAATGGAGTAGATTTCGAGAAAAAGGATAATGTCTTAATCAATATTGGTTCAGCTGGTACAGGTGTTATTCGTATTGATGCTGGAAAATTAACTATTGGCTACACGAAAGACGGAAAAGCTTGGACCGCTAATTGTAACCGAAAATAACAAGAAGAGTATAAAAAGTGCAGGTATAGCGATTGAGAATTTAAAAAAAATTTTAAAACGATTATTTGATTAATGCTGTTCTATTAATAACTAATGAAAGGAGAATAATTATGAGTGATTTAACATGGAAAGGCCGTTGGAATGAGATCAAAGGCAAGGTAAAACAACAATATGCAGACCTTACAGATGATGATCTTATGTACGCAGAAGGCAAAGAAGACGAGTTATTAGGTAAACTTCAAAAGAAGACCGGAAAAACACAAGACGAGGTCAATACCTGGTTAAATGACTTGTAGAGTTAATATTGTGTAATAGTGAAATTCCCCACAGGTGTAAAATCTGTTGGGGAATTTTTTTATGCTCATTAGAACAGGTGGATGCTCATCTGTTTTTTATCATTTGAGAAAAAGTATGATATTATTATTGTGAGAATTAGTTTGTTCTTTGATGGGAATATTAAAAGCTACATCGTATTTGTGTCATCGTATTATTACAAAAATACGAATATATCCCTCTTTTTGACTTAATATCCCCCTTGTCTGGATAGAAAATGGGTGATATTTTTGTTTGCGAATAATCAGGAACTATTCGCTCAAAGAGACTTAAAATACATCATGAAAACACTTATATCTGTCTGTCTTATTCTACTGTCAAGCTATTTTGCCGCGTACAGCCAAAAACCCATCCCAAAGGAATATGGCTTAGTCTGGTCGGATGAGTTCGATTATCAAGGCACGCTAGATACAACCAAGTGGAGCTATGAAGAAGGCTTTAAACGTAACCGCGAAGAACAATGGTATCAAAAGGAAAATGCTTTCTGTCATAATGGCCTATTGATTATTGAAGCAAAAAATGAACATCGCGAGCATCTGGGTTTTATTCAAGGCAGTAAAGATTGGATTAACAGCAGAAAGCAGATAAGGTATACTTCGGCTTCAATAAATACGTTAGGAAAGCAAAGCTGGAAATACGGAATCTTTGAAATCCGGGCACGTATACCTGTTGGGGACGGTCTTTGGCCTGCTTTCTGGACTTTAGGGACGACCAAAGAATGGCCATCGAATGGAGAAATCGACATCATGGAATATTACCGCGGCAATATATTGGCCAATATCGCAACGGGTACTGAGCAACGCTGGAAAGCCCATTGGTTCGGTCAGACTAGGGCAGTTAAAGATCTTGGTGGAAAAGCTTGGGCTGATCAGTTTCATATTTGGCGAATGATTTGGGATGAAGATGCTATTGCCCTGTATGTGGACGATATTGAGATGCTTCGCGTTGCGATGGACCAATTGGTTAATCGGGATGGTACAGGCTTCAATCCATTTACCCAACCGCATTATCTGCTGTTAAATTTAGCGCTTGGCGGTACAAATGGCGGTGCGATAGATCATAAATTACTTCCCGCAAAGTATGAAATTGATTATGTACGGGTTTATCAAAAAGTGAAACCTGCTCAAGTGAGTAGTTTTAAACCAGGGGAAAGATGGACAGACCACAGTGGTGATGTGATCAATGCACATGGCGGTGGCGTGCTTTATCAGAATGGAAAATACTATTGGTATGGAGAGAAACGTGGTGGCACAACATCCCAGGGGGTCAATGTGTATTCATCCGCTGACTTGCATAACTGGAAGTTTGAAGGATTGGCACTTACACCGAGCGCAGATTCCACCAGCGATATTGCCTGGGGCTGTATTATGGAACGACCAAAAGTGATCTATCAGGAGCAGCTGAAAAAATATGTCATGTGGTTCCATCTAGAATTGAAAGGTCAGGGCTATGCAGCCGCCAGGGCCGCCGTTGCGGTAAGTGACTCACCATTTGGACCGTTTCAGTTTGTCCATAGTTTCAGGCCAAATAACAATATGTCACGCGATATGAGTTTATTTGTGGATACCGATGGGAAGGCGTACCAAGTGTATTCATCCGACGAAAATTATGCTTTACGCCTGGTTCAGTTAACGGATGATTACCTCCGTGTAACAGCAAAGGATTCTTTACTATTTCGGAATCATAGGGAAGCTCCAGCATTATTCAGATATAATGACAAGTATTACCTGATCACCAGCGGATGCACGGGTTGGGCGCCGAATCGTGCGGAGCTCCATGTCGCCGCGAATCTTTTTGGCCCTTGGAAATCACTCGGTGATCCGATGCGGGGACCAAATTCATCCTTGACTTTTAACGGTCAGTCGACATTTGTACTTCCCGTAGCAGGAAAAAAGGATTCCTTTATTTTTATGGCCGACCGATGGAACCCCAAAGAGCTTATGGATAGCAGATATATTTGGCTACCTATTGATCTTCGGAATGAAAAAGTACAGATAAATTGGAGAGATCAGTGGGACTTAAATGTTTTTCATTAATTTGACCGCATCAATCTATTCAAGTTCGATTAGGCTAAACAATCTGCCGTTTCGAATTAATTTGTTATCCCTAAAAATTTAAGAAATGCAACTAGTGACCAAATTCACGCTTATTTTTCTATCTAGTATTGTCATCGTGTTGGGCCATGCGCAGTCCAGTGTGACTTTGACGCATGAGCAAAACAAAAAAGAACAACAAGATACTGTTATCCGGAAAGGGATCCCTTGGTTAGATGAAACGATAACTGAAGAAAATCGAATGCCCATGCATACCGATTTTGTAACCTTTCCGAATGCAGATCAAATTAGTGACTACGATTGGCGTGAATCCTCCTCTTATTTAAGTTTGAATGGGGCGTGGAAATTCAAATGGGTTAATAGCCCGTCTCAGTTGCCAGCCCAATTTGAATCATTAACTTATGACGATCGTCATTGGGACAATTTTCAGGTGCCCGCTAATTGGGAACTCAATGGATATGGTTTTCCGATGTATACTACTTCAGGTTTTGAGTTTACCTATTTGATCGGAAAGCCAAATCCCCCCATTGTACCGATGGATTTCAACCCTACCGCGGTTTACCGTCGCGAGGTAGTCATTCCTGCGGATTGGCAGGGGAAGCCTGTTATTCTACATATTGGAGCTGCTAAATCTAATTTATCTGTTTGGGTAAACGGCGAATATGTCGGATATGGTGAGGATAGCAAATTACCATCTGAGTTTGACATAACGAAGTATTTAAGAAAGGGAAAAAATCTGATTACCATGCGTGTTATGCGGTGGGGAGTAGCCAATTATTTGGAGGATCAGGATATGTGGCGTTTAAGCGGAATCACGCGTGACTGTTATTTGCTGATGCGACAGCCACTACACGTGCGTGATATTCAACTATCCCCAACACTCAATGCCTCTTTTGATAAGGGAGTCTTAAAAACCAAACTCATTTTTAACCGGATTAATCAGGCGAATTTACAGGCAGAGATCACACTGCTGCAGGATGGCCGGGTGATATCAAGTAAAGCTGTCAAAGTTTCGGGGCAGGAAATAACTGTTGAGCAGACAGTAGATAGTCCTGCACTGTGGTCTGCTGAGGTGCCGAATTTATACCAGGTAGTTGTTAAGCTCCTAGACCATCAGGACAAAACAATCGAGGTCATTCCACTGCGAGTCGGTTTTCGTACTATCGAGATTCGAGGTGGGCAGTTGCTGGTTAATGGACAACCTATTCTTATTAAAGGAATAAATAGACATGAGACAGATCCCGTCTCAGGGCATGTGATCTCAAAAGAGAGTATGCTGCGGGATGTACAACTTATGAAGAAATTCAATATCAATGCCGTTCGTACGAGCCACTACCCCAATGCCGAGTATTGGTTGCAGCTCTGTGATCAATATGGTCTGTATGTGATCGACGAAGCCAATATCGAATCACATGGCATGGGCTATGATCTGTCCTATACCATGGCCAATAGACCGAGCTGGGAAAAAGCGCATGTGGCACGTGTTGAACGTCTTATTCAGCGAGATCGGAATCATCCAAGTGTCATTATCTGGAGCATGGGCAATGAAGCCGGAAATGGGTATAACTTCTATCGGGCTTACCTCCGAATGAAAGAGCTCGATACCAGCCGTCCGGTACAATACGAAAGGGCCGTGAATAATTATGGCGAATTAAGATTTGACTGGAATACTGATATAGTGGCGCCTATGTATGCCAGTCCATCTGCGATGAAAAATTATGCAGCCCGTAACTCTAAGCCGGAAAGGCCTTTCATTCAATGTGAATATGCACATGCCATGGGAAATTCGTTGGGTAATTTCAAGGATTATTGGGATATCATTCGGGCAAACAAAGGGATATTTCAAGGTGGATATATCTGGGATTTTGTGGATCAATGTTTTATTAAAGTCAACGCTAAAGGAGATACGGTATATACCTATGGCGGAGATTACGAACCTAAAGAAGCTATTACGGACTGGAATTATGCTTCCAAAGGGATTTTTTACGCGAACAGAACTCCCTATCCTCATGCATGGGAAATGAAAAAAGTATATCAGGATATTCATACTAGTCTATTGGGTGAAAAAAAGATAGCAATTTATAACGAGCGCTTTTTTAGAGCGCTTGAAAATGTTGAACTACAATGGGAAATAATAGTTGATGGAAAAAAAACTCAATCTGGGTTAATCAAAAATTTGAATGTGTCGCCACAACAATCTGTGGTGCTAACTATTCCTTATCAAAGCGTAGAATCTGGCGAAAAGTTTCTGAATCTGACCTATCGATTGAAAAAAGACGAGCCCTTACTTCCAACTGGACATATTATTGCAACTGAACAGTTATTTTTGGGAGGTGTTTTTCGGCCTAATACCGCCGTTTTAGCACAAGGGAAAATCAATACTGAGCGAAAAGAAGGAAATCTCATCGTGTCGGCCAAGGATCTACTGATTGAGTTTGATCTTAAATCAGGATGGTTAACGAGATATCAATTTAAAGGGCAGTCTTTTGTTGATGAACATACCACATTTAAGAGTAATTTCTGGCGTGCACCGAATGATAATGATTTTGGTGCAAATACACCGGAAAAATTGAAGTCATGGAAGCAGGTTTCAGATTCCATTGAATTGATTGAAATTAAATCAACAACTGTCAATAATCTAGCGTATGTGGATGCTACCTATAAAATGCCGCAAGTGTATGGACTGTTGGAAATGAAATATTGTATTAATCAATCGGGTGAAATGCGTATTTCTCAGTCATTCCTTGCTGATACCACAAAAAAGGTAGCTGTTCTTCCACGTTTCGGTATGCAATGGATCATGCCTTCAGGTTTTGAAACCATCAATTACTACGGAAGGGGACCGCAGGAAAACTACATTGACCGTAAGTTTTCATCACCTGTGGGAATTTATAAACAGACGGTGGATCAGCAGTATTTTCCCTATGTTATGCCACAGGAGACAGGCAATAAGACGGAGGTTCGATGGATGGAAATAAAAAATAAACGTGGCCGTGGATTGTTGTTTACGGGAGATTCGACGTTTAGCATGAGTGCTTTGCATTATTTTGACAAAGATTTGGATGATGGTCTCAAGCGTCAGCAGCGTCATGCTGCCGACCTGGTTAAAAGGAAACAAACGCAGCTTAATATTGACCTTAAACAGATGGGAGTGGGAGGAGTCAATAGCTGGGGAGCATGGCCGCTTCAGGAATATACGTTGCCTTACAAAAATTATTCCTTCTCCTTTGTTGTAAAGCCAGTAGAATAATTGTAATGTCCTGTATTGCAAAAGATCATTTTAATTAACTCGTTACTGAGTCGCATCTTCTGATGCGACTTTTTTTATTGTGAACAGTTGGCTTTTGCCGTTGAGCTTATGAATTGCTTTCTAAGTTTCGGGAGGGTAATAGGTGTGTATGCTAATTTGTATTGCTAAGTTTGGAGCTTATACTCGCTTTAGGTAGGTACAAAGTTAACTTGTTCGTGGACGTTCTCTTGCTGTTTCTTTGCTTATCTACCAAGGAAGCAGCAAAGAATAAACAGAGAAACGGCAAACAAACAGCAAGCAAACATTATTTTTATTATTTCTGGCAGTCACAGGGAAAACATACGCTTAAAAGGCATTGCTTTTTATGCGGTGTGCGCATGCGGACAATCTATTTTGAAACTGTTCATATGCGCACATTTTCTTTTTCGTAGAAAGTCTTGAAAATGCCTTTAAATGTGCTTAGAGGCATAAATGTATTTATTGTGGCCAATGGTATAGTAATTGGCATGCAGCAGGTAAGATGGTTGTTATATTCACCTTTACATTTCCGCCATTCACCGAGATTCAAAGACCCTTGGTCTAAAGTCTGTAGGCTAGCGGCATATTGATCTGTAGTTTCGGATCAAAAAGGAAAAGGATATAAACTAACACAATTGAACGAAAAGATAGTATGAAAGGATTCGTAAAAACATTCACAGTAGCAGCTTTAATTGCCTTATCATCAGTTGCCATGTCGGCTGAAAAACCAGTATCAAAATCAGAAATAGTCCCTGTTAATCTCTCCACAGCAGAATTCGCCTTACAGCATTATATTGCGGTAACTACTGCTGGAGCATCTTTTGGGCTAGAGCAATTGTTTGCCCAAGATTTCAGTCAAAAAATTCATACGTCCACTATACATACCTATGGACGCCGTGCGGTGATTGAATGTTTGAATAAACAACAGGGTGAAATTTTGAATTGCAAAACGCAGATCAAGATCGTCGAAAAATCTGGAGATTATCTGATTGCAAAAATTGTATTGAAATTTGACAGCTTTAGCATGACTGACCTAGTGACTTTGGTGTATGAGAGTGGCAGTTGGCAAGTGTTAAAATCATTTCATTCGTATTAATAAGCCTATACCTAACGTCATTATAGGTTGTAGCGCGACATTACTGATGTGGTTCTTATTTTTTCTTCTTGGCTCCATTATTGTGTAAGGACGATTGCCGATTGGGCAATGGGCATCGGGTCGGGTTGTAAATCCTTATAATAAAGTATATAAGATTTGAAATTACCAAATGTGGTTTGAATTCTTTAGTTTTGAATATACTGATTAGGGATACCCTATTGTCTCCTCGGCAAAGGAACGTTTGGAAAAATTCAGAAATACGGATGAATAATGATATTGAAAGAAAGAATCGGTCATAATTACCTTAAATACTTGTTTACTGGGATGCTTTCAGCTCTGCTGGCTACAGGGTATGCACAGGAAGTAGAGAAACAGCAGAAAGATAAAAAAGAGAAGCAGCAACCTATTGAGCAAAGAAGTAGCGGAGAAGTTCAAACGATGGATTCCATTGAGGTTGTACGCGATTACCGGCCTATGCTGGCCGATGCCGTCAAGGTACGTCGGAGCCCGGATATGAAGCTTATCAATCGTGACGCTATAGAGACGGAATTACGTCAGATTGCTACCACCAATTATTTAGCGCAGCAAAAATATAAGCAAGCGTATTATCATGAATTGATGAAACGTCATCCAGACGCTTCGCAAAGTAATATTGATAATTATCGCATCAGCTACCTGGCCTATGGGGCTGGCGAATACAAAAGAGCCAGTGGTATGCTGGAGGCAATGAAATCTTCGGACGCCTTTTATCAGGGTGCAATTATGACTTTAGGACATATTGCTTTGGAAACCGGTAACAAACAAGCTGCCCGAGATGCCTTTGTGAAAGTGACAAAATTGGACCTCGACAGACAAGTAAAAGCCGATGCGCTGTTTAACTATGCCAAAGTTCTGCTCGAAATGGATTCTACCCAGGCTGCGCAAAGAGTCCTCGAAAAATATATTGCCCAAGAAGTGAAACCTGTCGATCCGGGTTTAAAAAGAAAGGAAAGTGCCGAAACACTATCCGCTGAAATTCTACGTGGGACCACCAACTTCCATGCTGGCGTTAGCATGCTTGAATCGCTAAAGGAACGCGGACGGGAAGTCAATGCGATCTATCAAAAGGTAACTTACTACCGCGGACTGGAGTTTTATAACGAGCGCGCTTTCGAAAACAGCATATCGATGTTTATGCGATCGGAAAAGTTTCCAGCCAATGCTGAAATGGCTGCTCTTGCCACCTATTGGAAGGCCGAGGCGATGTATGAAGTGCGTAAATTCGGGGAAGCCGTGGAAAACTTTTCCCGTTTCCTAGGTTTGCCCGCTGCTCGAAATAATGAGGTATACAATTATGCCAATTATGGACTTGCTTATGCAGCCTATCGAAATAATCGTTTTGCACTGGCGGCAGATTATTTTGAACGCTTTCTAACTGCCGGTGGAAGTACAGTTGATCAGGATATACGGTATGACGTCATCGCCCGACTGGGTGATTCGTATCTTTGTCTGCGCAACTACAGCCGGGCAAACAAATATTATGACCAGCTGATCAACAGCAAAGCACCTAATCAGGACTATGCCTTTTTCCAGCGTGGTATCATCTTTGGTCTGCAAGGCGATAATGAAAAGAAGATGAGTACTCTACGTTCCGTGCTGAAGCAATTCCCCGCTTCTAATTATGCGGATGATGCAGCCTTTGAAATCCCTTACACCTATTTTACGATGGGAGATTATGATAATGCACTCGAAGGGCTGCAAGGAATGATTGGAAAGTACCCCCGCAGTAGTTATATACCTCGCGCCCTCATGACCATTGGGCTTGTACAGTACAACAATGATGAACCCGAAGCGGCTAAAGTTACTTTCCAAAAAGTAGTGGAGAAATATGCCAGAACCGCTGAGGCAGAGCAGGCTATGCGTTTTATTGAAAATATTTATCTCGATCAGGGAGACGCTTCGAGTTATATTCGTTACGCTGTAGGTACTAATGTGGGAAATCTGAGTCCTGCAGAGCAGGATAATATGGCTTTCCAGGCAGCCCATTCGCTCTTTACCCGGGGCGAATACGGTGCAGCCGTGGAAGCTATCAACGCTTATTTCGACAAATTTCCAAAACCTAAACAGGAGAAATTTGCGCGTTATATCCGCGGTGTAAGTTCTTACCGTATAGGCCAACCGCAGGAAGCGCTGCACGATCTGAATATGATACTGAACGACTGGACGAGTAAGTATACGGAGAATACCCTGTTAACAGTGGCTGCTTTATATCTAGGCCTCAAGGAATACAATGAGGCTATTGTGCACCTGAAAAAATTAGAACTCAATGAGGAGTATAAAAAGAACTATGGGTATGCGGTAACCAACCTGATGGTGTGTTATTTCGAACTTGGTGATATGGAACAGGTGGCCAAATACGTGAATTTAATCAAGAATTATGCGGGGGCAACTCAGGAGGAAATTGCCAAAGCCCATTTATACAACGGAAGGTCCTTACTGAAAGAAAAGAACGTAGCTTCTGCCTTGAAAGAATTCAACCTGGCTGCGCTGAAAAGCCAGTCAGCTGCTGGCGCAGAGGCGCGTTACCGCGTGGCGCTATTGCAATATGATAGTAAGGAATACGATAAAGCATTGGAAACTGCTTTTGACGTTATCAACAATAGGGGAGCACAAGAATATTGGGTAGCCAAGAGTTTTATATTGCTTGCAGATGCTTATGCGCGCAAAGGCAATACTTTCCAGGCAAAGAGTACATTGAAAAGTGTTATTGAAAACTATGAGAAGGATGATGATATTGTTCCGTCAGCGAAAGAACGCTTACAGAGATTGAAGTAATACCTCTTAGAAGTTGTCGCAGCGGATTTAATGGTAGGTATAAACCTATCCCGAATGTAGTTTATAGGTAGGATTATGAATGGACGAGTCCGATAAAATCGGACTTTGTTATCAACAGGTCGATAAAAAGCGAGGTCTTATCCTCGCTTTTTTCATTTGTATTGGCAAAAAAATAAGATAAAATAGCGGTATTTAGACCATTACCAGCGCCCAATTACCACATCGACCTAAGAGCGCGCACATCGGATCATAAATAGTGTAACTCGAATTTGTCGATCCACCAGTTTTTTCGTAAATTAAGTGTCGCTAAAACAATTATAATCTTCTTATGAAAACTGTCTACTTGATCCTTCTCGGGTTATTCTTGCCGATTCATGTTGTCTGGTGTCAATCATCCATTGCTTATTTAGGCATTGATAAAGGACTTTCAAACGATTTTGTAACGGTTATCTTTCAGGATAGGGATGGGTTTATGTGGTTTGGAACATCCAACGGCCTGAATCGTTACGATGGGTATGAATTTAAAGTTTTTAAAAATGATCCATTATCGAATAATACAATTCCTGACAATCGTGTAACGGCTATCGCCGAAAGTGCTTCCGCTCAGTTATATGTAGCGACCAAAAGTGGATTGGCAGTGATAGATGCCAATCGTACAGTTTGTAAGCAAGTGTTGGTGCGTTCGCAAAGAGAAAATAAACTTCTAAATTTTCCGATCCATCAGATAGAGAGGGATATGCTAGGTCAGTTATTTGTGCAAGGCGGATCTAAAGGACTTTTTAAAATTGAGGAAACGAAGGATGGAAGTATTGCGAATAGGATACCTTTACAATATGCTGGCCAAAAGGATTTCGACTATCGTGTTTCGGCTATCTGCAAAGCAGCTGATGCTGGAATTTGGGCAATAATAGATCATCTTGGTTTGGCTTATTATGATAGCAAAAAGAACAGTTTTTCAATTGTAAAAGAAGGTGATTTCCAGTCGACTACAATGGCTGTGTCAACGATTGGAGATGTTTGGTTTGCCAATTATCAGAAAATTAGTTGTTATCATATAAAAACGGGCGTGCTTGAACGATATAGTTACGATACTTATCGAAAAGCTATCGTTAACCTTTATTTTGGAAAAGACAAAAAGCTGTGGATATGTACAGATGGGGCGGGCATTCAAAAATTTAACCCCACGACAGAAACTTTCGAAGAGTACATCGGATTTGATCAACAACAATTAACCAGTCGATCTGTATTTGCTGTATGGGAGGATAAAGATGATCGGATTTGGATTGGCACTCTAAGGGGTGGAGTCAATATTGTGGATCCGGTAAAAAGAAGATTTCAGTCATTTAAACTTATTCCCAATAGCCAACGGGTAAATACGGCCGATTTTATTTTATCATTCGAGCAGGCCGATCGAGATCATATTTGGATAGGAACTGATGGGGATGGATTATATAAATGGAGTATATCGAAAGGCACTTTGGTGAATTATACCTATTCAGCTCCTCTGCAGAGCAGACCTTCTTTTATAACATCCTTAATTCAGCATCAAAATGACCAGTTGTGGATTGGAACTTACGATACGGGAATTGTTAAATTAAACACAAAAACAGGCGAAATAAAACATTATAGCTGTTACTATCCGAATACTCCATACGCCAATAATGCTGTATGGCGCTTATTCAAGGACAGCAGGGGGACATTTTGGGCTTCAACCCTTGCTAGTGGAAATGTCTATCGCTTAGATACCACCACAGATCAGTTTAAATATCTTGATTTGCCAATAAATGACGTGTTAACGTTTTACGAAGATAAAGATGCTACATTGTGGATGGGATCCTGGAATTCTTTATTTCGACTGGACCTGCGTACGATGAAATACAAGAGTTATCAGATAGGTACGCCCATCCGTTTTATCCAACAAACAGAAAATAGCTTTCTTTGGCTTGGCACCGAAGGGGGAGGACTTTTACATCTGAACTTAAATACAATGAACTATAGGCGCTATACTGAAAAGGATGGACTTGTTAGTAATACTTTGTTAAATGGATTACAGGATGCACAAGGTAACATGTGGATATCTTCACTCGACGGACTGTCCAAAATGGATTTACGAAAAAAAACATTTCAAAATTTCTACCAGTCAGACGGTCTCCAAAGTAACCAATTTAATTACAACGCTGCCATCAAATTACGCGATGATCAGCTGATTTTTGGAGGCATCCGTGGTTTCAATATCATCAGACCGAAGGATGTATTATTTGAGACCAGTTTTCCTTTATTAAAATTGACCCGATTAAGTATCGATAATATACCATATGACCAAAGTGGGCAGGAGAATCAAATTCCTTTAAATGATGTGAAGCATCTAAAAATACCATTTGATAAGGCTGTATTATCGTTTTCCTATGCAGCATTAGACTTTAGTTTTTCGGATAGGATCGACTACGCCTATTATTTGGAAGGCTGGGACAAAGATTGGAATTACGTCAATAAACAGCGTACAGCCTATTATTCTAATCTCAGAGAAGGAACATACAAATTACATATTAGATCAACCAATGCAAATGGCGAATGGAATCCGACGGAACGAATTATAGGTATAGAAGTTTTGCCTCCTTGGTACCGAAGTTTTTGGGCATATCTAGGATACTTTTTGCTACTCGCTGCGGTACTCTTTTTTTATAATAGGTATAGGGAGAATAAAGCATTGTTGCTCTTTAAAGTAAAGACTGCTGAGTTTGAACGTGATAAAGAACACGAATTACTCGAAGATAAACTGGCATTTTTTACCCATATTGTCCACGAGATCAGGACTCCATTGACCCTTATTGTAAATCCGATCAAGGATATTGTCGTCAAGTCAAAAAAGAATATGACAGAATCAGACGAGCTACTGTCTATTTACAGTCATTCCAAGCGATTGTTAAACCTTGCGGATAAACTTCTTTTGTTTAGAAAATCCGATGGCAATTTAGACGAACTCGACAGTAAGGTTTTTGACATTATACAGGTTTGGCGAGACGCCTTTGAGTCCTTTAGGCAATTGGCCAGTTCTCGAAATATCACGTACTCATTTGAAACAGCTATTGAAAAACTAACTGTAGATGCAGATTATGAAAAACTGGAGATCTGTTTCATCAATTTACTTCAAAATGCGCTTAAATATACAGACAAAGGAGGATCTGTCGCTGTTAAAGTGAGCCGTCTAAAATCCGAATTGATCTGTGATATCATCGATTCTGGACAGGGTTATCCAACCCATTTAACAGAAGAAATTTTTAAACCTTTTAAACGTAATTTTAACCTATTCAACCAAAGCGCAGATGGTTTTGGAATCGGACTGTTTTTTGTGAAAAAATTTATTACGCTGCACGAAGGTAAATTGGAATATACTGCAAATCCAAAAGCTGGAGCTACTTTTACAATACGATTGCCGATTCATCAGGTCAGCTCAGCGACGGTGGAGCCAACTGTCGAATTACAACAGGCTGCTTATGGATATCTTTCTTCTGCGGAAGAAGATAAGCTTGAGCATACACCTTCAATCTATCCAAAAAAACGACAACCACTTGACGAGTGGTATGAAGATGATATGCAGGAGAAAATACTAATTGTAGATGATAATGAAGATATGTTAAACTATATTGCTGGAGTCTTTTCTGACAAATATCAGGTTATTAAAGCAGACAGTGCAGAAATGGCAATAACTGTGTTAGAAAAAATAGAACCAAGTATCGTCATCAGTGATATCATGATGGGTGGAGACTCTGGAATCGATCTCTGCAAACATATGAAGAGCAATACAAAGCGCAGCCATGTCCCTATTATTTTGTTAACTGCAAGTGCGTCTTTTGATGTTAAATTAAAAGGGATCGAAGTTGGAGCAGATGACTATATTGTTAAACCTTTTGATAAAGAGTTACTCGTGGCACGTGTGGAAAGTTTGATAGAAAACAAAAATAGATTGCATACCTATTTTTACAGTGAAATCACGTTGCAGTCGAAAGATCATCAGGTTCCGACGGCCTTTAAAGATTTTCTTCAACGGGCTATAGCGGTGGTTGAAAAGCACTTGTTGAATGAAAATTTTACGGTAAAAATGCTTGCCGAGGAGCTAGGCATGAGCCATTCCAATATGTATAGACGAATAAAGTCTATTTCAGGTAAATCTGCTAATGAATTTATCCGTTATATCCGGATGCGCCGCGCAGCGCAATTGCTGATTAGCAATAAAACGAATATTAATGAAACCGCTTATCAAGTAGGCTTTAAGGATATAAAACATTTTAGACAGCATTTTTCCAAAATCTTTGGTTGTTCGCCCTCTGAATACCGAAAGCGGTATAGCCACCTCGGAAATTTGTCCGATAATAAGAGTTAAATGTGACGGATTATCTAAAAAATAATAGAGCAGAAAAACAGTAACTCTCATGAGAAATCCTGTATTTCTGCTCTTTTTATACAGCTAGCTTGCTATTGATAAGCTCCACTGTGACTGGTCATACCGTCTTTCCGCATAGCTTCTATGATCAGGCAATTGTAGACGTAGTCCCAACTAGAACTGACTTCTGAATTTTGATTTAAGCCATAAGGCCACCAATGCATGCTATCGCCACTAAACACGGCTGATTCATCTAAAGTGATCATCTTTAGCATTTTGTTGGCATTTCCCAAACTATATTTGCCATTTACAATGGCCTGCGACCACCAGCTGGTCGTTCCAGTACCCAAGGTATGATTCATCTCATGCAACATGGTACGGATATTTTGGTATCCTTCACCAGAACCAAATCGCATCCAACCCTCATTGTTAGCGTCGGCTGTCGGTACGCCTGGATCGTAGTTGAGATAAATGTGTTTGGTAGCAGAAGTATAATTATTGACATACCACACTGCACTGTCGAGGGCTACTTGCAAACGTTGATAAGCAGCAAGTTGTTGCGCCGTAGGGTTATCGGCTTTATTAAACGTATAAGTTACTTTACCCTTAGCAATCGTATGGAACGCAATATCTGGACCGTAGCTTACACCGGTTTCGTTGATTGCATAAGCGCGTAAATGATAGTTCGTGCTTGGATTAAGATTGACTATACCTAGTCTAAATTTTCCAGTACCTTTCGAACCGTTCGTCACTTTGTGATCATTTAAAGTCGGTTTTTCTTGTAGGCTCCAACATATCCCTCTTTCCGTAATGGCGCCACCGCCGCTACTAATAATATTGACGTCATAATAAGCCATTGATGATCCCACAATAAAGATCGGATTAGTGCCAAAGGTAACCGATTGTATATCGGCAGTGGTCAATACCTGTTGTTCGCCGTAAGCAATTCCGCCCTTACTTTTGGCGTAAGGTCTAATGTAGTATGTTTGCGAGGGGGCAAGGGATGTTAGTGCCACACTAAATTCACCAGAACCTTTACTGGAAGTTGCTTCCATCGGATTATTGTCGATTGTCGGATTCGGATCTTTACTCCAGCAGATGCCACGACTGGTAACAAGTGCACCACCTTTGTTGAGCACTTTTCCTGTAATCATAGCACCTGTAGTGGTGATATTGGAAAAGGCTAATTTACCAAGCTCAGCAAGCGCGCTATCATCTGTTTTTTCCGTAGGCTTTACCATACTGCTTTCGGGAGTAGCTTTTTTACAACCTGCTAAAGTGCAGGCTGTAAAAAAGACATAATAAACTAATCTATTCATCTATTTTGGTTATAATTTTTCAAAGATCATATTGCCAGAGACTTTAAAATAAGAGCCGTCTGAAGCGGTTCCATTCATGTTTCCTAGAAAACCTAAGGTTACAGGTCCCGCTTCTGTTACGGTAAATTCGAATATTGCACTGCTTCCAGATAGGGTTTGAAAGCCTAAGGCTGTATTCAAGGCGGATTGATCGGGTAAGGCATTGCCTTTTGCGGCGATGAGGTGAACGACACCTGCGCTGCCTTTGTCAATCTTTGAGACTGTAAAACGATATTTTCCGGGCTGTAGGTTGGTTGTTTGATAGATCTTACCATTAACTATCGGCGCTAAGTTGGGTGAGGGTGAGGCCCATTGCCACCAACCGGCTTCCAAAGATAAACAGGCTTTTTTATCCCGAATTTCAATTCCGCCATAATATTTGCCGTCAGCTGTCTTGAAGTTCTTTGCCGCATCATTCACAAGCCACACAGCCGGTGTACCCCAGCGATCGCCGCCCATGGCCGAAGTCTCGAAAGGAAAGTTCATGTTTTTTAGATAGACCTCTTTTGGCGATATATTTGCGGAATAATTGGTGTAGAATGTGTCGATACTTAAGGAATCCGGAACAAATAATGTACGGTAGCGGAGTGGTTTGCCAGGCATAAAGTCTGCTAAAATGCTTTTGCCAAGTTTAATGGAGTCTCTTTGTATAATCAATTTACCTGAAGTATTGGTATACTCCACTTCCGTAAACTGAGCACCGCTGGTCAGATCGATCCCCCCCCAATTGACGGTGGTTTTTTGATCTCCTGCGAAATAATCAACAGCATACATTGGTCTGTTGATAAGACCTGAACTAAATCGTTCACCATAAGACACGCCGGTCTTAAATACACTTAGCGACTTGTTGCCTTGGGCGTCGTAGGTGATAAGTTCAAAATTGTGTACCCCTTCGCTTATCTTGAGTGAAATTTTTAAGGTATCTACGCCTGCTGTACGATTGACTTTTACCTCAGTCGAATCTTGCCGATTATCCCAGTATATTTTGAGACGCTCCACCTTGGGGTCTGCCATAAATAATCCAGTAATATAGACGCGCTCTTTACCCGAGAAGACCTTTACGGAATCAATTTTGCCGGTGTAGGAAATTTCACCGCCTTCCAGGTACTTTTTATAATCATCACTCTTTGAACAGCAAAGGAAAGAAAGCATGGCCATGCTAAGCAAGGGCATGATAAAGAATGTTTTAATATGTGGTACTTTCATCATAGTCTAATTGATAATAAAAAAGTGATCTTAACGTGGATCGCCATAAACCTGTAGCTCGGCGATGGACATAAAAGAAGATCCTTGCCAATTTTTAATAGTCTTGATGCGCAGATAACGCACCTTTGGCGCACTGACATCAAAGTCAAAGCTTAAACCCGCATTGGCGAGTTGGTAATCTTCATCTGTTTGTTGTCCCATAGGTAATCCAGAGGGCTTTTTGCTTTCAAATGTACCCAAACGCGTCCAGTTGTTCCAGCTTCCGTCCGAAGGAGGATTGTCGGAGCCCCATACTTCAAAAAACCGTACATTACCCCCATAATAGTACATGCGGCCGTTATTGGTATATTCAGGATAGTCCCAGATGACAATCCTACTCATTTTGGCCAGCTTACCGGTATCAAATGTAACCCATTGTGGACCGTTCACAGTGACATCAGTCAACGATATGTTGGGCCAGTTAATAATGTCCCCATCCCACATTTTAGAAAGTCCCGTAGAAGAATATTGTTGTTTAGAATCCGTCGGTAATGTAACTGCAGTATACCTCGATTTTGGAAGTGGCTGTTCAAACAGCGGTGTCAAGGTGGTGACCAGTGTATCAGTAAAATTCATGTACTTGTCTCTCACGGTAATCGCAAATTGTTTGGGATTAGGAGCAAAACCGCGGATCGTACGTGAAATCTGTTTTGCGGAGGTGTAGATATTATCGACAGAAGGCACCCATTCACCCAAGGAGTCAACCATCACCATCACCGTTAGATTTTTTTCCGACTCGTTTTCAGCCGTGATCCGAATGCCACCAAAAGCTGGAATGGCCTCCAAACTTCGGAAAGTATTCCAGATCGGGTTTTCTAAAGGAGTTACGGAGACTTCGATCGGCGCCGAACTGACTTCACTTCTATTTACGGCATAGAGCTTAATTGGATGCGGATTTGTATCTGCAAAACCTTCCACCAACAGTGAGTTGTTATAGTAGGAGGATTTTACCTCCATTTCTTTGCCCGATTTTAATTGGTAGACAGCTTTGACATATAATAGATCCTGATCCTTTGGTAAGGTATAGGTAATCCGTGCGGCCCCAGCCAAGTTTTCGACTTTCACATTACTCACTTGACCTGGTGCTGCGCTGTTTACGACAGGGGCAACCTGAATTTCTTCTTTACAGTTTTGGAATAAGATGCAGAAGAAAAATATAGCCTGCATCATTTTTCTGTTTATATTCATATCGTTATGACTTTAAGGATAAAATTAAAAAGCGCTACCATCCAAGACTTTGTGTCAATGAAGGATTTACGGTTAATTCGCCTTGAGCAATTGGCCAGAAATAATCTCTAGGCGCTACAAATGTCTGCTGAAATAAGGTTCTTATCTGGTAGTAATCTGCGCTGACCTCTTGGTTTACACTCCATCCGGTAATGTTTTGGTTGAAGTATTTGACGGCCAATTTCCAACGTCTTAAGTCCCAATAACGTTTCCCTTCAAACGCCAATTCGATCATGCGTTCGCGTCGGATAATTTCGCGAAGACCTTCTTTGGTTGTCGGCTTGTCAGGGTTTGAAGAAAATTGACTCCAAGAAGATAGTACACCTGGAATTCCTGCACGTTCACGAATGCGGTCTACATATGTGTATACTTCATTGGAAGGACCATTTGCCTCATTTAATGCCTCTGCGTACATCAGATAAATATCACTTAACCGCATGTTCGGCCAAGGGTAGGACTTATAACTGACTCCGTTGCTGCTAAATGCTTGCTCCCAATTGACTAATTTTTTAAGAAAATATCCAGTTTCATTGATCCATCCATGGTTATTCGCGCCGGCAGGCTGATTTAACTTTGCCTGCACATAATAAGTGTCTTCATCTGAGAGGCTTTTAGTATCAAACTTAAACCAGATACCACCGTCAAAACCCAAGTCAGCATAAAAGCGTGGCTCGCGGTCAAAGTTTAGACGTGCCGTGGTATATCCTTCTTTGATATAGTAGCGATCTGCAGCGGTGGCCACACGTAAGGTTGACTTATCGTTAAAGTCTAAAGTTTTATCCTCGTTGATGGGTACACCATTTTTTGTATAAAACATTTCCGCAATTTTTAGCGGTGCGCTGAGGTGCTGCCTTGCTGTACCGACCACTGCCTCTGGAGTTAACAGCGGCATCGCATCTCGCTGTATATTCCATGCCTGATAATTGGGGTTTGCCCAAATGTGTTCAGCAGACCAGCGCTCATTGAAAGCTAAATTAATGCCTAGCACCTTTGCTGTTGCATCGCTCATCTTAAACTGCCCATATTCAGCCTTATTGAAAGGGAAGAAACGGATACCCGCTGCATCGGCAGATTCAATTGCAGCTTTAGCGGCCTCCGCAGCTTTGGTCCATTTTGAGGCATCGTATGAAGGATTGAAAAGCTGTTCACCTTTGCTATTTCGCATCGACTGATAATCTGTATTTCCGTTGAATAAAGGGCTTGCCGCAGTGAGCAATACTTCAGCTTTTACAGCCTGAATGATGGGTTTAGTCACCCGGCCTAATTCTGCTGCTTTGTTCGGAATAATTAAGGGGACAGCTTTTTGCGCTGCGGAATCTAACAAAGTAACGATGTAATTGACAACCTCATCCACAGGACGTTGTTCTACGCGTACAGCTGACTGGTTTGCATCAAGTGATATATTATTTTCAACCACAGGAATTGGACCATATTGACGGAATAACAAATAATGATAATATGCTTTTAGAAACAGTACTTCTCCAATCCATCGCGAACGATCGTCAACGGAGAGATCGGGTACTTTGGATAGATCAGAAACATTTTCCAAAAAGATATTGCAATCTCGGATAGCGGTCCATAAGCCACCTCTCCAAGAGTCTACTAGCGGTTGGTTCACATTTTGCCCGCCGCGCGCGATTCGCCAGTTGTTAGCCGGATAGATTTCACGTTGGGCGACAGGTAGCCAAACTTCGTCGCCAGCGAGAAATCCAATGTTGCTTTGAGCATCCGAATTATTGGGTAACCATGCATAACAAGTGAAGAGAAATTTCTCAGCTTCATTTCGTAAGGAAAAGGCATTGTCAATTGTCGCCACGTTGTCCGGAACGACGTCGATATAATCTTTGCAGGCAGAAACACCAAAAGCACTAAACAAGAGGCATGCTAAATAGGTGGCTGTCTTTTTCATATTTTTATTTTTCATTATTTCTCGGTTGTAGTTAACATTAAAAGCCCAGTTGTAAACCAATGTTGTAAACGGACTGAATCGGATAACCTATTCCTTTTCCTCCCATTTCGACATCCCACATCTTAAAGGAGCTTAAGGCAAATAAATTCATTCCGTTGGCATAAACCCGTAGGTTTTTTGCTCTGATACGTTTCATCAGACTTTCTTTAAAAGTATAGCCGACTTCGACTGTTTTCAATCTCAAGAAAGCTCCACTGCGCATCCACCAGGTACTTCTCTGATTATTATTTGCAATTATGTTTTCACTTAGGCGAGGCCAGAAGGCATAAAGGTTGCGGTTTTCCTCACTCCAATAGCTGTCAGCAATGACCTGTAAAAGCCCATTTTGTGAACCACCATTTAAATAGAAAGGAGAGATATTCTCAGAATTTATGAAAAAAGAAGAGCGTGCAGAACCTTGAAAGTAAAAGCTAAAGTCTAAGCCCTTTCCACCCACAGTACCACCAAATCCATAGATCATTTCAGGTGTCGTTGGGTAACCTATTGCGACACGGTCTAGGTCTGTAATCTGTCCATCGCCATTGACGTCACGGTATTTGATATCTCCTCCAAGATAATCCAACCCTGGTTTTCCGAACTGTACAGGAGAATTCAGTACTTCTTGATCATCCACAAATAGACGCTCAGCGATGTAACCAAACTCTTGGGATGCTGAAGTTCCTACCGTATAGCGGCTAGCCTCTTTGTAAGCAGGTTCATCCACAATCAATTTTTTGCTCACTGCATAGGTCATCGTGCCCCGACCCTGAATATACCAGCTGTCGCCGAAATTCTTATTATAATTTAGCGTAAGATCGACCCCTTTACTTTCTGCTTTATTGGTATTGGCAACAATAGGAGCCCGCAGCCCCATGGTACTCGGTATATAAGATCGACCAGTGAGAATATTGCTCCGTACCTGTTTGTAGACATCTACATTTAATTCGAGGTCTTTAAAGAGGCCTAGTTCAAGTCCTAAGTTTGTCTGCCGCGATCGTTCCCAAGTGATATCCTGATTGGCATAACGACGAATGGCAATGGTCGGTCTGTTATAGCCCGAAAGCTCACCAAATGCGATCGGAAAATCGTTCATATTTACATCAGATAAATAGAAAAAGCGATCTTGCGAACGGCCTATCTGATCGTTACCGGCAAAACCATGCGTGGCGCGAATTTTTAGTTTTGAAATGACCTCTTTGACAGGTTCAAAAAATGCTTCGTTGGATATATTGTAACTAAGCCCAAAGGAAGGAAAAAAACCTAAACGACGATTTTTGGCAAAGCGTTCTGAACCGTTGTAACCAAAGTTGAATTCGGCAATATAACGATCATCGAAATTGTAAGAAAAGCGACCAGATAGACCGATATTGCGTGAAGGTAGCGAGAGTTGCAAGTTTCCGGCATTTCCACTCAATGAATTCTGAACTAATCCGATGACTGTGGCACCTACATTGTGCTTGCCAAAAGCATGATTATAGCTCGCAATTGCATGTGCGTAAAACATCGAGTTGACTTCTTTTGCAGATTCCGAATAATCGAGGTATTCGGTACCGACCGTACCGATCGATCCCAGTGAGCCATCGTTCATGACGCGCAGGCTTAAATCGCCATAGGCATCAGCAGATGCGGTGTAATAGAAAGGGTTATATTTTCGGTTTACTTCAAAATAGGCATAGCGTTTTAGGTAAGTCATGGCTGTAAGGCTCAAACCTGGAATCAATGCATTCAGATTTTGATTAATTTGGATTTGCGGCATTATTGTAGAGGTATTAAACTCTTGATAACCACGGACCATTTCGGCATACGGATTTACAAATAAACCACCATTTCTATTGAGTGCATTACCAAATAAAGGATGATTCATGTAAGGCATATACGAAGATGGATAGATCGCAGGGAACATGACAGGATTCGACCATATTGCCCGTCTGAACGTAGCTGCTCCGCCGTTGATACGGCTCCCGTTTTCATCTGTACTACCTATAGGTCCATTGTAATCGTCAAATTGCGCGTATACCCGTACAATACCAACCGTAGTAGGCGTAAAGTTGATATCAATATTCGAACGGACTGAATAATTTTTTAACTTGATATTGTTATTGAAATTGTTGATTCCATTCATCTTTAAAATACCATTATCGATATTATAGGTTCCCGACAGATAGTACTTTGCTTTTGCTCCACCGCCACTGATATTTAAGTTGTTGCGCTGGTTTAATGTGTAGTCTTTTATGAGTTGGTCAATCCAATTGTTATTTGGATACAGTAGCGGATTGTCTCCGGCTCGTGTGTGATCAATTTTGTTCTGCCAATAGGGAAGTCCTTGTCCGCTGGCGGCATCTGCTGGTCTAGTTAAATAAGCCTCGTTGGCCATTTCCATATAGCGGATGTTGTCTGCAAATTTAAAATTGCGCGTATTCGTAGAAATGTTACTTTCGGTGCGGAATTCGAATTTTGTAACACCTTCTTTCCCCAGTTTCGTTGTGATCAGTACAACACCATTTGCCCCGCGGGCACCATACATTGCTGCTGCATTGGCATCCCTGAGCACAGAAAAGCTCGCGATATCGTCTGGTTGCAAACGGGCCATGTCGGTAGGTGAGGACTCGATGTTATCGATAAGAATCAGCGGGTCCTGTTTTCCAGTTCCGAAACTTCCAAGTCCCCGAATAAAGAAATTGGCATTGTCAGATCCAGGCTCACCGCTCCGTTGAAAGGCAATCATACCAGCAACCCTTCCCGCAAGCATCGTTGTCAGGTTACTTGTTGGTCCTTTTAATTCCTTGGGATTAATTGTGGTTACCGAGCCGACGACAGACGCTCTTTTTTCACGTTGTCCAAAACCCGTAACAACAACATCATCAATAACATTTTCGTTTAGTTTGATTTGAGCATCTAAGGTGATGGTGTTGTTGGCATCTATTTTTTTTCCGATCAAGGAAATTTCCTGGCGGGCATAGCCGACACTACTAAATACTAATGTTGCCGTTTTGCTGGCATTTAGTACATATCGACCATTTCCGTCCGTGGATACGCGAAGAGTGCCTCCCAAAACACTTACCGTGACGCCTGATAAGGTTGTACCGTCATTTTCTGAGGAGACCTTTCCTTGTACCCGAACTTGTTGAGCAAGGGCTGCAAAACAAGTTGCCGTCATTAGAAACATAAAAATTCCTAGACGAGATTTAATCTTCTTCCATCTTTTCATTAATAAGAATTTTGGTTATAAATTGAGTTATGTTAATACAATTATCGTCACAACAAACTGTATAATTCGAGGGGATTTACAGCAAAAGAAGGGGGTGAAATCGTCTTTTTTAGCATGTTTTGTGCCGAATCTTAGCGCTATGAGGTTCAGCAAGTTTTCTAACGTATTCAGCATACAAGAATATGGGAGACTAAGGACCTTTACATTAATTTCATCGACCGCTGTTTCAAATGCGATGATTAGAGCCATTTTGTACAAAAATGAACCATTTCTGAACGATTCAGTACCCCCGTAGCAATCGACTATAGCTATTTTTGCACCGTACCTCAATAAATCATTTTATTATTAAACCAGCCCAATAAATGATAAAGTGTAGTAATGGGCTGCGGAAAAGGGGAACAGCAACCAATAACCAATACACATCATAATATATTCTGATACGAAATGATAAACAGGAAAATAATCTCTCATGGTATAGTAAGTATTTTGTCACTCTTATTTTGTACATCCGCTTTTTCTGGCTTTTCTCAGAAAAATAAAAGCGATTCAAACAACTCTGCGTATATCCTATTGAAGCCAAAGTACGATGGTCAATCAGTCTTGCGCAATCCTTTAAATGGCTGGGTAATGTATGCGCCGCGGAATGCAGATGATACGTATTGGGATATCGAATATTTTGTGCCAGCCTTGGGTAAAAAAGTAAAAGTCATTGATTACGCTTCGGCATGTTATGTACGTACAAGTTGGTCATCGCTGAATCCCAGTGACGGTGTTTATGCCTGGAATAATCCGAGTTCTAAAATAGGTAAGCTTCTGAAAGGGGCGCAGAAGAGAGGGCTACCCATCGCGCTCCGCATTGTGGTTGATGGTCGCGACCAAGGTCAAAATACACCCAAATTTGTTTTTGATCAAGGCGCTAAATATTATCTGGAAAATGAAAACCATCCAGATAGGCAAACTCCCTATCCGCAGGATGCGGTATTCAGAAAGTACTATAGCAAATTTATAACCGCCTTAGCTCAAGAATTTAATGACCCTGAAAAAACTTCATTTATTGATGCGTATGGCTTGGGAAAATGGGGCGAGGCACATTATGTAGTTTATGAAGATCCGAAAACAGCAACTCCCGAAAGTACTGAAAAAATAAAGGAAGAGACCTTGGAATGGGTAACCAACTTATATGCTAAGGCCTTTACCGAAGTACCTTTAGTTATTAACTATCACCGCTTGGTAGGGCATCCCGAAAGTTGGGGAGCTGTAAATCCAAACAGCGAACGCTTATTGGATAAAGCCATTGATAAAGGCTATAGTCTGCGCCAAGATGCTTTTGGTATGACAGGTTATTATCAGAGCTGGGAAAAGAATTTTGCCAAGAAATGGAATTTCAAACGTCCCATTATTATGGAGGGCGGCTGGATTATTGCTCCGGGCAAGCATCGTTATTGGACAGATCCCAGTGGAAAATATAGAGAAGGGCACGACGAGGATGTTAGGAAGGGCGAGTTTGATTTGTCGGCTGAAGCGCATGTGAATATGATGGATTTCAGAGCGGGAGGGGAAACCGAGTCTTGGTTTAAGTCCTTTGATCTGGTTCAACGGTTTACTGCAGAGGGGGGATATCGTGTCTATCCGGACCAGATCAAATTACCTCAAGATATCCGTTCCGGTGCTGCAGCCTTAATTTCCCATCGTTGGCAAAATATGGGCTGGGGTTACCTACCAAATAATATTCCGCAGTGGAACTATAAATATAAAGTAGCTTTTGCGTTGTTAGATGCTAGCGGGAATGTGAAGAAGATTTTTATTGATCATCAGAGCGAACCCTCTGTATGGTTGAAAGGTGCTGGTGTGAATTACAACCTAAAAGTAAAAATAGATCTACCTGCCGGAATTTACAGCTGGGCTGTTGCCATTGTGGATACGACAAAAGATAGTAAACCAGCAATTCAACTCGCACTCAATGAAGAGTTAACTCCACGGGGATGGACCAAACTGTCGGTTATACGGGTGAAATAGAAAATGAAGATTGTATAAAAAAATAACATCTATTATGGTAAAGCTGATCAATCTATCTTTAGTATGGTCTCTATTTTTTAATCTGTTAGCATTTCATCTTGTTGCTCAGCAAAATATGACTAATGCGTATGGTAGGCGTGTACAATCATTAAATGGTAAGTGGGATGCCATTGTCGATTTATATGACCAGGGTAGGAAAAGCAAAATTTATCTCAATAAAAAACCGGAAAACAAGACCGACTTCTACGAATATGCTTTCGAAAATGGTATTCGTTTAAACGTGCCTTCGGATTGGAACAGCCAGATGCCCGAACTTAAATACTATGAAGGTACCATTTGGTATGGCCGTAAGTTCGATGCAGTGGAAGAAAGCGGAGATAGGCTGTTTTTATATTTTGGTGCTGTAAGTTACCGTTGTCGTATTTATCTCAATGGCAAAGAGATTGGACAACATGAAGGAGGCTTCACTCCGTTTCAGGTTGAAATAACAGATGCTGTGAAAGAAAATGATAATTTTTTGGTCGTTGAGGTCAATAATACCCGTCGGATAGATGCCATTCCAGCAATGGCGTTTGATTGGTGGAACTACGGCGGCATTACCCGTGATGTTTTTCTAGTCAGCACACCGAAAGTTTTTATTGACGATTATTTTATCCAATTGGACAAAAACAAAAGCGATAAAATCAATGCTCAGGTAAAACTTTCAGAAAAGTTGGCCAATTCTTCCGTGACCATCGAAATACCAGAATTACAACTAAAACGAACACTTGAGACGAACGCTTTTGGAAAAGTAGAAACGTCTTTTACATCAACAGAAATCAAACGTTGGTCGCCGGCTGTACCAAAATTGTATCATGTCAAGATATCTACCCAAACAGACAAAATAGAAGAGGAGATCGGCTTTCGCAATATTGGGGTGAAGGGGGAAGATATCTTGCTGAATGGCCAACCTATTTTTCTGAAGTCGATTTCATTTCATGAGGAAATACCTCAACGTGAAGGCCGTGCTTTTTCGCAGTCAGATGCATTGATGTTGCTTTGTGAAGCTAAGGCTTTGGGCTGTAACATGATTCGCTTGGCACATTATCCACAGAATGAATATATCGTGCGAATGGCAGAAAAAATGGGTTTCATGTTATGGGAGGAAATTCCCATCTGGCAGGGAATCGATTTTGAAAATGAATCGACCAAGAAAAAAGCGGTTAAAATGATGCGTGAAATGATTGCGCGTGATAAAAACCGTTGCGCACTTACCTTTTGGGGGGTAGCTAACGAAACCCAACCTTCCGAACAAAGAAATGCTTTCATCAGGCACTTGATTGCAACATGCCGATCCATGGACACAACACGACTTATTACGGCTGCTTTTGACCTGGTTCGTTTTAATAAAGAAAAAGAAATCTTTGTCATGGACGACCCTTTCATTAAAGAGCTGGATGTGGTAGCGGTGAATAAATATTTAGGCTGGTACCACCATTGGCCAGTTTCCCCTGATAAAGCTGTATGGGACGTGGCAAAAGGGCAGCCTTTGATTATCTCCGAATTCGGCGGGGAGGCCCTTTATGGAAAGACGGGCGAAAAGGATGTTGCTAGTTCATGGAGTGAAGATTACCAAGCAACTTTATACAAAGACAACTTGAAAATGTTTAAGCACATTCCAAACCTACGCGGAATTTCACCTTGGGTGTTATTTGATTTCCGTTCGCCTTTCCGTTTTCATCCGACTAACCAAGGGGGATGGAATAGAAAAGGGTTAGTATCGGATCAAGGTTATCGAAAGAAAGCATGGTATCTTATAAAGGAATATTATGAGAATAATTTATAGAAATGAATGAAAGTAGAGAAAAGAGTAAATCACAAAATGAACATATACAAAACAGGTAGATTCAAATACTGTAAACTAATATGTTTACTGTGGCTTTTAGTGCATACAACGTTATTGGAAGCGCAAGATGTCGTGGATTTATCCGGTACTTGGGGTTTCCAGACTGATGTGATGGATTTTCGTAGGGGTTCGCTGTCGCCTCGGTATAATCACGTATTACAAGGGACGATTAAACTTCCGGGTATTACAGATGATTATCATATAGGGTATCAAACTCCCTATAAATATATTGACCGTCTGACCCGAAAATATGAATACATGGGTCCGGCATGGTACCAACGTGATATCGAAATCCCTGCTGACTGGAAAGGGAAAAAAATATTTCTCTATTTTGAACGTACCCATTGGTTGAGTTCGATTTTTGTAGACACCAAAGAAGTTAGCAGCATCGATTATGTCAGCGTGCCGCACAACCACGATCTGAGTGCATTTTTAAAACCGGGAAAGACGCATCGCATTACCATTTGTATCGATAATCGATTTCAGTACAATACGCACAAATGGAATCATGCACATACAGAATTTACGCAAATTAACTGGAATGGCATCTTGGGTGATATGAAATTGATGGCCGTAGATCCGGTCTACGTCGACGATTTTCAGGTATATCCAAACATAGCCGATCAGTCTATAAAAGTAAAGTTAAAGGTAAATAATACGACTAAAAAGCAGATAAATGGTCAGGTATCCTTTGCTATCGCCGGAACAAACTATAGTCTCAAGCATCAAGTTGCCATCGTAAGTACTGATTCATTAAATTTTGTAGAGGCCAATATTCCCTTAGGAAAACGCATTAAATTGTGGGATGAGTTTAACCCAAATCTCTATCGGATTAGCTGCCAGTTGAATACTTCCGATGGTAACAATAGCTATAAGCATGAGAAATCGACCACCTTTGGTATGCGCGAAGTGAGGCAGGGAAAAAATCATATACTGCTCAATAATCATGCGATACATTTACGGGGTAATGTCGAAAATGCGGTTTTTCCAAAAACCGGACATGCTCCGCTTGATGATGGCTCTTGGGAAAGAATTATGATGCTGATGAAGAACTACGGCATGAACCATTTACGTTTCCATTCTTGGTGCCCTCCGGCTGCTGCCTTTCGCATGGCAGACAAACACGGAATATATTTTGAGGTGGAAATGCCTATGTGGGGCAAAGATGCCGAACCGGACGAAGGAAGATATAACTTTTTCCGCCGGGAAATTAAAGCTATTTTAAAAGAATATGGCAATCACCCGTCTTTTGTTCTTTACTGCAATGGCAATGAAATTACAGGCAATTTCGACTTTATTGAGGAATTGACTGCGGAAGGTAGAAAAGCTGATCCGCGCCATCTGTATAGTGGTTCTACGGCGCGAACACGGGTTAAGTCAGATCAATATTACGTATCGCAACAAACCAACAAAGGTGCGGTGAAGGTTTATGAGGGGCTACCCGGCACCGACTGGGATAAGAACATGGAATCTGATGTAGATGTGCCTGTTATCTCGCACGAGTCGGGACAACGTTGTATCTACCCAAATTTTGATGAGATAAAGAAATATGCAAACAGTCCGGTGGAGGCCCGAAATTTTGAGGTTTTTCGAGACCTATTACAAAAGAATGGCATGTTGGATCAGGCAAAAGATTTCTTTAGGGCATCTGGTGCTCTGACGGTACTGGAATACAAAGCCGTTATCGAAGCCTTATTGCGCTCGGGTAAATCCGCTGGTTTCCAGCTCTTGTCGATGAACGATTTTCCAGGGCAAGGCTACGCTCCAGTCGGTATTTTTGATCCCTTCTGGGACTCAAAGGGACTGGTTACTGCCGATAAATTCCGCGAGTTTTGCGCGCCCACTGTCGCATTACTGCGGTACGAAAAAAGCAGTTTCTTCAATACAGAAACATTTAAAGGTAAAGCGGAAGTGTATAACTTTAGCAATTCCGTACTCGAAAATGCCACAATTAAATGGTGGTTGACGGATACCGCAGGCAGTGTATTGCAAAAGGGTACGCTTAAAAAGCAAACCATTGCCAACGAAAATGTATCGCCGGTGGGTGAATTTGAGGTTCCCCTAAAAAATATCCGCAGCCAAAAGGTTACTGTTCATCTTGCAGTTAATGATTCTATTAAAAATAGCTGGGACATTTGGGTATATCCCAAACATCAAAATCTGATGCAGTCTACAGATAAGGTTTTGTACACCGATGTCTATGATGATGTTGCAAAAAGCCAGCTGGCTCAGGGAAAAACGGTGGTTCTCTATGCTTCGCCAGACAAAATAAAAGGTCGAAAATCACTATTTCATAATCATTTTTGGAACCCTATTATGTTTGCTTGGGCACCAATGACGATCGGCAACCTGGTCCATCATCAACAGGGCATGTTTAAAGATTTCCTTACTTCATACCATACTGATTGGCAATGGTGGGATATCCTTAATCATGCAAAAGTAATTGAAATGCAAGATGCCCCACAACAACTTCGTCCGTTTATACAGGTCATTGACAGCTATGATAACAACCAAAAATTAGGTATAGGTTTCGAAGCCCAACTGAACGGCGGAAAACTTCTGGTAATGGCATTAGATACAAAGACCGATATGGATAATCGCCCGGCCACCCAACAATTGTTGTACAGTATGGATAACTATGTTAAAAGTGCGAAATTCTCGCCACAAGTTGCCGTGGATGAGACTTTTATTCAATCATTTTTAATAAAATAAAGAAGAGTTAAACGATGATAAGAGCATTTATCTGGACGCTAACAGCGTTTTTGTTAGGGCAATCCCTAAAGGCACAGGAAGTGATGGTAGAATGGAAAGCCGGAGTATCACAGATCTATAAAAAAACCGTCGAGGCTGAAAGTCCGTTATCTTTTAACGATTTGAACGTCGAATTTGGCTATGTGCTTTATCAGACCGAGATTACTACGGATGCCGAAAGTGAAGAACTAGCATTAGAAAATGTACGCGATTATGCGGTGGTCTATGTGGACGGCATGTTACAGGGAACTCTGACGGATCAAGATAGAAAACTGGTGATTAAAACGGGTTCGGGCACACATATACTTCAATTTTATGTGGAGAATATCGGGCGAATCACCTATGGGCCAGAAATTACAGACAATTCAAAGGGGGTGTTTGGTGCGGTTACTTTAGCTGGAAACGAACTGCATAACTGGAAAATGATCCCCTTGGAAGCACGTAATTATCCACTTAAAAATCTGATTTTTGAACGAAGTGCACCCCCTAGTGGCCCCGGTTTTTACCAAGGTCAGTTCGAAATTAATCCGTCACAAAGCAAGTATCTTAATATGACAGGGTGGGGGATGGGAGAAGTTTGGATAAATCAAAAATATTTAGGGTCTTATTGGGAAGAAGAAAAACAACAGTCATTGTTAATCCCGTCAGATTATTTATTACCCGACCACAATGAACTGGTGATATTCGAACTAAAAAACAAGCAACAAACGAAGATAAATTTGTCTCCTACTCCTGTTTTTAAGTAGATTGGCGTTTTTTGATTGATTTGGATTTCACTTGCTGAAAAAGAACTTAAGCCATAATTTGGACGTGACTCTTTGTATAATAAAATGAGAATCGTAGTTTAACGGAATACTGTTCGTAAATAATATCGCTGAGCATTTTGATTGCAACTCGTATCGGTAAATCTCTGATTAAACTGTAAGCAGCTTTAGAAACATCTGTAAATGAATAAATACAGTCTAATAATTTGTTTTTTTATTTTCTGGGGACAATGTGTTCTCGGTATTGATCTTTCGAGATACCGGTTTCACCTCATGCCCGAAACTTCGTATTATGGCGGTATACAAAGCATTGCCAAAGACAGTTTAGGGCGTATGTGGTATACCGGACCCGATGCACTTTTCATGTATGATGGCAATAGCTTTTATCAGTTAAACGATATCGTTTCGGCGATGAAGCCAAAGCAGAAATGGGGCTATGGTTCTTTAATTTGCGATAGAAAAGGAAATCTATTTTTAGCGTCGGGGCAGGGTTTGTTAAAATTTAATTACGAACGGTTTTCATTTCATATCGTTGTCCCCGGAGTAATTCGTTCAGTTTGTGTACATCATGATGGTCAAGTTTACATGCTCTCGGAAAATAGTTTACTCCGCTATAATCCACAAAATGAACGCATAGAAAGTTTTTTGTTGCCCAAAAACAAGTCTTTTCAAAATATATTGAGTGTCAAAGACCAGGTATTTTTAACGCAAGATGCAATCTTACATACCGTAGAAATGTCTAAAAAGCGCCTTGTTCAGTTTGCGGATTTTAGCAATACAGCAAATCAGGTAAACGATGTAGTTGAATACCGTGGGCTATATTACTTTTTAACACCGCGGGGAGGAATACATGTCACAGATTTGACAGGTAATTTAAAGCAGAAAATTCCGGTAGCCGTTGCTGGAAATTCATTCGTTTTAACGAAAAAAATGTACTTGGACCAAACTGGGGTGATCTGGGTGGCTACCCAGGGTGGATTATTCCTTTATGATCCCGCCAATGAAGGTAGCAGCACCTTGCGGATGAACCTGAACGATATTTATTCATTGCCCAATAACTCCATTTGGACAATCTATCCAGATCCGGATCAGGGTGTTTGGATAGGTACCTACGGCGGTAAAATCGCCTATTGCTCACTTTACGATTCGAGAGTACGTTACTTTAAACCGAGCCCTGGCGGTCTGAATCATCCCATTGTCAGTAGTTTTCAGGAAGATCATCTGGGAAATATATGGATCGGTACAGAGGGGGGGAGCCTAAATTACTGGAATAGGAAAAAAGATCAGTTTATCAATCCCGAAAAGTCGCAGGATAGGGGGCCAAGTCCCAATATGATTAAGCGGCTTAAGTTTGACGAAGCAAGCAAGAGCCTGTTAATTTCTGCCTATAATGGTGGAATTGGCAGTTATGATGTAAACAATCAGCGTTTCAATAGTTTCGATTTCCGCTCTCCGGAAAGCCAGCAACTGCTGACGGTGTATGATTTTGCAAACGATCAGGAAGGTAACTGGTGGATGACAGATCCCGACAAATCATTTTTATATTGTAAGAACCGGCAAGGTCCGATAGAAATGGTTAGAATCAAGGATTCCAAAGGCAATAAGTTGAATCTGGAAGTAGAAGCATTATATGTGAATAATCAAAATCAGCTCTGTTTAATTAGCCATCAGGGATTTTTTGTCGTAAATACTCATACGCTAACCGTTTTAAAGCACTATATGGTCAAGGATGCTTCCTATTCTGCAAATAATCTGTGCAGTTATGCCGTGGCTTCGAATGGCGATGTATGGCTAGGGACCTTAGGGAAAGGTGTAAACGTGCTCAAAAGAGACGGAACGTATATCAATTATAGTGCAAGTAATGGTTTTCCGGCAAAAATGGTATTCGGTATTTTAGAAGATGCTTTTACGAAAAATGTGTGGTTAAGTACCAGTGATGGTCTTTTTTTCTTCGATTTGAAATCCAGGAAATTTGAAAAAGCGAGATTCTACCAGGAAGATAATATCGGCTCATTTTACATACATGCTGCTTACAAAACTTCCAAAGGCGAAATGCTGTTTGGCGGCACTAATGGCTTTTTACTTTTTGATCCTACGTACCTCAATAAAAATCCGCAAAAACCAAAAGTTTTCTTTACAGGATTTCTGGTGAACAATACCTTGGTGAAACCTGATGACGGATCGTCGATTTTGTCCAAAGACATTGGAAGCCTGTCCAACCAAAAGGGAGATAAGATAAGGCTTTCTAGTAATCAGTCTAATGTCGAAATTAAGTTTTCGGCGAATAGCTATCTATTTGCCGAAAAGAATCAGTTTGCTTATCGGATGTTAGGGCTTGGCGAAGATTGGCAAATTAGTCATCCCAACCAGAAATCTGTACAGTTTCTCAACCTCCCGGGCGGAGATTATACCTTCGAAATCAAGTCTTCCAACAATGATGGGCTATGGGGGGATCAAATATCACGATTATACATCCACGTCGATCCCCCATTTTTCTTGTCCTGGTGGGCCTATTGTTTCTATGCAGCTTTTGCATTTGCATTGCTGTTTTTTATTATGCGATATTATAGTGATAAAAGAGTTTTTAAGGAGCGGTTGGCACTTGAGCGTTTAAGAGAACACAATATGCAAGAGCTGAATCAGGCACGTATCGACTTTTTTACCAATATTTCGCACGATCTAAAAACACCACTAACCTTGGTATTACAGCCGCTTAAGCAACTCAAAGAGACTATTGTGGCCAATGATACTGCTTTGGTTTACATGGATTTAATAGAGCGGAATGTCACCAGAATACAACGCATGATTAGCCAATTGCTGCGTTTTCGGGAAATTGAGAGCCAAAAAATTACGCTCAATCCGCAGGTTGGTGATTTTATCAATTTTGTAAGGGATATATTTAGCCTATTTGAGCTCTACGCCAATAAAAAAGGCGTGGAAACCCATATTTCCGCGTACAAGGACAATTTATATGTTGCCTTTGATTATGATGTTATCGAAAAAATATTGACTAATCTGTTCTCAAATGCCCTAAAATATACACCCGATAATGGTTATGTGGGCGTACGTATCTATAACGCCACGCCCGAAGAAAAAGAACGGTTTTCTTCCTTAGATCCGACAGAAATCGAATACATTTCCATTGAAGTTATAAATACCGGCGATTGTTTTTCGGAAGAACAGATAGCGACGCTTTACACTTCTTTCAATCGCCTATCTTCTCATCGGCCAACTTTTGAAGAAAGTTCAGGACTTGGACTTGCCATAGTGAAAGAACTGGTAGAGGTGCTTGAGGGTAAAATATGGATGGTCAATAAGACCGATAAAATTTCATTTACCATTTCCCTACCTTTAAGAAAACAGGCCAGGGCAGGCGACATGCAACCTAACGTATACGATTACACCGTTTCTGAAATTGACGATATTATCACACAGGATATTGCAACGCCCGAAACCGGGGCTATCTCCATAAAAAAAACAGATAATATCCTGCTCATTGAAGATGACCAACAACTCCGGGGTTATTTGGAACAACGTCTGGCTGAAAAATATAATGTATATGCGGCAAGTGACGGAGAAGAGGGGTTAATAAAAGCTGAAAAAATCTATCCGCAGCTCATTATTACCGATCTAATCATGCCTAATCGGAGCGGTCTGGATGTGTGTCGTAGCCTGAGGCAAAACTTCAAGACTAGCCATATTCCCATTATTATGATTTCGGGTACCGGAGATGACAATCAGAATAAAATAAAAGCATTGGAATTTGGTGCAAATGTATTTATTGATAAACCTTTTCATATTGACTATCTGTTGCAACAAACAGAAACCATTTTAAGAAACCAGCAGGAATTAAAAGAAAAATACAGCAAACATTTTCAAGTGGATCCGTCCAATGTTACCGTCACGTCGATGGACGAGGAGCTATTAGTTAAGGCCATTCAGGTCATTGAAGAAAACATTGCTAACGCCAGTTATTCCGTAGAGGACTTTGTGGCTGACATGAACGTGGGCAGAACCATTCTATATCAAAAGATAAACGATATTGTGGGAATGTCGATCAAAGAGTTTATTCTGAATATGCGCTTGAAAAGAAGCGCTTATCTGTTGGAGAAATCAGATTTGACCATTGCGGAAGTTGCTTATCAGACCGGGTTTAACAATGCCAAATACTTTAGTGTCTGTTTTAAAAAACAGTTTGAACTGAGCCCTTCAGACTTTAAGAAGAAAGTTTCCAGCGGGAATAAATAAAAAACAACCAATTCTAACGATGATGAAAATAATAATTTTTAGAAGAGTTCTTCTCTTGAGCTATTTTATTTGCTTATGTAATGTGTTGCAGTTGACAGCAGCTCTCAACCAAGCGGTAGATGAAATCTATATCAGCCCTAATAATTATAAAACTGGAACGCAGTCTGAGCGAATACAGAGGGCTATAAATGCGGCAAAAAATAGTACCGGAAAAGTAGTCATACCGAAGTATGACGCCATAGCTAAAAAAAGTATTTGGCTCATTGATCAGGCCATTTTACTTCCTGGTGATTTTGAACTTGAATTGAATAACTGTACCATTAAGCTTTCTGATAAATGTCGGGATAATTTTATTCGTTCTGCGAATGCAGGACTGGGAATCAATACTATATCTCCATTAAAAAACATCAAGATCATTGGAAAAGGTAATGTCCTTCTAGAAGGAGCTGATCATCCAAGAGCTACCGGCGATCATAATAAAACACTATCGCTAAATCCCAGCAGATTTGACCAATCTTACGGCACTGATGCTGGCAAACCCGGAATGAATCAAAAGGGTGGTTGGCGTAATCACGCCATTATATTGGCTTATACCGATGTTTTTGAGGTTAGTGGCATTACATTGAAAGATTATCATGGGCATGGATTGGTACTAGAGCGCTGTACAAATGGTAAGGTAAGCGATATTACTTTTAACGTAAGGCAAGCCGTGAATGTGGATGGAACTGACCAACAGATCTTAAACCAAGATGGGATGGGCATACGTTTTGGCTGTAAAAATATTCTTATTGCAAATTGTAGAGGAAGAAGTGGAGACGATTTTATTAACATCGGTTTGACAGATACTGGAGTGGGAGCTGGAGAAGAAAATGTCAATGTGGTCAGTGGTTCGATATACAGGGGTGAAATCGACAATATTTCGACTATTTATCTCCAGAATTGGCAGGACTTTTATTCAATTTCACACCGTTCTATTCGGATTATGCCTGTAGGTAAACTCCGGATAAGCAATGTTTTTATTGACAATATGGTCATCAGTCCCTTGGCAAAGCAAGGCCTAGTCGTTGAGTATGCCGAGCATGTGAAAGGTTTGTTTGTGCGGAATGTCATCAGTCATCAACCTATAAAAGCCAGCGGTATTTCCCAGGCCAGTTTCAGAGACATCCTGTATAAAGGGCAGGGTGAAGCTATTGATGTGCAACGAAGTGATACGGTAGTTCTAGATCATGTAATGGCAATAAAAAATTAGTAATGCAATTGCTCGCAATCTTATTTGTTTAAGGCAAAAACACCTGTTTTTGCCTTTTGTACAAAATCAAACCATTTTCGTACAAAAACGAACCCTATGAATTGGTGATCAGTATAGTTTTGTCTTAACCAATTTTAAAAAGGAAAATATGTGTATGAAAATTATTCCCGACCACGTGATCAGGCTCGCGCAGGGTAATCCCAACTTTACAAAAACCAATGACATTACTTTTTGGAATATTGTATTTCGTCAATAGGTCGGAAATCGAAGCGTTGCGGAAGTTAAATTAGTCCAAGCCTATTGAAGCATAATTATTTCAAATATATGTTCTCTACGAGAAAGGGACAGTAAAGAACACAAGTAATTTTAAACTAACCATTATAAATCAATGATACAAAAGATACATATCTGGCTCAGGAGCTGGATAATGAGTGCTACCCTATTGGCGGTGGCATCCAATTACGCTTATTCGCAAGCAGCAGATCAAATGCAAGTCAAGGGTCAGGTGACTAACGATGCGGGAGAAGCACTTAAAGGTGTTTCGGTCATGATTAAGGGAGCGAGAAATGGTGTACAGACCGATTCAAATGGAAATTTTACTATCCAAGCGGCTCCCACGGCTACGCTACTATTTACCTATATTGGTTTCAATAGCCAGGAAATAAAAGTCAATCCATCAGGAGTCATCCATGTGAAAATGTCTGGAACGAATGTTTTGGATCAGGTCGTTGTGGTCGGTTATGGTACAGCCAAGAAAAAAGATCTAACAGGAGGCTTGGCTGTCGTCGGAAAAGAGCAGCTAGGTATGGTATCGACCTCCAATCTGATGGATCGCTTGGTGGGACAGGTGGCCGGTTTCTCCATTACCACCGGTGAAGCTGCGCCAGGGGCATCGCAAAGCTTGTTGATAAGGGGCGAAAATTCAATATCGGCCAATAATAGTCCACTCATTATCTTGGATGGTATTCCCTACAGCGGATCCTTGGCAGATATTGATCCCAATAACGTTGAAAACCTTTCTATCCTAAAAGATGCTTCCGCATCGGCTATTTACGGTTCTCGAGCAGCAAATGGTGTTATTTTAATACAAACCAAAAGGGGAGCGCTAGGTAGAGCGCAAGTAAACTATAAAGGTTTGATCGGCATGGCCGAGCCTATGCAGCGTATCAATGTCATGGGACCAAATGAATATATCCACTTCCAACAAGATATTGCCCGAATTAGGCAAGGCTATACTGGAGCGCTATTAGATCCTATCGCCGGGGATATTATTAGCGTAACAGAGCGCGGCAATTATGCGAAAGGCATTACCAATAATTGGCAAGATTACGTCTTTCGGAAAGCTTTGACCATGGATCATCAATTGAGCATTTCCGGGGGTACTGAAAACACAAAATATATGGCTGCCCTTGCAGCTTTAGATCAAGAAGGTGTAGTGTATAATTCCAAGTTGTCACGTTTAAATATAACCACAAATGTGGATCAGACTTTTAATAAATGGCTAACAACTGGTATAGGGTTGCAATATACCCGAAAAAGTGACGGTGGCATTACACCAAATTTGGAGCATGCCATTAAGCAAAGTCCTTATGGTAGTTATAAGGACGAATCTGGTAAGTATGTTCCTGAACCTATGGAGTACTCATTGATCGTCAATCCGATGCGTAACGTCAATGCGATTCAGGATAGATATAATAACAATTTCTTTCTTTCGGGATATGCCAATATTTTGTTGCCTATAGAAGGTCTTTCCTTACGATCAAATTTTGGCTATAATTATCGGAATGGATTTACAGGAACTTATTACGGGCGCAACACCTTTGAAGGCAGGGATCAGGGTACACAAGCCGGAGGAAGCGCTTCCATTAACAATTCTAATTATAACGATTATACCTGGGAGAACTTGCTTAAATATGAGCGGCAGATCGGCGATCATCGTTTTGATGTAACCGGTTTATTCAGTATGCAAAAAACAAAAAGCTGGTCGACGGGACAAAGCGGAGCTGGTTTTGTAACCGATGACACCGAATACTTTATGATCGGTTCGGCCAGCCGTCTTGTTTCCAACAGTGCTTCGTTGTCAGAATCAGCTATGCTGTCGTATATGGGCAGGATAAATTATGCCTACAAAGGTAAATATCTATTAACCTTGACCGGACGTACAGACGGAGCCTCGGTATTTGGTATCAACAATAAATACGCATTCTTCCCTGTGGCGGCGGCAGCATGGCAAATTGGAGAAGAGCGTTTTCTGAAAGATAACGTCAGATGGCTGGACATGCTGAAGATCCGTCTTTCTTACGGGGCCAACGGTAACCAGGCGATTACACCCTATCGCACCTTAGACCGCCTATATTCCAATGTAAAATATATCTGGGGCGATGATGGCACTGCGGTGACTACAGCATATTTGGCTGGTGATGGTGTGGGGAACCCTAATCTGAAATGGGAAACGACCTATTCGACAAATCTTGGGCTGGACTTTCAACTGTTTAACAACAGGTTTGGCGGAACTATTGATGCCTATCTTTCTAAAACGAAAGATCTGTTGATGACCCGTACCGTACCTATTATGAATGGGTACAATCGAATTTGGGACAATATTGGTGCAACTCAAAATAAAGGGATTGAGGTCACTTTAAATTCGGCGAATGTTAAAGGCGAAAATTTCCAATGGAATACGACTGCTGTATTTTCTCTAAATCGTGACAAAATCGTCGAGTTAAGGGGGGATGGCATAGATGATATTGCTAATAATTGGTTTATTGGTCAACCCTTGCGAGTATTCTACGATTATAAAATGATCGGTGTATGGCAAAATGGAGAAACCATTACTGTTGACGGGGCAGCTCCTGGGGCCGCCAAGCTGTATGATCGCGATGGTAACGGCAAGATAGAGACCAGTGACAGAGTGGTTATCGGATCTAAAAATCCACGTTACACAGCTTCTTTGGCCAACCGATTCTCGTACAAAAATTTTTATGCATCTGCTTTAATTACTGGTGTTTTTGGTGTTTGGCGCGACGATCACATGGCCAATCTTGGGGCCTGGACTTTCGGAATTACTAACTATGTACACGATGCAAATTATTGGACACCGGAGAATTCTAATGCAACGATTGTTTCACCGGGCTATCTCAATCCATTGGGGCACGGGTACTATAAAAAGGTGAGCTATGTGCAGGTGAAAAATATCACCTTCGGCTATAAATTACCGCAAAAAATTGCTAAAAAGGTGGGTGTAAATGGTATTGATATAAACGCCAGCATCAACAATCTGAATACGATTTCTAATATCAGAGAGGTGCTCAATTATGACAATAGCTGGATGGCCTCTTATCCAACGGCACGCTCTTATATGTTTGGCTTAAATATAAATTTCTAATCGAATAGGACATGAAAATAAAAAATATTATCACAACAAGTTTAGGGCTTATCATAGTGTTCACCTTAGGAGGCTGTACGAAGTTTCTGGAAGAAGAGCTCAAAACTGAACTGGCACCATCCAATACGTATACCAGTACCTACGGTTTCGAAGTGGGAAGTGCTGGTTTATACGCACTCACGCGTTCAGAATACAATACCTATGGTGAAGGTGGGGCGTTTATTCACAATGGCGCCTGTCCATACGAAGCCTTACAAGTATCAACAGATATCGCCGACGCAATTAATAGTGATGGTTCTTTGATGGCTTTTGCTAACCTCACACTTACCGCGTCAGAGCGGTTTGTGGGCACTTACTGGAATTGGGCATATAATCTTATTTCTTCTGCAAACTTGATGCTGGTTTATTCCGAAAAAAATACCAATTGGGATACGCCGGAAGATAAAGCACGTTTCCAAGCCGAAGCTCGCTTCTTTCGGGCTTATGCTTATCGTACCTTGGTTTACCTTTATGGTGATGTACCCTATGTAGAAACCATTCTGTATGACTTTCAGCTTAATTTTACCCGTACACCCAAAGCCGAAGTGATCGGGCACATGGTAGACGACCTAAAGTTTGCGGTGGATAATCTGCCCACGAATCCGGACGGTGTTAAAGAAGGTAAGCTGACCAAATGGGCCGCAAGCCATTTGTTAAGCGAAATATATCTGTTACAGGGCAATCATGCCGAAGCGGAAAAGGCAGCGTTGGCCGTTATCAATAGTGGTTATTATAACCTTATGAAAAGTAGATATGGGGTGAATAGCGGTAAACCGGGTGATGTATTCAGCGATTTATTTTTGGAAAATAATCAAAATAGAAAAAGTGGTAATAAAGAAAGTATCTGGGTATTGCAATTTCAATTTAATACAATCGGTGGCGGAACCAACTCAGATGACTGGACCCGTAGGGCTTGGATACCAAATTACTCGACCATTACAGGATTTGTTTTAGCAGATACCTTGGGCGGTCGTGGTATCGCACAACTGGTTCCGATGAAATGGTGGGTTGGTACCACGGGTACTAATGCGACAGGCAACGTGGCCGGTATTTTTGAAGCAAATGATATCCGCAATTCAGGCCATAATATAAAACGCAACTGGTATTATAACAACGCAAACGAGACCTCACTTTATGGCAAAAAGGCCAATATTACTGAGCAAACTTGGTTTACGACAAAAAGCTTATTTCCGGCAATTACAAAATTCTTTTATGGACGGCCAGAAAATCTAAGTCTATCGGGTAGTTATAAAGACCGTATGAAATTTCGTTTGGCTGAAACCTATCTGTTGCTTGCCGAATCCTATTTGGGGCAAAATATGCCTGATAAAGCTGCCCAAGCTGTTAATGAGGTCCGGAAAAGGGCGGGAGCATCTGAAATTACGGGCGCTGAGATGAATATGGATTTCCTACTCGATGAGCGTATTCGTGAATTAGTCGGGGAAGAAAGCAGACGGTTTACTTTGGTGCGTACCAATAGCCTAGTGGAGCGTGTTAAAAAATATAATAATGCGATAAAGGATAAAATAACGGATAACAATATCCTGTGGCCAATTCCGCAGGTGATTAGGGATGCTAATACAGGAGCGCCATTCCCTCAGAACCCGGGTTATAATTAATGTTTATGGGAGGCTGTCCGAATCCTAATCGTATTTTCGGTAGCTTTCCATCTGATGAAAAAAGTATTTGCGCGAGTCAAGCGCATGATTCTATCCGAATGTTAGCAAAAATATAAATCAATGAAAATTATCAATTATTTATACAAAACCTTATTTCTCTTATGCATGGTGCTTTGCCAATTATCCTGCAAACAGGAAATACAGGATATACCCAGAGTCAATGAGACAATGGAACTTCAGCCTTCTGCTGAGATTATTATGCTGGACGAGGTCAATATGAACAAAGATATTGTCACATTCAATTGGAAACCCGCCAGAGTACAGTCAGATGATCATTTGGTCAGCTACAGCACTATGTTGGATGTGGTGGGGAACAATTTCGGTACGGGTACGGCCATATTTAACTATGAAGACGACAATGTATTTAGCAGAAGCTTTACTTCCGAACAATTGCAAAATTGGGCCAATGAAAAGTGGGGTATACCAGCAAACAAGAGCTTTACGCTGGAGTTTAGGGTAGTTGCTCAATGGGAGGGCGGCGGTACTTTTGAAGCACCTGAGGTGAGGACGGCAAGAATTACAGTAAATCCAATCAAGACGGTTGTTTTTGATGCCGATAAAGTGTTCTTGAGCGGCAGCGCCGTTGGCGGAACTAAGGTGGAGCTGCCAAAAACATTGGAAAACCTAGATCAATATGCTTATGTATTGAATTTGCAGCCGGGCGAACTTGAAATTCCTGTCGAATTTAATGGAGAGACTAATTATGTGGTTACTGCCGATGGGAGCGCAGCAATAAACGATGGTAATGCGGTCGGGATAAAGATGAGAGAAACAGTATTCTCCTGGAAAATAGAAACTGCTGGTGAGTACCGTGTCGTGGTCAATATGCAGAAAGCTACCGCTACGATCTATTCGCCGGCGAAAGCACTTTCCGCAAAAACGGTGATATGGACAGGAGATCAACCTTATACGACCACCGTGACGGATTTATGGATGCATGGGAGTATTAATGGTTGGGGAACGCCTGTTAAAATGAATTGTCAGGTAAGTTTGGCCGATCCGCAAATTTTGGTCTATACTGGTGGTAAAGTTGGTACTACTAAGTTTATTGTGACCGGAGATAACAACAACAACAAAAATCTGGCCTACGCATTTAGTGCTCCGCCTACGTCCGACGGCGTCGCGCAAACTTTGTCTCTCACTTTGGGAAAAGTAACCGAAATGGGAGGGGGGACGGTAAAGGGTAATCGCGATTCATATTTCACCATTCCCGCCACCACAAATGTGTTGATCCTAGATTTAAGAAATATGACTATTGTGGCACTAAGACGATAAGAGATCGGGTAAAAAATACAAGTTAACCTCAACATTTCTAAAAGTGAAAAATATAACCTATAAAAAAGCCTATCTCAAAGCATGTATTGCTATGCTTTGCTTTCTAGCATTTTCATGCAAGAAAAATGATCCTGATATCGAAAAGGATATATCCGGAACCTTGGTGAAACCCAGTTACAACAGGAGCTCTATGTTTCGTAATCCCTTAAACGGTTGGGTGATGTACGCTTCGGCTTCGGGAAACCCTTCTTATTGGGATACTCAATTTTATGTGCCTGATTTGGGTAAAACGGTCAAAGCGATTGATTATGCATCTGCCTGTTATATCCGTACCAGCTGGCGAACCTTTAATCCTGCAGATGGCGTGTATGCCTGGAGAGATCCTAGCACAGCAATCTACAAAATGATCAAAGGAGCACAAGATAAAGGATTACCCATCGCGTTTCGTATCGTTGTAGACGGTCGCGACCAAGGTGCAAATACGCCGCAGTTTGTTTTCGATGCAGGCGCTAAGTATTATTTGGCTAATCCTTCTTTTCCCGATAGAAAAACACCAGTACTGCAAGATCCTATTTTTAGGAAATATTATAGCAAGGTGATTGAAGAACTAGCGAAGGATTTTAACGATTTAAATAAAACCTCTTTTGTCGATGCCTATGGACTCGGTGTGTGGGGGGAAGGGCATAGTGTAGTTTATGAAGATCCTAATAAGCCATCTGGTCAAAATATTGAAGTCATTAAAGAAGAAGTTGTTGACTGGATTTCTGATGTGTATTCCAAGAATTTTACAAAGGTACCCTTACTGATTAATTATCATCGTCTGGTTGGTGACCCGTCGGGTAGTGGAGCTGCAAACCCCAATTCGGAGAAGTTATTGAATAAAATGATCAATAAAGGCTACAGTCTGCGTCAAGATGCCTTTGGAATGACCGACTATTACCAAAGCTGGGAGAAGAATTTTGCTAAGGTGTGGAATTTTAAACGTCCCGTTATTATGGAGGGCGGTTGGATAACCACAGGTACCCACCGTTATTGGACTGATCCCAGCGGTAAATTTAGGCAAGACCATCCCGAAGATGTTCGGCAGGGCGAATTTGACAGCTCCTTGGAAGCTGCGGTAAACATGATGGATTTCCGGATCGGTGAAATTGAAAGCTGGTTTACCAAATCTTTTACCTTATGCCAGCGTTTTATTTCTGAAGGTGGCTATCGTTTATATCCTGATCGTGTTTACTTACCGGAGAAAGTCAATTCGGGGGCAGAAATGACAATTAACCACCGCTGGCGGAATATGGGCTGGGGATATTTCCCTAATAATATTCCCCAGTGGAATTATAAATATAAAGTAGCTTTTGCACTTCTGGATGAAGAAAACAGGGTGAAAAAAGTTTTTGTAGATGATCAAGGAGAACCTTCGACCTGGCTTAAAAATAACCCGATGACCTACGAATTGAAAGCTATTGTTGATCTTCCAACGGGCAACTATACCTGGGCTGTCGCTATCGTAGATACCACAAATGATAATCAGCCTGGGATACGGCTTGCGGTGAACGGTGATATGACCAGTACTGGATGGTTAAAGCTATTGGGAGTACAGATACTGTAATAGTTTGCATGAAGGTTAGTATGCAAAATTATTGTATGCTTTTAATTTAAAAGGGGCTGTCCTGATGGGATGCCCCTTTCTGATGTGGTTTTTTATTTACATTGCCGGGGCACACCCCAGTTGACATCCCATTACGGATTCTAAGGTTAGATAAAATCTTATAATCCGAACGAAATAATTCTCAGACTATAGTTCGCCATTGGCTAGCATATGCCTATACATCGTTTTGCAATTTCCGAAGAATCCTGAACATGAGTTTTCTACATACGTTTCTGAAGTATGCGTAGCTACCACTTCGCCACTACTATTGTATACGTTTAATACGTAGACACATCTAATCAACCTTGAATTGTCTTCTTTTGTTTTGGCGGTGGTTTTAGCATCTGCATTGGTTTTGGCTGCCCTGTAAGCAGTTGTTTTTACGTTGACATTTTCTTTGGGTGCTTTTGCATCTGTGCTGGCGAAAGCTGCAGTTGATAGCGTAGCAACGGCTATCACACTCATCAATAATTTTTTCATTGTTTTTAAGTTTTTTTTGTTAAATAATGTATGCCCTTTGAGCATATTTTAATTCTCTCCTAATAAAAGTAAGAACAAGAAAATTGCGTGAGGTGAACGATCAGTATTCGCGAGAGACGATCTATTATTCGCAGCGACTCAGTCGATATTTATTTTGCTCAGGAAGTTAATGCGATTATCAGCAAAAATCAGGCTTACCATACCTACAGTCAAAGCCGTAGCGAAGTTGTTAAGTCCTTAAAAAAAATGGGATAAACTAACCTTTGCATTGCGTACAGGCATCCTCTAATCATCAGAAAATTATACGGTTATTAAATTGATGTTGAAATTGAAGAACTTCATGAATACTAAACTCGTTAATTTGGAGCATTTACCGGCCCATGAAGTTTATGCCATTTGCATTATTTGCGCAATTGGGTTCGCATTATCCTGTAGAGGCTTACAACAATAACAACAGCTGCGAATGCTAGCACATGATGTGTTCCAGCGATAGGATAATGCAGAAATCCACCTATCCCCTGTAACATTAATACAAATTCATTCAAAAATATTCCAATAAGTAGACCGTAAATACCGTAGTGAACGCCTTGTTCGATTTTTAGCAGACAAATCTGAAAAGCATAACCAATTAAAAAGAGGGTAATGATCACCAAAAGAACGAGGTGCAGATAAGCAATTACAATTGGCCGAAAGCCATAAGCTTGTTGACTCAGCGCAGGTATGACGGACAGACCCTGTAATAACAGCTTGAGGAAAATAGCCGCTAGGACACATAACCAAATCTTTGCTGTGTCTTGGTTTAAGCGAAGTGAAGCATTGTTTCGGATCAGTCTGACGACTCTTTTTGCTAAGGTTACCCAAAGAACAAATTGCAATCCGACTGTCATAACGATAATGATATACAACCAAAGAGGTAGATTCTTCCACCATAGCACGGATAGGAAATAGGTAGGTATAACAGTCATGGCATAGGTGAGCGAGAAACGCGGGCTCATGGGTATTTTACCACCATGTTTATACAGCCAGCCAGCAAGTAGGGCGACACAAGCGAAGAAAAACCAGCCATTGTACTGAAAATGAAGATAGAAATAGACCGATGCAAGTTGTTTTAATGGATCCATTTGGTGGGTCGCTTTGAGATAGGCGAGAAAATAGGTTCCAAATGAACTAAATATATTGAAAAATAGAGCCGCCTTTATTAAAATCGAAAGAGCTGGAGGAAGCATAGATGATTTAAGATCCCTGAATAATTGAGCGCAAAACCAATAAGAGACAAGGATTGATAAGAATGACCATATAATTGAATATATACTATAACCAGTACATAAAAAGGAAATAAGCATACCTGCAGAAACTGTGCAATTGGCCAATAGGATATGCTGATATTTTCTACATAAAATTTGATTGACTTTTATTTCCAGAACGGCCATCACGAGAAAGATCATCAGCGCTTGGGATACCCAGCCTGAAAATGCAAAATGCGAATGTGCGTGCATGATGTTTTTCTGGTCGATCCAGGGAATGGGAAATAAAAATTTTAAACGCATAATCAATCCCAAAATACCGACGATAAGCAAATTGAATAGGGTAATGACGATCCATTTCTTAATACTTAAATAGTTCATTATTTTATTCATATGTTGATTTTTTCAGAACGCGGTATGGTTGTTTCAGCGTTCAATCTATGCCATCGGCGGGAACAAAGACTTTTCCGCGGACAATGTTTAATTTATCATCCTTTTCCATTTGCTTCATTGTCCGGATGATTGTTTCTACTCGTAGTCCAGTCATATTAGCCAATTGTTGGCGTGTAAGCATAAGTCGGTTGCATTCCTGACAAACGAGTCTTTTGCTTTCATTTAATTTGTGAATCAGATTGGACAGGATTTCTTCAGGTGAGCGATTGTAAATTAATTTGATCATGAATAGTTTAAAGTGCAGCTCACGGGCGATCTTTTGTGAAATTACATGATGTAGATGACCGTATTCATGCATGATTTCGAAGAATTTTTTCGAACTGATCTTCAACAAAGTACATGAACTGTCTGCAATTGCTGTTACTGTATTCAGTCCGTTGTCTAATATGGCCACTTCACCAAATCCCTCGTTGGCGCAGATCACGTTATGGAGGACTTCTCGACCGTCGGACAAGAAATTAGAAAGACGAACTCGTCCATTTAATACCTGATAATAAAATAACGCCATGCTGTCCTCGTGAAAAAGTATTTCACCAACATCGGCATGTATGGTGCTCGCTCCCTTTTCGAGAAGTATTACGCTTGGAATCATCGTTCGACATTAGTTAAAATTAACTATACGGAATAAAGATATAGCATCATCGAAAAATAGATGTTGATGTTGGTCACAGGAATGAGTGATTAAAATCAATTTCTATTTAATGTGTTTATATATAGTGTTTTATGTCTTTTGATCGGTGGTTTTTTTGAAGCTAAAGCACTTTATGATTTGCCTCATAAAATAGCTACAACCTTCCCCTATACCTTTGGATTACGTAAAACACAATCAAGTTTGAACACAAAACCAAAATAAGATGAGAAAGCTAATTGTATGCTGTTTGATGGGATTATTTATCTACTCCTGTTCATCAAACAATGGCGAGAAAAAAACAGTTGCCAACAGTGCGAACGAAACTGGAGCTACGGCAAATGACGCCAGTGGATATGATCCACACCGAGGTGAGGGAAAATTTGACCAGGTTGAAATCGGTGAACATTTGGATGCGCCAATGGCCGCAGCCGGAAAAATGATTGTTGATTTAAAATGTGCTTCCTGTCATAAGCTTACCGACGAAAAGCTGGTAGGACCCGGGTGGAAAGGCGTGACACAACGGAGAAAGCCACAGTGGATCATGAATTTTATCACGAACCCTGATCCGATGATCGATAAGGATCCTGAATTACAGGCACAACTTGAATTATGTATGGTCCGAATGCCCAACCAGAATCTAACGGATGAGGAAGCCCGAAAGGTATTGGAGTTTATGCGACAAAATGATGGCGTAAAATAATAGAGCTGAATAAGAATCAACAAAGCTGCATAGGTATTAACCTTAAAATAAGAATAGAATGACTTTAACAAAATACATATTGACGAGCTTAATGGCGAGCGCAATGTTGTCGACTTTCCATGCCTGTAAACCCAAAGGAGCGGGATCCGCCGTGAGTGGCGATGCCGCGGAGAAGGTGTATGTTGCCCCAGGGAAATACGATGAATTTTACAATTTTGTATCTGGGGGATTTAGTGGACAGCTCTCCGTTTACGGACTTCCATCCGGCAGATTATTGCGTGTAATCCCCGTTTTTTCACTAGACCCTGAAAAGGGCTGGGGCTTTAGTGAAGAGACTAAACCGATGCTCGAAACGTCCCATGGCAATGTACCCTGGGATGATTTACACCATGTGCAGCTTTCCAAAACAGATGGAAACTACGACGGTCGTTGGGTATTTGTCAATGCTAACAATACCCCCCGTATTGCCCGGATCGATCTGACAACTTTTCGTACGGCAGAAGTCCTCGAGCTCCCGAATAGCGGTGGAAACCACTCCTCACCTTATATAACTGAAAACACCGAATATGTTGTCGCAGGAACCCGATTTTCGGTACCGCTTGACGGCGAGTCTGGCGATGTACCTATCAATACCTTCAAAAAGAACTTTCGCGGAACATTGAGTTTTGTCAGCGTAAGCAAGGATAATGGCAACATGGAATTAGCTTTTCAGATTGAGACACCCGGTGTAAACTATGACCTGAGCCGAGCCGGTAAAGGGACTTCTAATGGCTGGTTTTTCTTCTCCACCTACAATACTGAACAGGCAAATACATTGCTGGAAGTTAATGCCTCCAAAAATGATAAGGACTTTATATTAGCCGTCAACTGGAAAAAAGCCGAAGAATATTTGAAAGCCGGAAGGGGGAGAAAGGTAACTGGTTTGAAGTATGCCCATAACACTTACGACGAGAAGTCCCATACTGCGAAGACAACATTCAACACAGAAACTGTCGTATTGAAGGCGGAGGAACTGGAGGGGCTATGCTACTATATTCCTTGTCCTAAATCTCCGCATGGTGTCGATGTTGATCCTACCGGAGAATACATCGTAGGATCGGGTAAATTGGCTGCTGTCATACCTGTATTTTCATTTGCTAAAATGCAGAAAGCAATCCAGGAAAAGCAATTTGAAGGTAAATTCGGTGGGATCCCAATTATAAAATACGAATCTGCACTGTATGGTGAAGTACAAAAACCTGGTTTAGGCCCACTACATACGGAATTCGATGGTAAAGGAAATGCAATTACCTCATTCTTTGTGTCCTCCGAATTGGTCAAATGGAATATTAAAGATTTAAAGGTGCTAGACCGAACACCAACATTTTACTCAACAGGTCATTTGATGATACCGGGAGGAGATACCAAAAATCCAGACGGCAAATATGTTATTGCGTATAATAAAATCACGAAAGACCGCTTTCTTCCTACTGGACCTGAGTTGGCGCAGAGCGCCCAATTGTTTGATATCTCGGGAGACAAAATGCAGTTGTTGTTAGACTTTCCGACGATTGGGGAACCGCATTATGCGCAAGCTATTAAGGCTGAGAAGGTAAAAGATAAAAGTGTGAAAATCTTTAAAATTGAAGAAAACACCAGCCCATATGTCGCCAAAGGAGATAAAGATGCACGCGTCGAGCGTAAAGGTAATCAGATACATGTATACCTGACATCCATCCGTTCACACTTCACGCCGGATAATATTGAGGGCGTACAGCTTGGCGATGAAGTCTATTTCCATGTGACCAACATTGAACAGGACTGGGATATGCCACATGGTTTTGCTGTCAAAGGTGCAAAGAATGGTGAATTGCTCATTATGCCAGGAGAGACACAGACGTTGAAATGGATTCCGGATAGAGTAGGTGTGTTTCCTTTCTACTGTACTGATTTTTGTAGTGCGCTACATCAAGAGATGCAGGGTTATATCCGCGTATCAAAAAAAGGAAACAACGTTCCGCTGATTTATAGTTTAGGAACTAACCAACCGCAAGAGAAAACCAATTAATGCAACCTATGATGATGAAAACTACAAGTCACATGTCAGCAGTACATCGGATTCTATTGATCCTAAGTGGTCTGGCCCTGGTAGCGGTCATCTTCCTACCCATCTGGCGTATTGAGCTCGACGCAGCACAATACCCAGAAGGGCTAGAACTACAGATCTATAGCAACAAGTTGGCCGGACAAGTTGATATTATCAATGGACTGAACCACTATATCGGGATGAAAACGCTACATGCGGAAGATTTCATAGAATTTAAGGTCTTGCCCTATATCATCTTATTTTTTGCGCTTGCTTTTTTGCTTACCGGTTTCGTGCAGAATAGAAAACTGCTCTATGGCTTATTCTTTTGTTTTCTGCTTTTTGGAGTCGCAGCCCTGGTTGACTTTTATATCTGGGAATACAACTATGGGCATCAGCTCGATCCATCTGCACCGATAAAAGTTCCCGGAATGTCTTATCAGCCACCACTGATCGGATACAAACAGCTTTTAAATTTTGGCGCCTATTCTATACCTGATATCGGGGGATGGATCTTTATACTCTGTGGAATTATCTTGGCCTTTTGTACAGTGCGGGAGTGGCAAAATAATAAAACCCTAAAACTAAAATCATATGAGAAACTATAAATTATTTGCGTTGATCTGTAGTAGTATATTGCTGGTTCTATGTAGTTTGCAGGCCTGTCAGGGCAACAATAAACCCAAGCCTATTAAATACGGTAGCGAGCAATGTGCCCACTGTAAGATGACAATAACGGACGCGCGTTTTGGTACGCAGCTGCAGACAAAAAAGGGACGGGTCTTTAATTTTGATGACGTACAATGTATGATCGCCTTTGTCAAAGGGAACTCGGTCAAAAAAGAAGAGATTGCCGTTTATTACCTGCCGGATTATGTTAGCCATAAGCTCGTACCGGCTGAAGGTGCATATTATCTCAAAAGTGAAGCCTTGAAAAGCCCAATGCGAGGCAATGTTGCTGTATTTGAAAAACGGGTGGAACTGGATAAGGTCAAAGCAGAGATCGGTGGCACGGTGATGACCTGGAATGATCTGTGGAAATAAATGAATAACAATGAAGAATCTAGCTTTAGCGTTGTACTGTGCAATGGCTTGTCTTTGGCTCGTAAACGTGCCTGTATCGGCGACAACCATCCAGGTAGGAAAGGGGCAGTCGGTCAGAACAATAAAGGCTGGCTTAGCACAAGCGAAATCAGGTGATACCGTTTTAGTAGCGGCGGGTGTGTATAAGGAGGGGAATATTGTTATTGATAAGGCAATTTTCCTGAAAGGCCTAGGAAAACCTGTGCTGGACGGCGAGAAAAAATATGAACCGCTCTCGATCAAATCACCGCAGGTTACTGTTCAAGGCTTTTTAATACAGCATTCGGGACATTCTTCCATGAATGATATTGCCGGTATTAAAATTTACAATACAGCGCATATCAAAATTTTTGACAATGAGCTCGTGGACAATTTTTTCGGGATTTATGCGCAGAATGCTACAAACGTTGAAATACGGGGCAATATCCTCAAAGCTTTTGGTACAGCGGAGCAGCTGATTGGTAATGGTATTCATGCTTGGAAATCAGATAGTTTAAGTGTTGAAAATAATGAAGTGTCTGGACATAGGGACGGTATTTATCTTGAGTTTGTGACCCATACTCGAGTACAGGGCAATCTTTCTGAAAAAAATCTGCGCTATGGTCTCCATTTTATGTTTTCCCATGAGAACAGTTACATCTCAAACACCTTTCGCAGCAATGGTGCAGGTGTAGCTGTTATGTATACCAAGCATGTCCATATGGAAAACAATAATTTCGAAGAGAATTGGGGCGATGCCGCCTATGGATTGTTGCTCAAAGATATTTCCGATAGTCAGATCATCAACAATCAGTTTAGCCGCAATACCACGGGTATTTTTATGGAAGGATCGAATCGTATCCATATTGAACATAACAATTTTAAGAGCAACGGATGGGGGCTCAAGATTCAGTCGAGCTGTATGGACAATGTGCTTAAAGACAATAATTTTCTTCAGAATACCTTTGATGTTGCCACCAATGGTACCCTTACACTCAACAGCTTTGTGCATAACTATTGGGACAAATACGAGGGATACGATCTGGACAAAGACGGATTTGGGGATATCCCTTTTCGTCCCGTAAGCCTATTCTCGATGATGGTTGAGCGCTATCCTTCGGCGATGTTACTTTTTCGAAGTTTTATGGCTATGCTGTTTGACCGGACTGAAAAGCTATTACCAAGTCTAACACCCGAGGGGCTTAAAGATGATAAGCCTCGCATGAAATCAATAAAAGTATGATTAGTATCCAACAGTTAACGAAAAGCTTTGGCAAATTCAAGGCATTAAAAGGCATTGATCTGACCTTGAATGGCGGCGAATGCGTTGCCTTAATTGGCCCCAATGGCAGTGGTAAGACTACTTTGATCAAGTCTGTCCTAGGTATGGTCATGCCGAGTGCCGGACGGATCACTTTTGAAGGACAGGACATTGGACAGCAATGGGCTTATCGGAACCATATCGGCTATATGCCGCAGATCGGTCAATATCCTGAGAATATGTCCATCAAACAGGTCCTGGATATGATCAAAGATATCCGTAAACAGCCCCAGGCGGATTCGGATCTTTATCAGGCTTTTGGCGTGGACAAGCTGTTGGAAAAACGGATGGCAACGCTTTCCGGTGGCACAAGACAAAAAGTAAGTGCCTGTATCGCATTTATGTTTGACCCCAAAGTACTCATCCTGGATGAACCTACAGCAGGACTGGATCCTCTGTCTACCGAAATTCTCAAGGATAAAATCAAAAAAGAAATCGGACGCGGTAAACTGATCATCATCAGTTCCCATGTGCTTAGTGATCTCGATGAATTTGTATCGCAGATTGTCTTTCTTCAGGAAGGAGAGCTGAAGTTTCATAAGAGTTTGCAGCAATTAAAAGAAGATACAGGTACTGAAAAGCTATCTAAAGCAATCGCTTATTTGATGCAGAACCGCGACCTGTCTAATTAGAGAAAAGATGAATAAAATTATACGCTACGTTTTTGTGGATCTCTTGCGCAACAAGACCATTTTATGCTACACCATATTACTCTTTGTACTTTCCATGACGGTCTATAGCATGGAGGACAACTATGAAAAGGGATTACTCAGTCTACTGAATATTGTGTTGTTTGTAGTTCCGCTGATGAGTATCATTTTTTCAGGCATCTATATCTACCAGAGTTCCGAGTTTATCAATTGCCTTGTCAGTCAGCCTTTGCAACGGCAAAGCATTTGGGGCAGCCTGTATGTGGGTCTGGCAGGTGCACTTAGTTTAGCTTTTTTTATTGGCGTTGGCATACCAACTTTTATCTATGCATTTAGCTCTTCGGGAATTACTTTGGTCGGTTGCGGACTGTTACTTTCTTTGATTTTCGTTTCGATCGCGATGTGGACATCTGTATTGATCAGAGATAAGTCGAAGGGGATAGGATTGGCAATTTTGCTTTGGCTTTATTTCACGCTGCTTTTTGACGCACTGGTGCTTTTCATCCTATTTCAGTTTGCGGATTATCCCATCGAACATGGAATGGTTGCACTGTCCATGCTCAATCCCATCGATATCTGTCGCATCCTTATTTTATTACAGGTCGATCTATCCGCGATGATGGGCTATACAGGGGCGATATTTCGGGATTTCTTCGGTAATACATTCGGCATTGCGATCACCCTGTTGGTCATGTTGCTTTGGTGCATCATTCCCTTATGGCTATCTATTCGCTATTTTAAGAAAAAGGATTTATAATAATTTATTTACCATTTAATACTATCATCATGATTAAATCACCTTTATTGGAGGTTTTCAATATTGAACCTCGACTCAAACACCCGACCATATTTGATCATTTCGATGCCCTGGATTCAGGTGAGTCATTTATTATCAAAAACGATCATGATCCCAAGCCGCTCTATTATCAGTTGCTGGGTGAACGTGGAAAGGATATCATTTGGAATTATCTGGAATCGGGCCCTGAATACTGGCAGGTTCGCCTTGGCAAACCGCTGGAAAGCGAAACACTAGAAACCGTTGGCAATATTGCGGCCGCGGATATCCGCAAGGCCCAAGTTTTAAAACAGCTCGGAGTAGATTTCTGTTGCGGTGGTAAGCAGACGCTTAAGGAGGCTGCTCATAGTATCGGTCTTGATGAAATCGAATTGCGCAAACGGCTTAATCAATCCGAAGATCTTCCTATATCCGGCCCGCCGTTAAATTTTAAAGATTGGGATATCGATTTTTTAAGTGATTACATTAAGAATGTCCACCATCGGTATGTCCGAGAGAAAGGACCGGTTATCCAAGAACTCGCACATAAAGTGGCCGATGTGCATGCACAGCAACATCCCGAGCTGATCAGCTTGTCCAAAGAACTCGATGCTTTTCTTGATGACCTCTATCATCATTTGGATAAAGAGGAGAAGCTGCTCTTTCCGGCAATCAAGAATGAACAAGAATTGACCAGCAAACAGGTGGATCAGCTCATTCAATTTTTGATTTCAGAACACGAGGATTCAGGAAAGGAACTTCAGCAGCTGCGCAAAATTACCGAAAATTATACATTGCCAGCCAATGCCTGTAATTCCTACACGTCATTATTTTCACAGATCGAATCATTTGAATCCGATCTTCTGCAGCATATCCATCTGGAGAATAATATTTTATTTCCAAAGTTGCTCGCGAGCTACGGTGTTCAAGTGAATTAAAAACTAGAAAAGCCATGCGGATAAACCAGCATACCAAGATTTCAGAACTCATCAGCTATAATGTCTTGAGCATTGAAGCCATTGCCGCTATTGCCAAACCCTTGCGCAAGATCCGTATTCCGGTCTTGCGTCGAATATTGGCCCCTCGGGTCTCCATAGGCGAAGCAGCAAAAATTGGCGGATGTTCGGTTGCAGATTTTCGAGCTGCGCTGGTGCCGCTCGGCTTTGTTTGGATATCAGATGAAGCCGAGAAAACCATAAATTTATTCGATGCAGTAGAAAGGCCAAGTTGGATGGATGAAGCAGCAGTGACGGTTGTATTCGATGTGAGACCCCTCTTGGAAGTGGGGCAAGATCCGTTAAAAGATATTTTTCAGTTGTATCGCTCACTCGCCGCAGGGGGGATTCTTTGCATCAGCAATTCATTTGTCCCCACTCCATTGATCAGGCGAATGGAAGATCGCAAGGTATCAAGCTATACACACGAATGGGCGGAAGGCGAATTCAGAAGTTACTTTTATAAAAATGATACAGCTCTGTCCGTTCAGCCTGCTGAGGACGATTATATTTCATTTGTGCCGAAGGAACTTTTTGAGCAGAAATTAACGAGCCTTTCTCCGCTTCATCTGGTTACATTGGATGTCAGCGAACTTCCTATGCCACAGCCGATGGAATTAATTCTTGAGGCCCTTACCCAACTGAAAGCCGATGATGTGGCTTATATAAAACACAGCAAGATTCCGCTCCATCTGCTGGAAGAACTTGATCATTTATCTTATCGTATTTTCATCTATGATCGACACCCTGGAGAGGTCCATCTGTTAATTTATCCCGTAAAATAAAATGGCCAATATTTCTATTCATAAAGCACCTGAACAATATGTCGTATTGCCATTCTTTATCACTTCAGGCATTTTTTTTCTAATTTTCACGGTCCTGATCGTCATTACCGGAGGGGGGCTCTTTGGACACCATTTTCAACCTAAAGTGCTGGCTATTGTCCACAGTCTTGCACTGGGGTGGGGGACGATGGTCATTTATGGGGCGGCTTATCAGCTGGTGCCGGTTATTTTCGAACGTCCGCTTAGCTCTTCCCGATTGGCATTTTCCACTTATATCCTGTTGACATTGGGAACCTGCTTGTTGATTTATAGTTTCTGGCATTTCAAGATCGGTTTACTCATGTGTCTTGGAGGTTTATTGATTACCCTCAGCTCCTACCTTTACTTCTATACGCTGTGGATGACTACTAAAGATGTGGAGCACCTATTTGAACTACGCCTTTACTTTACGCTATCGGCCTTTTGGCTTTGTTTTACCACAACCTTAGGCCTTTTGCTCGCCATTAATTTATTTCATGGTTTTCTAACTAAAAGTCACCTGGATATTCTAAAGCTACATGCCCACGTTGGTATTGTTGGTTGGTTTTTGCAACTGATCCTGGGAGCAGGGGCAAAGATGCTGCCCATGTTTCTGTTGGGGCGATCTGCCAAAACAAAGTGGCTCTATGTTTCGATCATTTTGATAAACCTTGGCTTGGTCCTTTTTTTATTGGACGGCTATACTCATCCTGTGGGATTAAGATCTCTTATTTTTGGAGGAATTGTGTTATTGGGAGTTATATGCTGGGCTGTTTTTATTGTAGACTGTTATATACACCGTGCACGTAAGATTTTGGATATTCCAATGAAACATAGTTTCATTTCCTTTTTGAGTTTACTTTTCGCTTTCTTCACATTGCCTATGGTTGTGCAGCAGCAGTTTGGTAGTTGGGTTAATTTATATTTCGTATGGTTATTTTTTGGATGGATAACAGGCCTTATTTTGGGAATGACTTTTAAGACGCTGCCGTTTATGATCTGGAACTGGCACTATAAAGATCTCAATGGAACCAAAAAAATACCTATGCCTAAGGAACTTTATAGTCAGCGGCTGCTTTCGATACAATATTACCTTTACCTATTGGCACTTTTTGTTATGGCCATTGCTGTGGCCTTTAAATTCAAGTGGCTACTGTATTGTGCTGCCTGGACTTGGGTAGCACTAGCCGTTGTTTATGTTTTTAATATCGTTAAAGTAGTTTTTCATCGAAGAACACTATAAATAAAGTATGCACCAGTTTGTATAATGAATGAAAGATAATATGAAAATTGATCTAACAAAACCCGAGGCCTTTGAGGAGTTAAAAGCTGTTCAGGCATTGATGCTTGTGATGGATCCCGAACTGGGAATCAATATCGTAGATATGGGTTTAATTTATCATCTTGATTTAACTGATCCGAGTTGCATTGTCGTAACCATGACATTATCTTCTGCATATTGCCCAATGGGTGACTCTATCGTTCAAGGTGTTGAAAACACATTGCAACAGCAATTCCCAAATAAAGCCATAGTTATCAATCTCGTTTGGGAGCCTATTTGGACGCCGGATCGGATTAGTGAGGAGGGAAAGATCCTATTGGATCGCGGATGATCTGATTAAGAATAAATTCAACTTTCCATACACATCATTAAAGGAGTTCCCTAATCGCTGGTCTGCGGCCTGAGGTTTGTATGCTACCGTAAATATTTGTCGATATAAATATTTAGCATTGCCTTTTTGTATGGATTAAGACCTTCGGAAACGGTTGAAATTTCCTTCTGAAATTCCGATTCTCTATTCAGTTTTCTGTATTCTCTTGCTAATTCCAGCCTAATTCTCATCTTCAAAGGCATGTTTCCAAAAGGATCAAAATATGAGTCTATCCGTGAAAAATCTTTCACCCCAGTCCAAGTAAATTTTTCATCCATTACTTTTTCCAATAGCGATAGATAGCTGACAATGCTTTGCTCAGATGAAATACGATTATTGAGTAAAGAATTTTTAGTTTCGAATAACTGTTTCTCCAGCGATTTGTTGTCGCTCAAATAGTCCAAAGCAACACCTATTAATTTTTGATTTACTTTTTTCAGTTGATGTTGCATTCCCAATAAGTTAAATGATAAAATAGCATACGCATCTTGTGTTGTAAAATGTGCCCTTATCTCTTTATCTGTTATGGTACCAAATTTATTCGGTTGAATAATTTCGTATCCATTTTCTTTCAGGTTTTTCTCAATATCATTTTTATGAAAAGCTCCAATTACAACCAGCACTGTATCAGAGCTTTTTTTAATTTCGAGTACTTTTTGTATTCGCTTTGACTGAAGAAAAGTTCGATATAAGAATAAACGTCTAGGAAAGTCGAAGTTAGTTTTTTCAGGGTAGCTTTTATACCATGAAGCAATACTATCAATATGTATTTTTTCATCTGCAAAATACAAACCATTCTCAAAATCTTTCTTCTCGGTGAATGTTGTGAAACCAAGAAATCCAGTATTTTGTCTCACAAATCTATGCACTTCTAATTCTTTTAGACCAAAAGCGAGATCTATATCCTGGTCAGAAGGCAACCAGTCTATAGGATGTAATGTGATGTTTTTTTCTATTGCGTACGGAACTATTGTAAACTGTTGTTCATACGTAAATTCATAAAAATCATTTTTTGAGAATTCTTCCGGAGATCTTTCAATGCAGATCGCAGATGGATTTACTCTGTCAATAAAAGCTCGTATAGCTGCCGGCTGCTGATTGTAATTAATGAGCTGGGAAGAATGGCCAACACCAAGGACCACAACTTTGGCTTTTTGAGCAAGAGCAAAGTTTACCGTTGTCAAAAGGTAAATAAATAATAAAATTTTTTTGTTCGTTTTAATATATACTGCTGAAATTGATTTTATCCTTTCTTATCAAACACCGATTAAGTAGTGTAAAAATACTATAATGATTTTTAGAAACTTGAGATTACGAGCTATTACGCGCAAGTTGCTAAGCTAAGAAAGAGTTACTTTTAAAGCAACCTTTAAATTTAAAGATTTTAATTTCAACAGATCTCTTACACTTTGATGATGATAGGCGCGCTAAAGTAATTTTTAAATTTGAACAATCATCAAGACTGACCTAGTGAATTTGGAGCGCGAGGGTAATACCCCATCTACGCGGTCAAATACCTGTCGGTCTCCGTATAAACCTCCCTTTGCACAATATACTTACCTGTATATTGATTTCATAGCGCATGCGGCATTTTTTTTGGAGCGTATTGTCACCATTAAGGGTAAAACTGAAGATATAAAACTATGGGCTTACAAATAAGTGAGGTAAAGGGAATAAGTACCCTGGCATTGGGAATAGGAAATACGCAATTAACATCGCTATCTTCGCTCAGTTCCAGTTTAGGTATGCAAATCTATGCGAAGATGGAAATGGGTAATCCTAGTGGTAGTGTAAAAGATAGGTCGGCTACAAACATTTTACTTGAAGCCATTCGAAAAGGTGATATTAATAACGAAACGACTATTATTGAATCTTCCTCTGGAAATATGGGTATTGCACTGGCGCGGCTCTGTAAGTTGCTTTGCCTCGATTCTTACATTGTTGTAGACCCGCATATTAACCAGCACGCAAGGAAACTTTTGAATGCTTTCGGTGCAAACATCGTCGAGGTAAATGAAAAAGATGAGAATCAGGGTTACCTCGGCAACCGTCTAAAAAAAGTGCAGGACCTTTTGGATAAAGTTCCCAATAGTTATTGGACGAATCAGTACGGTAATCCAAATGTGCATATTGCGCATGAAGGTATATTTCGTGAAGTAACCAGTCAACTCAATGCCGCCCCCGATTATATGCTGGTTGCCACCAGTACATGTGGTACAATCCGTGGCATTGCCGACGCGATTGAGAAAGCATCTGCTACCACCAAGTTGATTGCCGTTGACGCAGTGGGTAGCATTCTATTTGAAAATAAGCCGAACGCTAGAAATATTCCTGGAATGGGAGCAAGCCATCCCTCTGCGTTTTTGCAAAAACATCAGATTGATCATTATACATTAGTTTCAGATCTTGAAGCTGTAAAAGGTTGTGAATTGTTGCGCGAACGCGAAGGTATGCTCATCGGAGGTTCTTCTGGAGCGCTAGTAGCTGCACTCCATAAATTAAAAAAGCAGATCCCGACAAACTCTTCAGTAGTGCTACTTTTTCCGGATAGTGGCGAGCGCTATCTCGATACCATATACAATGAGGAATGGGTGCAGCAGACATTTAAAGAAGTATTGGTATGATTTGGAATACGCAACACATTAATCCACAACAAGACCTATATTCCTATTATCAAGAACGAGAGCAAAAAAAATTGCAGCAACACGGGGATAATACAATTGCCATTGTTGGGGGTGGGCCGAAGGGCTTGTATGGCCTCAATCATTTCGTTAACCGTGTGCGTATAGACCGAGCTACAAAATTCTATAAAGTGCTATGGTTCAACAACGATGAGCTATTTGGATGCGGCCCAAACTACAGCATACACCAACCTGATTACCTGTTAATTAATTACTGTATTGGCCATTTGAATGCTTTTCATGATAAGTATAGTCAGAAAGAAGATCAACAAAATTTTATGGAGTGGCTCAGTAAGGTGAAGTGTATAGATACAGATGTCCAGCCAACTGACTTTGCTTCGAGAGCTTTGGTGGGCTATTATTTGCAGTGGGTAGCTAAGGAGACGATGCGGCAGCTCCCCGCAAATGTCCAACTTCAGCTTATCGCAGAACCCGTTGTGGCAATAGCGGAACAGAATTCTAAGGCAAGGATTGAAACCAACACGGGGAGTTGGGACGTCGCAAGTATATTGCTCGCTACAGGACATTGTTACAATAACACGCCGCTAATCAATGAATCTGAGGTTCCAGCGGTAAGTTATATCAGAAGTCCGTATCCAGTGTCAAAATATGACGATATCGCTTCGGATTCCAAAGTAGGTATTACCGGCATGGGACTTACTTTCATCGACATTGCATTGGCCCTTACTGAAGGGAGGGGCGGCACCTTTGAGAATGGAGAATATTGTCCTTCAGGAAAGGAGCCATTGATCTATTCCTTTTCAAGAACTTCCCTACCTATACTTTGTCGTGGTCCACAGTATCAAAAAAAACGCCCTCTACATTTATTGAACGCTTCGAAGTTTAAATTATGGATGCAACAGCCAACGAAAATTGATTTTGAGAAAGATGTCCTCCCAATAATCGAGCAGGAAATCCAACTCCGTTATTATGCTGTCCAATTCAACGAGAACGACCTCGAACATCTACAAAGTTTAATCAATGCGATTCCTTTACAACACCGTTTTACATTGCACAAGCTTTTAAAACCCAACTTAACGAGTGAAGAAGAAATATTGCGTTATATTGAGGAGAATATTGAGGAGGCACAACGAGGTGAACAGAATAGCCCATTAATGGCGGCTGCTTCGGTCTGGTCTGAGATATGTCCATCTATTGCTGAATTATATTCTTCCGTAGGGTTTACCGGCAATTCGCAGCAGCAGTTGGATCAGTATTATTTCGGTGCTTTCAACCGCGTAAGCTATGGTCCACCAATTGCCAATATGGAAAAAATATTAGCCTTGGCAAGAGCGGGTATCATCCGTTTCGTGCCGTTAAAAAAGCCGACCATTCGATGGCAAGAAGTGGGGAGTGTTTTCGTCGTTTGTGACGAAAATGGGAAAGCTACATCTTTTAATACCTTAATCGATGCACGCATAGGCAGACCCTCCTTACATCAGCATAATGCTGCTTTATATGATACACTTTTGAGCCAAGGGCTAATTTGTCCCCATCAAAATGAAGCTTATTTCCCTGGTACTTTGTCCATGGACAAGCGCGGCAAGTGCAATACCTTAGCCAGGGTACCCATTTACTGCTATGGCGCGAATACCGAAGGCGTATTCTTCGACAACGACAGCTTGTCACGAACAAAAAACGATACCTCCTGTTATTGGGTAGACGATACAATCCGAACACTATAGAAATACAGCATGAACACAACATTTTTTCCCTTAACACCCATTCTGCATCCTTGGGTAAATCATCTTACCAAAGAGCCGAAAGAACTTTTTGAACGAATTGAACAATACGGATCACCAGTCAATATACATCACTTTAAGCCTCTAAATGAAAATATACATGCTTACCAGACTGTACTAAATAAGTATAATGTCATTCACAAGATATTCTTCGCCCGTAAAGCAAATAAATGCCTGCAACTTGCTCAAGCCGTGGCGGATGCCGGCCAAGGTGTGGATACCGCAAGCTTTAGGGAACTGCAGCAATGCCTTGACGCAGGAATAGCCAGTGAGCAACTCGTGCTGACTGCTGCAGTCAAAAATCGACAGCTCTTTGAATTGGCATTAAAGCATAATGTCACCGTTGTACTGGATAACGAAGATGAGTTGGAATTAGCACAGGATGTTGCCGCAATGTTTGGAAAAACCTTGCTAATTAACATACGTGTAGGAGGATTTCATGTCAATGGCCAACGATTACCAACACGTTTTGGCTTTGCTATCGATAGCGTTGCAGAACGCATTGAAGGTTTGGCAGAAATCTATCCTCACCTCAAATACAACGGACTGCATTTTCATCTTAATGGCTATTCAATTGACGAACGTATCGCTGCCATTGAACAGTCAGTACAGGTGATTGATGCATTGTATGACTTAGGAATACACACGCGATCGCTCGATATTGGCGGAGGTATCCTGATGAATTATCTTAAATCGCACCAAGAATGGTTATCCTTTCATACAGCATTACGTGAAGCCGTACTCGGCAATCGACCTGAACTTACTTACCAGAATGATGCCTTAGGTATGGTCAAGATCGAGGATAAGCTTTATGGCGAACCTACTGTATATCCATATTTCAATGATATCCATAAGGAAAAATTATTAGAGCATATTCTTACAGCCCATTCCAACATCTATGGGCTCCCAATACACCGACTCTTTACAGATCGGAGGCTGGAATTACGCATGGAACCTGGCCGTTCATTGTTGGATCAAGTAGGTTGTACGTTGGCAAAGGTGGCCTTTCGCAAGAAAGATAGCGAGGGTCGTCTGCTTGTGGGGTTGGAAATGAACCGTACACAGTTGCGTAGTTCGAGTGCCGACTTTTTATTGGATCCTCTGCATCTACCCAAACAGCAAGTCGATGATTCAGATGAGCCCTGTTATGCATATCTTGTCGGGAGTTATTGTCTCGAACAAGAGTTGATTCTCAAACGACAAATTAAGCTGCAGAAATATCCGGAAATTGGAGATCTTATCCTTTTTCCCAACACAGCGGGGTACATGATGCACTTTTACGAATCGGAAGCACACCTCTTCGAACTTGCAAAGAATGTATTCATCTAGTCAACATTTAAAGATTTCTATCAAGTAACTAGATGTAGCCCCCGAGTTCCCTGGTAGTGTGGCTAAAGCCGCTTTACTGACATTAGCAATATTTTCTTATGGTAATTGAATTTTTAAAACAAATCACAAATGCTAGTTGTCGATTATTAAACGGTGGATTAGGCAGATAAAACTTTAGGTAAGTTTAAATGAGTGTATTGGAATCGGATATGCAGTATAACTTGTATACAAATCTTTTTGGACATGCGGGGCTACTAAAGCAAGTTTATGAACATTAAAGCAAAACAGGGAAAGAGTTTTTTACAGATGGCTTACTACGGCGAAGTCGAATCATTATTGGCATTATGCTGTCGGTAACGCTTATACTTCCGGTTGTTTTTTTCGTCGGAACAATGATGGAAACGATGTCTTATGGAAAAGCAATTTTGGGTGACGATCGTTATAATGCAAGGATAAGCGACAGCTATATCTATACATTGGTTCTTTTTGGCTTTGCCTTAATGATTGTTACTCCAGTCATTTTTTTTGTAAAAAAAATGATTAATAATTATCCGCAGTCAATTAATTCGCTGTCAGAAACAAGATATGGAAAATCTGTTAAAGGTCAATAATATGGCTCCGTTTTATGAGAAATTTATGCCATCTTATATAATAAAAGAGGGTACTGTGTGCTTTTTTTATCTATTTCAGCATACTACTATTTTTTTTAAAGATATAGTCGCTATTAACGTAAAACATTCTTATTACAAGGGATATACTGCTTCAGTATATATCCAAACGATAGCAAAGACTTATCGTTTTCGCCTAATCGGTAACGTTTTTATAGTGAAAAATCTAACCGATGAAGCCGTTAAAAGCAATCCCGAGATAATTTTAAATAAAGATTGGAATATAGCATAATAGCGTGGATGTAAAGTTATTCGTTATTTATCGCCTTGCGGTGCATCAACAACCATTCATAAATCCAGGGCTCAGTTTCATAGAGGTACTGGATGCTGTGACCTTTTCCTGTAAGACGGTGGAAAATAATTTCACCATTGCACTCCTCTAGAGATTTGACTATCCTTTCTGTTTCATATATGGAGATTTGGTCATCCGCCGTTCCGTGATAGGTCAGGATGGGGATGTCTCTGAGCGTGCAAATGCGAGTAGTATCGCTATCATTTACTCCTCCACACAATGGGACAATTGCCGCAATTTTTTCGGGATGATCCAGTGCTGCAGCGTAGGTTCCATATCCACCCATACTTATTCCAGTCACATAAACGCGACGCTTGTCGATGCGGTAGTTTGAGGTTATTTCATTGTAAAGCGAGTCGAACCAATTTTCCGTAGACCAATATCTACCCTCCGGACATTGTGGTGCAACCATTACAAAATCAAATTCCTTTCCTTGATCTACTAAATACGGTAAGCCATAGATCTTCAATTTTTCAAGATCATTGCCCTTTTGAGATCCTCCGTGAAGATAGATAACCAATGGATGTGTGGACGTATCTGTATGGTAATTTTTAGGGAGATAGGTTAGGTATTTATAATTGACTTTTAGCTTTTCTTGGGCAATAGACTGTGATGTAAAGAGACCGACAACGATTATTGCGATCAGTTGAGGATAAAGATAGAACATCTTACTATAAATTTTGATGGGTTCTTGACAAGTCATACTGGAAGAAGATGAGAAGTTTACTGCAATCTATTCATGTTGTTACCGTAATATCATTCCTATCCTTTCCCGTTCTTTATCCGATAGGGGGATTGCCTGCTCAATGATGGGTAATATCTCTGCTTTACGATCTGTTTGTAGCAAGAGATCCAAGAAGCCTAAGTATGTCCTAATTAAATCAGCTTTGATACCGACAAAAGCACGTGGATTAGCAATGTAGAGCTCCTGCACCAGCTGGAGTAACTTGGCCTTACGATCGCTATCAGAATCAGCATGCCCGTAGTGGGGTAAAAGATTCTTCTGTGTGAGTTCTTCTAATTTGATATCCACCGCTTTTTCGCGGACATATTTCTTCTGTTTCCTTTCCAGCATATCACGTAATTCGGCTAAGAGCTTGCGATATACTACTTGTTGTTCTTTCTCGCTGAATAAGTTTCCTTCAGTAGATAGCGTCATATCTGACATTTCAAAACTGTCAAAAAAAGCAGACTCTACATAAACCGAATGGTGAAATTCAATAGCATTATTATTAAAACTACTCAGCAGTTTGGTTACCTCCACTTTATGACTGTTCAGGAAATAATAATAGTAACGGTCCCCAATAGAATATTTCCATCGGATATAATTAATCTTAAATACGAACGAATTCTCTTGGGGACTATATATCGTGACTGAGGTTTCATCAGTCTCCTGAATCAGCTGCTGATAGGCGATCGGATTACCATTTATGGTGATATTGTAGCCCATCTCCTTATTTAGATACAAGAACCAGCCAAATTCCTGTGCCAGAAAATCCTTAAAATCTTCCGACTCGAATGTCATAGCATTTAGGCCAAATATTCCATCGAGTAAAACAGTAGTTCCTGTATGCTCCGACTGGGATGGGAGCGATTCAGAGCTATCGTATGTTTCTTTAGTATCTCTGTTTATGGTTAATGTGTACGCTATCAGACCCTGACGCTGCGCCACCACAGTATGCCAAGTGGCACGGGTGGCAAAAAGGGAAAATGAGAATCGCCCTTTTCCCTTTTTGCCCCGTGTATAGGAAGTACGTTTGGGTTGCGCTTTCTTGAGTGAATCCAGAAAGTTGCCAAATGAATAGTCCAATGTATCCGGTGCTATCCCTTCTCCATTATCACTGATGCTAATGTGTTCGATGTAGCCAAGTTCATTACTCCTAATAGCAATGGATACTGCTGTAGCCTTAGCATCAAATCCATTCCATATATATTCAGCAATGGCTTGCTTAGCATCCTTTGGTAAACCCGCGGACTCTATGCTTGCATTTGTGATCTTTGTACTATTCTTCATGGTAATTAACCTTTATGTCAAATCTATTAAAATTATCATTTATTTTACCTTTATACTAAAATACTTACTAAAGTGAATTTAACAAAAGTCTACTTTTTTAAAGGTGAATTACTGAATAGCATAACATCATAGCAGACCCTTACTATCTAATGCTACAACTCTAAAAGTATAGACTCTTTCTGGCATAATTTTAGTCACATAGTTGTATGTTATTATAGATTTTCACCAAATTACCGATTTTAAGATTATTTTATGAACATGATGCATAAATACATGATAGTCGCATTTTTATATCTAACGATGGTGGCATGTAAAAAAAAAGATTGTTTCACACCTCCCGAGCTCGTCGTTTTTGAGTTTGTCAATCTTGAAGGAAAGAACTTAATTACAACTGGCCAACTGCATAAAGATAACTTCGAATTTCGCCAAGAACTAGGAAATCGTGAAAACAAACTCGTTGAGTATGAGATACGAAACGACGATCGCGTTATACTTCCTAAAGTGGGGTGGACTGAGGGATTTATACAATATAAATTTCTGTCGACCATAAAATCTTTTCCATTCACAATTAATACGACAAGAAATCAGAATTGTGGTGGGACAACAATTGAGCAACTAAAGCTCGATGACGTCAGCTATCAGCAGAAAGACGGTTATGTCCAAGTAATCCTCGAACGTGAATAATGCCGTTCAGCCTTCGCCAGCTAACCAATACACTAAATGTTAAAATGGAAATTTGGATCAATTATTTTTCCGTAACGTGAGCGTTGTTGATCAGGCTACGAAGAAAAGCGTCGTACTCAAAGATGGGATTTATGTTTTTAAATATGACAATCAAAACGCAGATATTTCGATAAAGTATAGCTTTATTCACGGAACGGTTACTGTAGTGAAGGGAGATGAAAGAACCAAGCATACAATTGAAAAATCAATAGCAAAAAAGTTTACAGTATATGCGGGTGACGTTTTACTTATCGAAGGTGAACGTGATATTGTTAAAGCATATTATAGAGAAGATTATCCTGGTACTGAACAAAAGCTTGAAAGGAGGGGGGCTTTGAATAAAAATAAGCATTGTGGTTTAGCGTCTCAAAAGTATACTATGAAGATGGTCAGATAGCTCATATCGCTAACATGGTGACAGGCACCTTTACTGAATTTTATGCCAATGGAAATGAGAAAAAGAAACAAAGTCCCGCGATCTATGAAACCTTTAATGAGGACGGAACATATGATAACAGTCAATATACTAAAAATAATATTCGTTACGATGACTATTTTTATTAGTGGAAATTATACAGTCGTTCTTACAAAAACAAAGATTCGCTTGAAATAAAGGAATATTATCAGTAATAAATAACTTATACCAAATGAATCACAAATATCTTTTAGTACTACTTTTTCTCACAGTATGCCAATTAGCCTCGGCTCAATTTGCAAAAATCATTGACAAAGAAGGCTATGTAAATGTGAGGAAACAAGCTACAGTTAATAGTGCGATTGTTTCAAAAATTGCTGCTGATGAAATTGTTTATGCATTTACTGATGAAACGTTTGGCGATTGGGTAATTGTTGATTATACCGACAACCATAACAAGAGCATCACTGGATATGTACACAATTCGAGAATTAAATATATCGAATCCTATAAGCAGATCCCTACTGTATTTTCTGATGAAGGCACAGCAAAATTTATGACAAAAGATATAATCGTGCAAATAAATTCAGATCGTTTCGATTATGAAAAAAATAAAGGTGATTTTTCATCGACTCAATATGATGGCTATGCCGTTGTAGATAAATTTAGAGGGCAGCAGGTCTGGGGAACAGATGGCGAAATCCCTACAAGCCATTACACCTCTATTCAAGCTACTATAAAGGGAAGATTTATCCAGATCCCAGCGAAGGAAATTGAAAACCTATTTAATGTAAACAACGAGTTTGCAACATGCTACTATGATGACTCAAATGATATTTTATACATCAGTACTGTAAACGGCGATGGGGCTGGTGGGTATGCAGTTTTATTTGAGATTAAAAAAGGTCAATATAATTCGCGAGTGGTAACCATGCCATTTTAGCAATAGCGATAAATTTACCGAGTTTTACTGACCGTTGTCTAAAGCTCATGGCGGGTGCGCGATATGAAGAGGGGATTGCATTTTTGATTATACTGCTGTTATCTTTAATGAGTTGAAACCGAATTGTCCTGTCATTTTAAAAAATCACTAACTTTGTCCAGCAATAATTGATTAGATACATACAAGAGCGCTAGAATGGTGAAGATTATGGTCGTGGAAGACAATGTACGTGTTGCTTCAAGTGTGAAGAAAGGATTGGCAAGTCAGGGCTACCTGGTCAATGTTTTTGGTGATGCGGAATCAGCGATCAAAGAAGCCAAATCTGTTGACTATGATTTACTTATCATAGACATCATGTTACCAAGAATGAATGGCATAGAGCTCAGTAAACAGATGCGTGCGGCTTACCCCAGAATTCCGATCATCATGCTCACGGCATTGGGCAGTATCGATGAAAAAATATCTGGTTTTGACGCGGGAGCCGATGATTATATGGTGAAACCTTTTGAAATACGTGAACTTTTTGCACGTATCGCTGTCTTGCTCAAGCGGCACAGGGAAATCAGTGAAGAAGAGATTCAAGGTATGCTGACCTATGATCGTATCAGTATTGATCTCCGGAGTAAGCAGGTTCATAGTCAGGGACAACTTATCAAGTTGACTCCCAAAGAGTTTGATCTCCTCCACTTCTTTTTGAAGCATAAGGAAACCATGCTCAGTAAGGATGAGATAGCACGTAATGTCTGGAGCAAAAACTTTGATACTGGAACGAATTATATTGACGTATATATCAATTATTTACGTAAAAAAATAGACCGCGATTTTTCACCAAAATTGATTCATACGAAATCCGGACATGGATTTGTTTTATCCAATAAAGAATGAAGATTGTCAATAGAACCTCCTTGGTATTTACGTTCTCGTCGGCTATCATCTTGTTTCTATTCGCGTATGCGGTTTATTTCTTTTCTGAACTAAATAGAAAGGAAGAATTTGTGGACCGGCTGCGCTATAAGATCATATGGCGCGCAGAAATTATTTTTGATGCTAAAGTACAGGAAAATCAGATCAGAAAAATTCACGAACAAAACAAAAAACTAATCAACGAAGCGCAGATTACTGTTTTCGACCAGCAGAATAGGGTGGTTTTTTCGGATATAGGCGAACCGACATATCCAGATGTTAGATTAGAGTCGATCAAAAGGTCTAGTTTTTTAACTTGGGAAAAAGGTAAAGAATTGTATATGGGCTTGAACTATCAGTTTGAGGGCAAGCCTTTTTTCTTGATCGGACATGCGTACGATCTAACGGGCTTTGCACATATGGAACGGCTAAAAAATATTTTGATAACGATCTATGTTGTTGCCCTGTTTTTTATTTTTTTCTCTTCATTTCTATTTGCACGTTATATTCTTAAGCCAATCAATTACATTATACATCAGATCAAGGATGTGTCCGAACACAACTTGAGCACGCGTGTCAGCTATAGTAATGCGAAAGACGAACTCTCAGAACTTATCGAAACATTCAACAATACGTTCAATCGGTTGGAAAAATCTTTCAACAACCAGCGCCATTTTGTATCCATTATTTCACACGAGTTTAGAACACCTTTGGCAGCTATGATCGCCGAACTGGAGTTGGCGCAGCAGCTGAATACCAATGTGGATGAGTATTGTGCCTCTATTGATAGGGCATTGCTCGATGCGAAAGAGGCTACGGTACTTTCGACAGCCTTGCTGGATTTTGCCCGGGCAAACTACGATAGTTCGCAGGTAAATTTTGAAGAAATCAGACTGGACGAAATACTGCTTGAAGCGAAATTAGTCGTCTTAGAGAAAAATAAAGAATATCGGGTGAGTATCTCTTTTGATGCAGATGCAGCAATCGACGAAGAAGAAATTTGGGTTTCTGCAAATGCCTACCTCTTGAAAGTGGCCTTTGCTAATCTGATCGAGAATGCCTGTAAATATAGTGCCGATCGGCATGCCCAGGTATTGCTCTCCAGAAATAAAACCGTAGCGAAGGTGCAGGTAATAGATCATGGTATCGGAATAGACAGCAAGGATATCCCGCATATCTTTGATTTGTTTTACCGTGTGGCGGGTACGCCTTCAAAAGAGGGACATGGCATCGGTCTCTCAATTGTTCAGCGGATTATTGAGATGCATCAGGGTACCGTATCGGTTAGTTCAACTCTCCATGTAGGAACTGTGTTTTCAGTTGAACTTAAACTTGCCTATGCAAAGGGGCTTGAATAACCTAAAAATTCTAATGGTTTTCTAATAATATCACCGCCATATTCAGCCTAATTTTGACTTATCAAAAAAAACAAAATTAGGTTGAATCATGAATAGAAAACAGCTTACCTTGGCATTGTTCCTCAGTTTGGGACTAGGTAGCGCACAGCTCGCCGAGGCGCAAACCAATGATTTTGGAAATCCAAAACTTACTCATTTCTTAAATAAGGAGCATACACGTTATATCAGCTTCAGCGGGTACGCTGAGCTGTGGGCGAGATATAGCCAGCTCAATCCGGGGAGTTTGGTAAACAACGAATCCGTTTCGAATGTATCTGATCTTTCTCTGCGGCGTGTTAGGGCGAAGATGACTTACAAGCCTACCGAAAATTTACTGTTTGTATTACAGATGGGGCCTACTAATGTAAACGTCAACAGCAAGACGAATACGTATATGGATCTCTTGGATGCCTATGCGGAATATAGTTTCAGTCCCAAACTTGCGATCGGTGGCGGCCGTTCGACCTGGCGTGGTCTTTCCCGATTTACAACAGGACCACTCAATACACTGCTTTACGATTTGCCTTTGTATGCGACATCCAATACTGGGGCGACTGATATGGTGGTGCGTGAAATGAGCATCTATGCAAAAGGGCAGTTTGGAAAATTTGACTATCGGGTGGTACTTGCCGATCCATATTCCGCCGCCAGTGCTGATCCAAAATTAAATAAGGCCACCTTTAGCAAAAATGAAGCGCGCAAAGATGTGTCAGGCTACTTCCGCTACGCATTTCACGATAAAGAGAGTAACGAAACGCCATTTAATTCGGGTACATATCTCGGTAAAAAAGATGTGCTCAGCATAGGGGCTGGATTTGAGTATATGCACAATGCCCTTTGGCATCTGGATGAACAGCAGATGACCAAAAATGACGATATGCGCAATTTTGCAGCGGATATCATCTATGATGCGCCCATCGACAAAGAGAAAGGAACTTCGATTAGTGCCTATGGTATGGCCATGCACAGCGATTATGGTCCTAACTATCTCCGCTTTGCAGGGACAAACAACCCCGCGACAGGTATCGATGCGGCCAATGCAAGCCTGAATGGTGCGGGAAATAGCTTGCCAAATGCTGGCACGGGAAATACATTTTACGCACAGGTCGGCGGTACACTTCCTTATTTCAATCCATCCAAACATAATTTGCAGCTGCAGCCAGCAGTTTCTGTACAAGTAGGGGACTACAACTCGTTGAAAGACAAAAGTCTAATTTATGATGCAGGTATTTCGCTACTGATGCACGGTAATAGTAGCCGGCTGACTTTTGATGCGCAAAATCGTCCGATCTATAATTTAAATGCTGCGGATCAAGCTGTGGTAACTGATCACAAGTGGGCATTTGTGCTTAAATATAGAATTGATTTTAATTAAATAGCAATAACATGAAAAGGAAAGATTTTATCCTTACACTAGGTACTGCTGGTGTTATGAGCTTTGCGTCCACCTCACTGATGGCAAAAGAGAAAAAAGCGAAAACAAAAAAAGTGTATTTCCACTATTTGCTTTTTTGGCTAAAACCTGACTTGTCTGCTGAACAGGTAGAAGAGTTTAAACAGTTTTTTGAAGGTCTTAAAAAGCTTCCCTATGTCAAAAATGTACGTTATGGCAAGCCTGCTGCTTCTTCACCAAGAGCGGTATTGGACAACTCGTTTACCTACAATGCGTCCATGGAATTTGCGACGCTGGAAGAACTGGAGGCTTATGGTAAACTACCGGGCCACCTCGCCCTTGTCGCTAAATACAAACCCTATTTTGAACGGATGATGGTGCACGACACGGTTTATGAATTCTAAAATTAAAACAACAAAATAATAATTTCAAAGATTACAAAATGAAAATGATATCCAAACTAGCTATTGCTTGCGTACTGGCAGCATCAAGCTTAAACGCTGTGAAAGCGCAAGAAGGTCATGGGAAAATTAAGGAGGTAAAGGTGGAAGCTGAAGGTGAAATGCCTGCGGTACGATTGATCAATAATCCAGATGGAACCTGCTCGTTTCAAAAAGGCTTTATTCCAACATTAAAACACGCCAATACGAGTACATTTTGGACAAGCAATAAGACCGAAGAATGGGAGAAAAATGCTCATCCAGCTCCAAGAAGACAATATGTGGTTACGCTAAAGGGTAAAATCAGGTTTAAAGTCAGCGATGGCTCAACTTTTTTGATCAAACCTGGTACAATTCTTTTGGCTGAAGATTTGAAAGGTACTGGGCATAGCTGGCAAATGGTTCATTCAAAAAGCTGGGAAAGATTGTATATCCCTATCAACGAGGGGGCTGATGATCTTTTCGTAGCAAAAAATGACTAATATTTATGTTGTGCCGCAGTCTGACCTGTGGCACAACATTGGCCGTATTTTTATTATTACTTATGAGCACTTATTTTCTTGAGATTTTAAAGGTTTAAAGCTTTTTAACCCATTTTCAGAAAACTTTTCTGCAAAGCGGAGATTAAAAAAGTTTAGAAAAATTACTTATTATTGCCATAGTATATAGTATACAAAGTAGTTTTACGATGAAACTAAAATCTCTCCTTGTTATTTTGGGCTTAAGCGTTTTTCTTTATTCTTGCAAAAACAAGAGTTTAATAAATTCCATTTGGAAAAATTGCGGAGATAATAGCGGACTGTTAGATATTCTTGTTTTTAACGATACGCATAATTTTGTGCGGAATGATACCATCTATCGGAGGATGGTTATTGATTCCCCAATCGCTGTAATTGATCGGATTGATACCTATTATGGCGAAAGAAGATTATATCTAAAAAGGCTCTCTGATCAAAAAAACTATAGATTTTGTGAGCAGTAATAAAAAATCGAGCAGCCTAATGGTCACTTTATTTTGTAAAGCTATATCGAGGGATGTGGCTTTTTTACGTCAAAAGGGCCTGATTCTCATCAGACCCTTTCTCTTAGCATTTATTTGTACAGTATTTTTATGTTTCCTATCGTTTCCTCTTTTTTGTTTCGTCATCCAATGTTTTTAAAGACTATTGGATTTTCACTGTACGACGCCAACTTTTATGTTGAATCTTTCTTTCGAAAGGCTGCTTGTAGCCGCTTTGTATTGGAAGAACAATAGCCAGTTTAAAATAGTTTTATTATTTTTAATAACTGTAGTTTTAATACAAAAAACTTATGCTGTTCGTGAAGTACAGGTGGGTCTAGTAAACATTCGCAGCATCCTTTGTTGTCCTCTTTTACGGATACCCGAAACGGCTGGTTTAGCTTTGCTGTTAAATGGGGCTTTCACTTACTAGAACTTTATGTTTTGCTCCCCATTTACTCAATTTTGCCCATATAGGAACCAGTTCTTTGGCAATTTCTGTCAACTCATAATCCACTCTTGGAGGTACTTCTGCATAAACGGTACGTTTTACCAAGCCATCCTTTTCCATTTCACGTAATTGGAGTGTAAGCATTCGTTCAGTAATTCCATTAATCTGATTGCGTAATTCGCTGAAACGCAATTTCCCATTTTCTAATTTGCAAAGAATAAGCAGTTTCCAACGACCACCAATTTTGCAAATGGCATAAGTCAGATCACAGCTTTCCATGATATAACTCTCATTCAACAAATTAGTCGAATTCTCTTTTCTTTTTCCCATTACTTACAAATTTGTTAGTACCATACAATTAGCTGTATACTATGCAAATTTATTGTTTCAAATTAATTTTGTTCCATCAAAATCAATAAACATGAGAAAAATTTTATTATCGATAATAATTCTTGGAACTATTTCATGTAAGACCACTAGCACAATCAAAAAGGAAACGACTATGCAACTCACACCGAAAATTAAAGAAATCTTAAGTCATTTAGAAACTATACAGGTATTTCAAGGCAAAAACCCTTTAGATATAAGCCGGAAAAGTTATGATGCGATGGCTCAACAATTAAGTGGAGCGAAAGAAGCTGTTTTCAGCATCGAGGAATTTAATATCCCTTCAAAAAATCATCAAATTCCTGTGAGATTATACCGCCCTAAAGGCAAAACATCAAATTCTTCTGCCATTATCTACATTCATGGAGGATGGTTTATTTCTGGTGGTTATGAAACTCATGATGCAATTGCTCGAAAATTGAGTAATGAAACGGAAGCAGTCCTCCTTTTTGTCGATTACCGTCTCGCTCCTGAAAATCCTTTTCCTGCAGGATTAAACGATTGTAAAGATGCTACAGCATGGTTAATCAATAATGCAAAAAATCTTGGAATTGATGTTCAAAAAATCGGGGTCATTGGCGACAGTGCGGGCGGAGCGTTGGCAACAGCCTTATCTCTCGAATTCGGAAGTCAATTAAAATTTCAGGTTTTAATTTATCCTGCTTCTGATAACTCATTAGGTACAGCCTCTTGGGAAAATTATAAAAATGGTCCAATCTTAACTAGAGCGTGGGGATTACAGGCCTGGAATTGGTATTTAAAATCGAAAGAAGACAAGACAAATCCTTTAGCTGTTCCAGTTTTAATCAAAGATTTCAAAGAAACTCCAGAAACTCTGGTCATTTTAGCACAACATGATCCATTAAGAGATGAGGGCGAGAAATTAGCCCAGAACATGAAAAATTCAGAAGTATCCGTTGAAAAAAGTTTATATAAAGACATGGTTCATGGCTTTATGCATATGGGAATTCTTTTGCCTGAAACACAATTAGCAACGAAAGAAATTGCTGAATTTATAACCAAAAGCTTAGAAAAATAGAATTTTAAGATGAAGAAGTACGCATACACAGGAGCATTAGGCTTTTTAGCTATTATAACAACTGAATTTGGTATCATTGGTATTTTGCCGCAAATAGCGGAGCATTACCAAATCGGCATTGATAAGGCTGGCTATCTGTTGGGAGGATTTGCGTTAGCGATTGCGCTTACTGGACCTTTTATGACTTTGTTGTTATCAGGATTTGACCGAAAGAAAGTGATGATGACAGCGATTTTTATTTTTCTGTTAACAGGAATTGTATCGTCATTTTCACCACCATTTTGGCTATTAATGCTTGTAAGGATATTACCTGCATTTTTACAGCCTGTTTATATCGCTACAGCTTTATCCGTAGCGGTTTCACAGGGTAATAAACGGAACGAAAATGAATTGATGAGTATCGTGTTCAGCGGTGTTGCTATTGCAATGGTAACAACTGTTCCGTTCGCTACTTATATTGCCAACATTTTTTCTTGGGAATATTCGTTTATAGTACAGGCTATCATCAGCATTGTGGCATTATTGGCTATTCACTTTGTATTGCCGGCAATGCCTGTGAGAGCAAAAAAATCTTATGGAAGTCAGTTAAAAATATTGAAAAAACCGATGTTCATTGTAAGTACATTAATGAATTTCTTTATGATTGCGGCTTGGTTTTCCACTTATAGTTACTTTGCCGATTATCTAAATAAAGCCAAAGATATGGACGGAACCATGGTCAGCTATATGCTGTTTGTATTCGGTATTATCGGTGTATTTGCTAATTGGACAGCCGGTAAACTATTAAACAAGAACATAACACACACAACTGTTTTTTTTCTTTCGGGGACTATAATAGTTCCTATACTCCTGCATTTTTCGGGAGGCAATACTATGGCTACAATTCTGGTAATCGTATTATGGGGTTTTCTATATTCTCCAAGTTTCTTAAATGCCTCTACTTATATGATTTCATCTGCACCAGAGGCGATGGAATTTGCCAATAGTTTGGCTACATCATTTGGCAACTTAGGCGTAACGCTAGGAACCACCGTAGGTGGTTTGATCATTGTGTCTAAGGGCGTACAGTTTACGCCCTGGATAACCGTTTTATTTGGTATGTTGGCTTTTTTTATGATCGGTCTAAGATCCCGATTGGAAAAGAAGCCAGCATAATCCAGACCTTAAAGGTCTGTGATACTGTTGATGCTGAAGTATGGTACAATCAGAACTGTTCTATATTCGTAAACTTTCACCTCCCCATTCCCGCCATTCACCGAGTTTTCTTGGTCATTAGTCTAAAGCCGATAGGTTAGGGGCGTATTGCGTTGTAGTTTTGAATCAACAAATAAGAAAAGATAAAAAAAACTAACACAATAAAATAAAGACATTATGAAGGCATTAGTAAAAACATTCGCAGCAGCAGCTTTAATCGCAGTATCCACTTTCGCTATGGCAGCTGAAGGACCTGGAGCAAAAGCAACAAAAACAAATGTTAACCTTTCTACAGCAGACTTCGCTTTAGCGCACTATGTGGCGGTAACTACGGAGGGCGAATCAGCAGGAGTAGAGCAATTGTTCGCCGAAGATTTTAATCAAAAGATCCAAGCTACCAACGCGCAGTCTAACAACCGTAGCGAAGTTGTTAAATCCTTGAAAAAACAAAAAGGCGAAAAGCTAAACTGTACAGTAAGCTCTGATATCATCGAGGAATCGGCAGACTATATGGTTTCTAAAGTGACTCTAAAATTTGAAAATTTCACCAAAACAGATTTAGTTACTTTGGAGCGCGTGGGCAATGACTGGAAAGTATCCAAATCAATCAATTCGTATAAATAGTATCTAATAACTAGTTGTCTACTCGGGCAAATCGGTAGCAGACAACTAATGAATAATATGTTTATTAAGGCCACGTCGTGAGACGTGGCTTTTTACGTCAAAAGGGCCTAATTCTCATCAGACCCTTTCACTTAGCGTTTATTTGTATAGTAGTTTCTATGTTTCCTATCGTTTCCTATTTTTATTTCGTCATCCAATGTTTTAGAAGACAATTGGATTTCCAAGGTGTAACGTCAATGAAATATTGGGTATTGCTCGCTATAATATCGCTTTCAAATTTGTGTTGTCCAAACCTTTGTCTTTAAAAAAAGCTTCGAATGGTATGCCATTAATTTTCTTTGTTTTATACCAAAGGTTCAGTTTTCTATTGAGCTGTTTATCGGGCATATAAATTAACTGAGCTCTTTTAAAATAGTCCAAAAAATTGCCGTTTAATATTCCATTGTCCCAATAGAACTCAAAATCTCCAATTCCTTCTACTGCATACCAGTCACTACCTTTATTTAAACCGGCACTTTTTGTAAAAGGAATGTGAGGTTCATTTGTCCAAAATCTGTCTATCATTATAGTTCGGCCTTGATTATTTAAATTTATGGTAGTATCTTTTATTATTCCCCCTTTTAGGGTATTTAACCTTCCAGTAGAGAGATAACTTTGTTTTGAAAAACTCCTACTCTGCAGATATATTCCCGCTGCATTAATTCTATATGGCTCCATATTGCCTTTACCTATAAAATAGGACTCGGTTAAGGTCTCGTTGTCAACTAAAAAATATTCATTTTTTCGTTTGATCACGATTTTATAATCCGTTCTCTTCAAATTGAGGGATGGCGTCTCTGAAAAAATACCTAAAGGTGCATAAGTTGCATAAAATATATCTTTCGCTGTGGTTCGCAACAGGCTATCCAAAGAAATTAAGTTTATATCCTTGTTAATAATGGCTTTCGAGATATTTTTCACCTCAAATTTAGACCTTGTCAGCGGCGTTAGTGTAACTAAGATATCAACGGGCAAATCTTTCCCTTCACGCTCAAAGCTTATAAAATTCTGAAATACTTTTTGATTTGAATCATCAGGAATTATGCTTTTTTTAAACAGAAAATTGTAAATAGTCAGATTTGGGAAATTGGTACTGTCGGATCCGATCTCTGCATATGTTCTTTTGCAGAATAAATGCCCATTCAATGAATCGGTTAGTTTGTCTTGATCAAATACAACATACTTGGTTTGAGCAAAGCAGTTACTAATAAGTTGAAAAGCTGATACGGCTAAGAAAGTAAATAAGATTATTATTTTGCACATGATATATTTTAATTATTTAAGAATCCATTGGGTCCTATGACACAGCTGTTATTAAACTCCATTTTTTATTAGTATTTCGTTTTTATCCAACATAGAAGGTTTATATATGTCTTTAAAAGTAATTATATTTTTAAGATTGTTCAAAAAATTCCACACACAAGCATAACTTTTAAATTTGAATTTGACCGTGTATGAAGAAGTGCTCGAAGTTCCGCCGCGCCACCTGTCGGAGAGGGAATATTTGGATAATCTTTCTGTTCGTTGCATGGATAAGAATTTTCTCCCGTATACTGATTTTCTTATATTTGGAGTATCACTTTTAACAATGCCTAAATATGAATTTTATAATGAAATATCTTTTTTCAAGTCTATCAGTTTTGTTTTTAAACTTTGCACAAGCTCAAACCTCGATTAAGACAGAACTCTACATCATTGGCACGGTGCATGATTCCTCCGCTATTTTGAGTCCAGATATGCTATTTGAAATTATAGATAAGATCAGACCAGATATACTTTTGCAAGAAAATGATAGCGAACAGATGAAAGATTACGCAAAGGAAATCCGTCTAACTTCCAACGAGCAGAATGCTACATTAAGATATCTTAAAAAATATCCTGAGACACGCAATTTGCCATTCGAATTTGAGGGTAGAAATCAGTACCGAATAGATAGGGGGATGGTGCCGGCTGATTACCTTACAGTAAAGCTTATCGATAGCTTGTATCTAGTCGGTAAGTTAAGTGACACCAATAAAGCCATCTATGAGAAATATAAAGAAGCGAATAATGCGCTGTTAAACTTTTCAAAAACAGATATAAAGACATTGAATTCAGTCGCTTTTGAAACTTTAAACAGATATAGACAAACTCTTCAGCATCATGAGGTTCCCAAAATAGCTAATTCCGAAGTGATTTTTGAAGAGAAATATGTAGTAAAGCCAAACGGTCAAAAGATTTCTTACCGAGATGGTTATCAGCTTTGGTGTAATTTTTGGGATTTAAGAAATAATACAATGGCTATTAATATCATCAAACACGCTAATCAGTATAGTGGAAAAAAAATAGTTGTCTTGACCGGAGTACAGCACAAGTATTATTTAAAAGAACTGCTCGATAAATACCAAGATGGCAGTTATCGTGTTATTGAATACTTCCAATAACATGATATATATGTTGTGGGGCCATATCGCGAGATGTGGCTTTTTTCCGTCAAAAGGGCCTGATTCTCATCAGACCCTTTCTCTTAGCGTTTATTTGTACAGTAATTTTTATGTTTCCTATCGTTTCCTCTTTTTTGTTTCGTCATCCAATGTTTTTAAAGACTATTGGATTTTCACTGTACGACGCCAATTTTTATGTTGAACCCTTCTTTCGAAAGGTAGCTTGTAGCCGTTTTGTATTGTAAGAACAGCTGTCGATTTAAAATATTTTTAAAAATAAATGTTTCGATGTTTTAAATTGACATTTTTGAAATAAGCTCTTACTGGTTAGACATTATTATCGAATTTCTAATTTAAATATCTCTTCGCTGTTTTTTCTATTAGCAATTTGATATCATCATAGCGGGCGATGCTCGAAAGCCAATCTTCAGGTATACTTTCCAGCCCATAGTACAAACCAGCTAATCCGCCCGCGATCGCAGCCCCGGTGTCTGTATCTTCACCAAGGTTTACAATAGATAATACAGTGTCTCTATAGTTGTCTTTTTCCATAAAAAGCCATAGGCTTGATTCTAGACTATCGATCACATAACCGCTGGACCTTAATTGATTATGTGTCTTAGAACGGATGTCATGCAAAATGGTGCTATTAAAATGAATTATTTCTGACTCAGGGAAATTGATGTCCGTCCAGAACTTTGAAACTTGATTCCGCATTTCAGCATAAGCCTGCTCTTTGGCCAAACCTAGCAAAATGAGTTCGGCTAATTTAAGATAGATAAAACATGCCATTGCAGCGCGTATGTGCTTATGCGTTAGGGCGGAAACTTCCCAAATTTTCTCGAATTGTTCCGACGGACTAAGTCCCTTGATCTCAAATAAAAGGGGTAATATTCTCATTAATGAACCATTGCCGTTGTCTTGTTCTTTCGCCCGATATTTTAGCAAATGTAGCTCTCCGATTTGCCCGGATCTGATAATATCTTTAAGCTCACCGATCGATTTAGCCGTGGTGATACCGATATCAAAGACTTCTCCTCTTGCTGTCCACAGCTTATCTTCCTTCCAAGCTATAAATTTTTTGGAGATATCTACCAAATCATATCCACCTAACAGCGAGTCTGCAAGACACAACGTTAAAGATGTATCATCTGACCAGGTACCCATAGGTTGATTATGGCTGCCAAATCCGATCATTTCGGTAGCTGGATTTTTTAGCATTTCTTCTTTCGATCTGAATTCAAATGGTACACCAAATGCATCACCAACCGCGATGCCAAACAATGCTCCATACATTTTATTTTTCCCTTGATTAGCAGCTGTATTAGACTGTATATTCATAAATAATTTGATCATTGATTCATATCAATATAATAAAAAATATTCACCTCCCCATTCCCACCATTCACCGAGTTTTCCCGATCGTTAATCTAAAGCAGATAGGCTGGGAGCCTATTGTGTCGTAGTTTTGAGTCAACAAATAAGAACAACAGAACTAACACAATAAAATAAAGACATTATGAGAACACTAGTAAAAACATTCGCAGCAGCAGCCTTAATCGCAGTATCTACATTCGCTATGGCAGCTGAAGGAGCTGGAGCAAAATCGTCAAAAGCAAACGTTAACCTTTCCACCGCAGATTTCGCTTTAGAGCACTACGTTGCGGTAACTACAGAGGGAGAATCAGCAGGAGTGGAGCAGTTATTCGCCGAAGATTTTAATCAAAAGATCCAAGCTACCAATGCTCAGTCTAACAGCTGTATCGAAGTGGTTAAATCCTTGAAAAAACAAAAAGGAGAGAAGTTAAACTGTACAGTAAGGACAGCTATCATCGAGGAATCGGCAGACTATATGGTCGCTAAAGTGACGTTGAAATTTGAGAACTTCACCAAGACTGATTTAGTTACCTTGGAGCGTGTGGGTAATGACTGGAAAGTATCCAAATCGATCAATTCGTATAAATAGTACCTTATCACTGGTGGTTTGCCAGTCATAAAAGACAAACCACTAGTGAATCATATGTTTATTAAGGCCAGGTCGCGAGATCTGGCTTTTTGTGTTTTATGATTGCCCATCGGCTCAACTGTTCGGTAGATGTATTCTACCGCTTACATTGGATTCTTTTCGCTCAAATAGCCCTTGAATGAAGCCTAAGTTTGTGTAAGAATTAACAATAACAGCATTATGGAAAATCAAATACTTTAAAAAAAGCACGATCCTATCTCACAAGTCGGTTAAAATAGAATTACTTCTAATCGGATAATTAAATATTGTATTAATTGTCTATATTCGAAAACGGCCTATATTCTTATGGCAATAATTTTATAAATAATCTAAATTTTATTTTATGTGGAGTTTAATTTTATACTTTTTATTTGGTATTGGCCAGCCTGCCAATACACAATTTCGTTCAGATGTAGCGACTATTCAAACAAAAGAGGTAGATGGTGATACAGGAGGAGAAACAGGCACACCAAGACCTCCAAAAGGTAAATAACAATAATTTTTTAAATTGAAATCTTTAATCTATGTGGAGCTTAATTTTATACCTTTTGTTTGGTATTGGCCAGCCTGCCAATACACAATTTCGTTCAGATGTAGCGATTATTCAAACAACAGAGGTAGATGGTGATACTGGAGGAGAAACAGGCACACCAAGACCTCCAAAAGGTAAATAACAATAATTTTTTAAATTGAAATCTTTAATCTATGTGGAGCTTAATTTTATACTTTTTGTTTGGTATTGGCCAACCTGCCAATACAAATTCATCTACAAACAGTTCTATAATCAATGTAAATGCAGATGATATTCATGATGACGGTGATGGTGGCGATAAAGGGAATCCTCCTCCTAAAGGATAATCATAATTAGTAATTAATATCAAAGATCAATCAGAACTATGTGGAGTTTAATTTTATACCTTTTGTTTGGTATTGGCCAACCTGCCAATATAAATTCGTCAGGAAACAGTTCTACGGTTAATATAACAGCGGACGATAATCCTAATGATGGCGACGGAGGAGATTTTGGTACCATCCGTCCTCCTAAAGGGAAGTAGCAGTAATTTTAATATCAATTAATATGTGGAGTTTAATTTTATACATTTTATTCGGTATTGGTCAGCCTGCCAATGCTCAGACACCGACTGTAAAGGCGGCGGTTTCATCCGAAGCGGATCAACCAGGTGATAATGGTGGTGATACGGGAACGGTTCGTCCTCCAAGAAAGTAAAGTGATTACTAAGGCTATATTTGCAAAAAATAGCCTTAGTAATTATGTCGATATCATAGGATGGCGATGTCCCAAGGTAAGCTGTTCAATCTGTTTTTGATTAGGTTTAATTTTTCTAAAATCAGGTAATCAGGAGGAAGCTGGCCAGATTCAAAGATGCTAAATTTCGTACTATAAACTTGACTAAAATGGGTATCCCAGTTTTCATTCAATTTATGGAAAAATAAACTGTCAACAGGCTGGTATTTAAGCCAATGATTGTTATTTCTCAAGCTTTTTGCATCTCTATTGGCTACATTTAGCAGCATTTTAAAAAAGTCCTCGGACTGAAGGAAATGCTGAAATTTCTCATATTGCAACAAGTAATATAAGTCGTAAACATGTTTGACCTTTTTGCTCAGATTAATAATCGGATCATCTGAGTATGAAAATCGGACAAGGCTCATGATTTTTTCACAGAATGTTCTGAATGGATCCAGTACATTCATCTCAAACGGGAAAAGCTGATATTGATTAATAGTAGCCTTTTGATCGGTTTCTTGTAATGCATCACCTATAAGGGAATTGAATGAATATTTACTATGAGGGTTGGATTCGCCCAGCCAGCTATAATCGATAGTAACAAGATTGCTTTCAGGGCAGAAGTTCTCATTATGAAGTTTCCAATAGGAATGAGCAGTTTTACGGTTCATCCCCATTTTTTTCGTTAGACCTTCTATTTGAATTTCAGGTAACTCCTTACATAGGATACTACCTATTCTTTTTAATTTAGATTTTAATCTGCTGTCTGTTTCGCCTTTTTTTCTCGCGACTACAAAATCGATATCTTCAGGAGTTCTTTTTATGAGTTTGAAACATTTTGATAGAGCAATTCCGCCTTTCACTATGATATCTTCACTTAATGAATCCTGTTGAATTAAGTATAATATAAATGTTTGCCAGTAATCTCTTTCAACGTATCTGGATTGTATATTAAGTAGATTAGAGATGTAATGAATATTTTTTTTAAAATGATAGGGTGTTTGTGTAATTCCATTGTGATACAGATTGGTGTTATAAGTAAGTTAATACAACGGTTAAAATTTTTAATTATTGGAGACTGATTAACTTCACCTCCCTATTCCCGTCATTCACCGAGTTTTCCTGAGCGTTGTTCTAAAGCCCGTAGGTTAAGGGCCTATTGTGTTGTAGTTTTGAGTCAACAAATAAGAACTAAAAACTAACACTATAAGAAAAGACATTATGAACCATCATGAGTGCTTAAAAATGGCACTCATGATAGCTTTATCACCAATCAAAAAACAAATCATTTCGATAAAAAACTTTAGTAAAAACATTCGCAGCAGCAGCTTTAATCGCAGTATCAACTTTCGCTATGGCAGCTGAAGGACCTGGAGTAAAAGCAACAAAAGCTAACATTAACCTTTCCACAGCAGATTTTGCTTTAGAGCATTATGTTGCGGTAACCACAGAGGGCGAATCAGCAGGAGTAGAGAAGTTATTCGCTGATGATTTCAATCAAAAGATCCAAGCTTCCAATGCGCAGTCTAACAGCCGTAGCGAAGTGGTTAAATCCTTGAAAAAACAAAAAGGCAAAAAGCTAAACTGTACAGTAAGCACCGACATCTTAGAAGAATCAGCTGACTATATGGTTGTTAAAGTGACTTTGAAATTTGAGGATTTCACCAAGACTGATCTGGTTACCTTAGAGCGGGAAGGTAATGATTGGAAAGTATCCAAATCGATCAATTCGTATAAATAGAATTTCGCAACTGGTGGTTTGCCGTTAATAAAAGACAAACCACTAGTGAATCATATGTCTATTTAAGGCCACGTCGGGAGATGTGGCTTTTTTTATGCAGCTAAGGAACCTATTCCTTTTGTTTCTGCATTATTCCAAATTGAACCTGTTGATTGCTGTCTGGCGTTATACTTACATAGGTGTCCCAAATATGTTTTGTCACAGCTTTTAAAGATTTATTGAGTCGGACTGGGTGATATCCCGGGCCTGTAAAAAACTCAACTTCATTGTCGATTTTTGAATACCAGATATTCCCAATGTCTTTCACCCTTAAGATGTCAGGCGGTGTGATTTTACGAAAATGCTCTAGTCTATCCTGATCTAATCCAATAACCTGATACGCTTGTGTTTTGTCTTGGCAATCGACCTGAATATATTTTTCGCCATCCCAGCACATGCAATCTTTGGGAGTCAAAAAATCTATTGTAATAAAAATAGCAATAATGAAAGAAGCAGCTCCGGTAAATCTTAAGGTATGTCTATTTAAAAATGGTTTTTTCTGCGAGCCTGATTCATTTTTATTTATTTGGCTTTCATCAACCCCCTCTGGACTAATTACCTTACTTGTGTCAACATAGTCTATATCCACATTGGTTTTCTCATGATCTCTTTTCGAAATAATAGACTCATCTTGGCTATTACCTTCTAGGTTAATAGATGTGGAGGGGCCCTTTTTAGCATCATCTTCAACAGGTGGATCATTCTTTCCGAAAGGTGGGTCATTCTCAATTTGTATAGGCTTATCATCATAATTAAGGCGAAATGGACGCGGTTGATAATCCACAAGTACAGCTAATAGTTTGACAAGAAGCTCATCTGGGTTTTCTGTTTCCCGTAAAATAAACTTCTGTAAAGCTCTTAACCATCCTGTTTTATAATTGTAGATAGCATCTTCTAAACTTTTTTCCTTTTTAAGTGGATCAAAGAATTTTTGTAAGACCTGAATATCGGTTTCTGGTAACCCTTCGGATAATCTAATTAAGCAGTAATCTCTCAAGTTTGCAGGTGAGGGGCTGGCCAATAATTCATCCATTTCTTGTTTGCTTTTCTTTTCCTCATAGAGGGAAAGAACCCTTTCTTTAAATATGTTAAACGTCGGCATAGCTACAAATTTAGGTTCTATTTCTATCAGTATTTACGGAATCCCGTAAGTCAACACCTTATCAATATATCGGTATTTACCGAATTTTTAGAATTTTATCAGTCTTTCCCGTATTGTCGGAATCATTTGATAAAAAGGGTTTTAACGACTATAACTTTGTTCTCGAAGTCAGATGATGGATCGATTAAAATATAAACTAAGATACTAATCTGATTTCACAATGAGAAGATCTCGCGGTAGTCTTTAGCCGGTTTGGGAAGCAGCTTCTGCCTCCCGCGATTGACACTCTTACTTCCCAAAAAATTCAGAAGGCCTTCTGAAAACATTTGTAGCAATCCCGTGCATGGGGCACGGGACCTACCAAGTTTTTGACTTTTAATTTTTTGAGTTATGTGGAGTTTAATATTATATTTTCTATTTGGAATCGGTCAACCGTCTAATTCACAGCCAAGCGCAGGAACACCAACAGTACAAACGGCAGATACTCCGCCACCAAACCCTGGTGATGATGGAGATGGTGGCGACAAAGGAAGTACAAGACCCCCTTTGCCATAGTTTAACTCTTAGAAATTTAAGGAGTAGTATTCACTACTCCTTTTTTGTTTGGGGTAATTTAGCGTTGCTTTATTCGCCGAAAATGAATAATTTAGGTTAAAATTTTAGCCGTGTTTAGATTACCTTTAGTCCTCTTCTTTTTATTTGCGTTTATTATATCTTGCCGACAGGAGGATAATGTAATTCCTTTGAACTCGACAAATGAGTATTTAAATAGGGCAAAGTGGTCTTTGAAAAATGGTCATATGGATAGTTCTTTTTTATATTTTGAAAAAGCTAAAGAGCAATTTTTATTAGCGAAGGATGATTTTAACGCAGCTAAATGTTTGATCCATATGGGAGTTAATCTATATGAAGTTGGTGATTATTTCGGAGCCCAAGAAACTTCTCTAGAAGCAGCTAAATATCTAAACTCTAGAATCGCTGAACAGCGAGCGTTGCTATCCCATGCCTATAACAACATTGCCAATGCAACGGATGATTTGAGAAATTATGATCATGCTATTCCGTATTATCTTTTAGCGATACAATATTCCGCAAGTAGGGAGAACATCTTAACATATAAGAACAATTTGGCTGTCTGTTTAAGAAATGCTAAACGCTATCCCGAATCAATTAAGCTTTCCGAAGAAATCTTGTCAAAAGTCCCGAGTGGAACAACGGACTACGCCAAGTTTTTAAATAATTTAGCCAAAACAAAATGGATTGCAGACAACAGCTATAATCCCGTACCGGATTATCATAAAGCTTTAACGATACGGACTAGTCAAAAAGATCGTTGGGGTCAGAATTCAAGTTATGCGAGTTTAGCTAAATATTATGACCATAGAAAACCAGATTCATCTATTTATTATCTACATAAGCAATATGAAATAGCAACTGAAATAAATAGCGCAGATGATAAATTGAATGCCTTGAGAGGATTGATTCAATCAAATTCCTCCAATTCTCAACGTTATCTGTCTACCTATTTGGCACTCAACGACAGCATCCAACAAGCCCGAGCAGCGGCCAAAAACCAGTTCGCCCTGATCCGCTACGAAGTCGAAAAAAATAAAGCCGATAATCTGCGGCTGGAAAAAGAAAATGCTGAAAAGCAGAACCGGCTTGTCAGACAACGTGCAATTACAGGTGCAAGTATTTTTTTACTCCTATTAGCTGTTGGTGGAGGAACGCTTTGGTACAAACGTCGCAAGCAACGTCTCGAACTCGAAGCACAGAACCGCGTCAAAGAGACGCAGCTACATCTTTCTAAAAAGATTCACGATGTGGTCGCCAATGGCATCTACCGAGTGATGTCGGAAATCGAACATGGCGATGAGGTGGACCGCGATGGTGTACTCGATAAACTGGAAAATATGTACCACCAGTCGCGCGATATCTCGCACGATGTCGAACAGGAAACGATCACAGAGATACCTTATAACGAGCAACTGGCCAGCTTACTCAAATCCTTTGCCGCTGACCATCGGAAGGTATTAATCGCCGGTAATGATGCCGAACAATGGGACGATATCAGTAAACGAATTAAAGATGAAGTCAAACATGTGCTTCAGGAGCTGATGGTCAATATGAAGAAACATAGTCAGGCCGAACAGGTCGTCGTACGTTTTGAAATATCAGACCAACAGCTTAACATATTCTATAAGGATAACGGTATAGGAATCCCAAAAGAAAAATCGAAAGGAAAAGGACTAGCAAATACGGTTTCCCGTATTGAAAGCCTGGGTGGTAAAATTACCTTTGTCAATGAACCGGGAAAAGGGCTCAATATCACGACCGTTATCCCATTATAAAAAGACAATAATGTATGTTTAAGAAAGTACTCATTGCCGAAGACCACGAGATAGCCAACATTTCTGTGCAGAAAACCCTGCACGACCTCGGTATTCACAATACCAAATACGTTTATTATTGCGACCATGCTCTGAACTGGATCAAAAATGCGATCCGCGATGATGAACCATATGACCTACTCATTACGGATATAGAATTTGAAGATGATGATAGTCCGCAGGAGATAAAAGATGGGCTTTCACTGATCAAAGCTGTCAAACTTGTACAACCAGATATCAAAGTTATTGTCCTGACGGCCAAGGACCGTTCGTCCCTGATCAATGATATGTTCAAGAACAATGAGATTGATGGCCTTGTTCGCAAAGCGCGCCGCGATGGCCAACATCTGCGCGAGGCATTGCAAGCTGTTGATCAGAACCGCACGTACCAATCGCCCGACAGTAAAAAATTTATTCAGGAGCAGAATTCGCATGAGTTTACGCAGTTTGACCTGCATATCATTAAACTCTTGTACGAAGGTGTATCCCAAAAGGAAATGCCCGAGTATCTCCAGCAACGAGACATTCGTCCGTCGAGCCTGAGTAGTATTGAGAAACGGCTCAACCTCATGAAGGATGTACTTGGATATACTAAAAACGAACAGCTTGTTGCGTACTGTAAAGAATTGGGCTTTATATAACAATCGTCGATATTGGATTACGGTTTTCCGTAAAGACTCTTGGGGGTATCGTGCTACCTTTGTGAAAGCAAGATAAATAACGAGGTAGGATTATTTGCTGAAAACGATATCTAATGCATTCAAGATATTTAGTGCCATATTTTAACCAATGAGATGATGAGAAAAGGCTATCGTAGGATAGCCTTTATCTGTTTCGTTATTATTTATAAAAGCTGGACTTATGATTGTCCCGGCTGAATTCACTCTTTTTAATCAGCCTGATTTGAAAACGTATTGATTGAGTTTAGTGCATAGTAAGCGATCCCATTATCAGGATATTGTTTCAGAATTTCTTCGTAGAGCGCTTTTGCTTTTTCGGCTTGCCCGGCCTGCACATAGCAGAATGCAATATTACAGAGCGCCATTTCCCGATAACACATTTTTGACGCACTCAACATCGTCACTGCACGATACTTGTCTACCCATGCGTTTCTAGTAAAAAAATCAAGACTCAGCTCAAAATGTTCTAAAGCCGCTTTGAAATCCTTCTGTTTGATAGCCTTCATTCCTTTGTTATGGCTTGAGGGAATAAGCTGTTGCAACAAAATAAATAACCCAGAAAATAAAACCACACCTATGAAAATTCCATGTTTTTGGAATAGAATAGTAAAAAATGCTATAAAAACAGCCCATACCAAGATGATGATTAGTATAGCAGACTGGGATACTTGCCGAACAATAGGAACATTTGCGCTCATACCGATGAATATATTGTTGGTTTTTATTTTTCTAAAGGTATCAAAATTCTCAAGAAATTCTCTTCTTCTTATCTCGATTACCTTAAGTTTTATAGATTTTTTTATCTGATGTACCTCATGAGGTGTCTTTACGGGAAACCGTAGAATTAACCCGTAAGCATCCGCTAGATTTGCTGTCAACGTAGACTGATCGTATAAAATTAATCTAATATGAATATAAGCAAATACGGAATAATGGCATCGCTGGCTCTTTCATTGGGTCTCCTCTTTTACAGCTGTGCCCCAAAATCAATATTGATTGAAAAGTTGGAAGAACTAAGTGCGGATGGTACGCTGGATTGCCAAGATTTGGAGCAATTAACAATGTATGTTCAGCAGAATAAAGAAGACCGTTCTTTTAAAAAATTAATCAAGAATGGTCAAGCTGATAAAATAGCGATCCAAAACTATATGCGCAAAAATGCGAATAAGGCTAAACTAAATATTGATCAATGTGGAGAAGTCAAAACAGCACCCACTTTCGCCATTTATTTAGAAAATTCAGCAAGTATGGATGGTTATGTTAGTGGTGTTTCGAATTTCGAATCTGTACTGTCGGATATTCTGATAGGCCTAAATTATCATTATGATAAGAATAACATTAAGTTCAATTTTATCAACTCAGAAATATATCCGGCGGAAGTTTCTAATGTCAATACATTCTTTAGCTCACTTGAGCCCGGTAAAGCTCCTTTTAAAGTGGGAAATCAATTTGTATCCGAATTAAATCAATGCTTTGAAAAGGTATTATCGGAGACGAAGGATAACGGGGTTTCCATTTTTGTTTCCGATTGTATCTATTCCCTGGGAAAAGGACGCTCTACCCAGCAAGGCCTCATTTTAGAAGAAAATATGACCAAAAGTGCCTTTATGCAAAGTTTGAAACAATCTGATCTTTCAACCTGCATCCTTCAGTTTACTTCTGGTTTTAATGGCACATATTACGACTATAATAATCAAAAGACCAAATTACAGCATGCCGAACGACCATATTATATCTGGATCATAGGAGCGGATAATAGCGTTCAGAATCTTCTCAGCAAAGTTCGATTTGCTGACATGAAAGGTTATCAAAATAGTTATTTCCTAAAAGGGAATCATGGCACGGAGCCCTCCACTCAGTATTTATCAGGTACCAATAGAATTGGCCGAGCAGTATATCGCTCTCAGGAGCCTAAGGATATCAAGGAAATTCAATTTGTGAATGGTGTATTTCAATACAGCATTGCCGCAGATATGAGTTCTTTCCCTGATAGAATGTCCGTCCTTGAAAATCGCAATTATGTCTTAAGCCCAGGAGCGACACTCGTAAGCGTTCAGGAAATCCCGTTCAATAACCAGCCTACTTTAATCCATCAAAACGATTGGCAGCGTATTAAAGACAATAAATTCACCCACCTGATCACAGTAAAAGTTAATCAAAAGGAATTCCCTGATGAACTGACTATTGCTTATAAAAATACGATGCCCTCCTGGGTGGACCGCTCATCCAATACGGACGATTCAGCTATCAAACAAACCACACAACAGACTTTTGGATTACGTAATCTAATTCACGGAGTCACTGAGGCTTACAAAACGCATAACAACAATCAAGATATATTATTTCAAATTAATTATAACCTAGCAATTAAGTAATCATGAACGATTTATTTGCCCTATTTTATGAGAAGTTTTATTACGAGACAGACTTCTCTTTAGAAATGTTTGATAGGTTCCTCTATCAAAAGTATGCCGTCATAGCTATTATAAGCGCGGCGGTATTTTCACTGGTCTTTTATTTTTTATTGGATAGACCTCGCTTCGCTAAAATTGGACTTTGGTTTATTCTCCTCACAGTCGCATCATTTGTAAGTGCGGCATACCTGTATAATGACTGTAAATCGATCATGGAGCAGCAAAATCTTGTTTTCCCAAGTGAAGCCTATTTCGGTGTAGCCATTGGAAGTTTTGTGCTTACCTTATTTATTTTCTTTATACTCTCACTATTCCTCCGAAAACTATCTAAAAACCTTTCTAGGACACCATTTTAGTTATGCCAAAATTATACGTTTTTGCTATTGGCGGGACAGGGTCCCGTGTAGTCAAGTCATTGACCATGTTATTGGCTGCTGGTGTTTCAACAGGATACGAAGTCGTTCCGATTATTCTGGATCCGGATTCTTCGGCGGCTGACGTCGCTAAAACGGAACATTTGCTTAATGAGTACCGAAGTATTCATAAAGCTATCGCGCCTAACAACGAGAAAGTGTTTTTTAAGAACAAAATCGAATCCTTGGGCGAGGTGATAGGTGCTGTAGGGACAAATGCATTAGGTAATGAATTCCGTCTTGGAATTGAAGGGCTTAATGGCGGTAAGTTCAAAGATTTTATCGACTATAATTTATTGGAAGACGGAGGTAGTAACCAGGCTCTCGTTGATGTACTTTTCTCCGAATCCAACTTGAATCTTGATCTGGAAGTTGGTTTTCAGGGCAATCCGAATATCGGATCTGTTGTGCTCAATAAATTTACCGAATCGGAAGAGTTCAACCTCTTTGCAAATAGTTTCAGTAATAACGACCGAATTTTTATTATCTCTTCCATATTTGGGGGAACGGGAGCCGCTGGATTCCCTTTGATATTAAAAAATATCCGGCATGGGCTGGTCAATGGGAAGCATTATGATCATCTCCGTAATGCGGTCGTTGGTGCTATTACGGTTATGCCTTATTTTAAGCTGGATGGGGACAATACAGATAACATTCAAAGTTCGACGTTTTATTCTAAGACCAAAGCGGCGCTGCACTACTATCACAAAAATATTAGTGAGAGCAAAGATATCAACGCGCTATATTATATCGCCGATGATAATAACAATGTGTACAAAAATGTTGTCGGTGGTACAGGACAAAAAAATGATAGTCATTTTGTCGAGCTGGCTGCTGCTTTGGCGATCGTAGACTTTGCAAATGATGGTTCTTTAAGCACACATGAGGGGAATGCTCAGAATCCTAAATACAAGGAATTTGGTGTCAACGATCTCTCGGCGTCAAATCCGGTGATCACGTTTAAGGATCTTTCCCATGAGACCCAAAATCAGATACAGCTCAATTTGACACAGCTCCTATTTTTCTCTCTTTATCTGGAGAGTGAACTAAAAGATAAATTGACTGCTCCTTTTGCCAAAGAGACTGCACCAGTTATTGACCAGAACTTTTTGAGCTCGGTATTTTATGGAAGGTTGTTGCACTTCTTAGATCAATACCGTATCTGGCTTGGAGAGATGAAACGCAATAAGATCAGCTTTTCACCTTATAATATCGCCGAGTTAATCGACAATCAGGGCGCTATTATCGGAGTTACCCCTCAAAATGCAGATTTAATGCAGCTTGTTTCTGGTTTTGCCCAGCGGAGTAGCATATTCAAATTATTCAAGGAGAAAAGCTATGACCTGATGACTGCGGCGCTAAATGAGCATCGTAAGAAAAAATACCCGACCGTAGAAAACAAACTGATGGTTCAATCGCATGATGCGACGGCAGAAATCATAACCAAATATTTATTCTAATCAACATGGCAAAAGTTTTTAGACTTTTTGACGATACGCCAATGACGCATTGGCAATCTCGCAGCACCGACTACAGCAGTGTTATTATCGAAAAGATCATTAGTCCCGATGGAGATCAAAGTTCGATATTGCCTACTTCGATACCTTCGCCTTTTGCTCGTCTAGATTTGTTTAATACTGCTTTTCGTTACTTTAACGATGCAAATAATAGGCTTGATGGCTATACGAATAACCATAAATTGGTCAGCGACTGCCTCGATTTGCTTGAACTACTTTATAATAAGGATTCCATCAACGGAGAGTTGACAATCAAGGTGTGGGACAAACAGCGTGACTTGGCTAAGTTAACCGATTCCAGCTATTCTCGTCACCAATTACTTGGCCGTACTTTGGACCTATTTCTTAAGCAAGATGATGAAGCATTCAACTTCGATCAGCTGCATCGCATCTATATTTTTTATTTCAATCACAAGATTATCGGCGCGACATCGCCTAAAACCATGGTGTTCACATCTGCCAATGATCTGGGGTTTGCGCAGGTCACTTTGCATGACCGCAAACTATTCACTGAACCGGCGTCACTCAAAAATAGAGATGAAGATTTTATTTTCTATTTGATGGCTTTTTTTAAAGAAAATCCGTCTTTGAGCAGATATATGCCAACGTTTTATGATTACGTCAAACGCAATGTCAAGGAGAAGATGGAACAGGATAAGACTTTTGTGGCTGCAATAAATGCGCTGGATGTTCAATTTTTGGAAAATAAGACGACGATTGATGGAAATGATTATGTAGTTGAAGTATTTAATGTACCGTTTCGGACCAAAAGTGTAAAAAACATTCAGGAGCGTATCGGTCGAGAATCACAATTTTTAATCCATGCTTCTAAAACAGTGTCGGGACTTCCTCCCATGGTACTCGCGACCAACGGGAATTTAGGGATGCTGGATTATTTGTACCAGGGCGTCAAATGGGATGTCAACACCAAGGTTCCTCCTCCAGCAGACGAAATGTTGGATGTACGAATCCTTCCCGGAAAAGATGTGAAATACCCTTATTTGACTGTAGATGATTTTTTGGAACAGGATATTTATGAAACACCTTATGAGATTAATAAAGACGCTTTTTTTGATGGAAATTTCACAAATGAGTCCGATCAGCAAGGTATTGGCTATCTTCTTCCCTTAAAGAAGACATTTTTTACTTATTTCAGCGAGGAGGATCTGATCAAGCGTAGCTTCTCCGGGAAAAAAATAATTGAGATTATTAAAAAGAAGAGTTCAGTCAATGTAAAGCTGCGAATACCGATTGACGGAGGCCGCCATGTGGTCGAACTGGAGAAAAAATATGAAACTACGGATATAAATCCTCAAAAAGGCAAGATTATACCTTGTGCTAAGTATTTTCAGCTATTTCCAATTCAAAAAGCAATTGTCAATCCCAATTACTACATGCAGGTAGTTGATGGGGGGGTGAATGATTATAGTCATTCCTTTCAACTTGCTTTTGATGGGAGACAGGCTGATTTTCGAAGTATGAAAGCAAAGCGTGATAGCCGTAATGGATCATTTTATAATACCTACTATTTCAGATTTAAAGAGGACTTTAATGCCATTTCTTTCAAAGAAGAAGATAGTGATAATGCTAATTATCTCATACCGCTATGGCGGAACGAACGTCATACAGGAGGTGCGTACACCTTTGCAATTGACTTTGGAACATCGAATACACACGTAGAGTATTCAGTTAATAATAGTGCTCCTTCGCCTTTAAATCTCCCATCAGATAAGAATGGTTTCGCAACATCTTTTAATAAACTTGACACCAGCATTAGTAGTTTACATGAGATCCAAAATCACAAGGATATTGAATTCATTGTTGAAAATATTTCGAGCGAGTCGAATTACAATTTTCCGATACGCACCGTAATATTAGACTATAATAATTTTGATCCGACCAATTTCCAGACAATTCTGGATTATAACATCGGTTTTACTTATGAAAAAACTAGTATGCCGAGCCTCAATAATGTAAAGGCTATCACTAATTTAAAATGGGTAAATGGAATTGAGGATATAGAAGGTGAAGCTAGAATGCGTTCTTTTTTGGAACAACTTATCATCATGTGTAAAACCAAGGTACTCGTAGAGCGGGGAGATATCTCTAAAACCAGATTTACCTGGACATATCCATTAAGTTACGGACAGTATAAAATCAATTTGATGGCTGGCTTAATGGAGGAGCTTGCCGAACAGCATTTTGGTCCAGGGATAGAGTGCATTAAGCTTTCGGAATCTATTGCTCCATTCTATTCCATCGCAAGTACAGGTAAGATTTTGGGAACTTCAAATACCATCCTATCATTAGATATAGGAGGAGGAACTATTGATAGCGTTGTTTATCAGAATCGTAAAGTTATTACTATTTCATCCGTCCTATTTGGGGCTAATTACCTTTATTCTGCAGGCTATACTACTGATCTAAGATCCAATGGGTTTTATAGACTTGGGTCGAAGTTTTTTACGGGATTATCAAATGTCAATAGCTATCATAATTTGAAAGAAATAGGGGAGACAATTGAACAGAGTGGAAAGATTGATGATATCATCGCTTATTATTTTTCTCTCGATAAAAAGAAAGAGCTGCAAAATGTAAATAATAAAAGCTTCAATGCTTTCTTGGCGATGCATGCCAATGAACGAGCTGTATTCCTGTTTTATCTTGCGTCAATAATTTATAACAGTGTTACTGCTATGAAAATTGCAGGCATATCTGCGCCTAGCTACTTGACTTTTTCGGGTACAGGATCGAAGTTCCTGTCTATTATTGATAAATCAAGTTCAAAAGAAAGCATCGTGATCTATGCGACGGCAATTATTAATGCAGTATACGGATTGCAAGATTCTTCTGAAAAAATGAGAGTGAAAGTACTCGTCCCAGATAGTCCCAAAGAACTTACTTCTAAAGGAGCAATAAATGTTCTCGAAGAAGGAGAAGAGGTGCTTGCAGAACTTTCTATCAATAGTTTGGATGAAAAGTTTAGGAGCTATCTAGGAGACAAAGAGCAAACTATAATTTCGAATGATAATCGATTGACCTATGAGGATTTGGGAAGCCAGTTCAATGAAAGTGTATATCAAGCATATTCAGAATTTGTGTCTTTATTCTTTCAGCTACCGGGAATTAATTATAAAAATGATTTCGGTATCGATTATGATCTTAAACGGAAATTCGAAAGCATCCTGTTAGACAAGAAGGTCGCAATAGAATTCTTAGAAGCAGGTTTAGCGCAGCGTACAAAGCAAGTTTCAGCCACAGATATCGTATCGGACAATTTGTCTTTCTATATAGTGAGAGGCATGCTTGGTGAAATGTTAAATAAATTACAAGAAGATGAAAACTGGTAAAATATATAAAAGTTTAATCATACTAGGATTTCCATTGATTATGGCTCCATGTATGGTCATTGCCCAACAGGCCGGTGCACAGGGGCGAACAACATTTGTATCCGACTCGACTCTACAGTGGATCGTGATCGTATTGTTAATAACGGTATTTGTTATTTTGATGATGTTAATCTTTCAGGGAATAGGCAAGAACAAGGCAATTTCTAGATTAAATAGAAGGATTGACGTAATTGTAAATTTACAAAATAGTGAAAACCAGATGCAGCTAAGACCCCAGGTATCCTCGAGTTTACCTCGATATAACGAGGTGGCGGACGAAAAATTGAAAAATCAGCTTAATGAACTGACGCGAAAGCTAGAGGAATTGAATAAAAAGGTCGATGCAAACCAAACAAAATCTATCCAGATAAACTCTCTGGATAAACTTAATGTTGATGAAATCCAATCTGCTGATCTGGTTTTGGAAACAGTCGTTCCGCAAGATCAGGATACCCTATCGGAACCGATAACACTTTCGATCCCTCAGCAACAAGAATTTGTTTCAAATTGTATGACAGCGGGTGCCTTTCAAGAACTGCTTCCTATAAGCAAAAAGAGTAGACATACGCCTTATATTATTTCAAAACGGGAAAATGAATACTATTTCCGTTTGGATGAGTCTAATTTGGATGCGATAACAACTGCAATCCAATATCGAAACAGTTATATAGATGGCTTCTGTGAGTCCCTGAATAATTATTTTCCTGGAGCAAAATCCTTTACACAGGAATCTAAACTCGGTAAACTCCAACTTGTGGAAGGCAAGCTGCAAGTAGTAGAAAAAATAAAGATCAGATATAGTTAATAACAGATGGACTGGATACATATTATTTTAGAATTAGCGGTTGTTGGTTATTTTATTTCACAGCAAGTTAAGACAGGGATTCAGCTTCGAGCTGCCATCGTTCAATTTGGTCGTTTTATTCCATACAAAGATTATTTTAATACCCAAAGCATCACGGTTTCCAAGATTCTTTTACAAGAAGGCCGGGTTGGCGAAATTTTTGAAACTATAAAAAACGATGAACAGACCGATTCGATACCCCAAAAAGGTTCGGTACAGGTTACGCTTATCAATCCAAGTACGACGTCGGGCACCTACTTTGACAACATTATTGAGTCACTGAATATCTATTTACTAAAAAACAATGGGGGTATAGCCGATTTTAATATTGTCAAAGATCTCGTGGAGCGCAATGTGAATGTTGAAGAAGATGATATTAAAGAAACTATCAATAAGCCCCTTTATCTGGGGCTTATGGCAACCATCGTCGGGATTATTTTTGGACTATTTGCCATGTTGATTAAGCTTTGGAACACGGATAATTCAGCGACTTCAGATTTGGTCAAACAGCTTGACCTGAATGATTTCCTTTTGGCAGTGTGTATTGCCATGGTTTCCAGTTTTCTGGGATTATTTATTACTTCGTTTATCGGATTAAATTCTTTTAAGAAAGCAAAGCGGGCAGTAGAGCAGAATAAAAATGAATTTTACAATTTCGTACAGACGGATTTGCTACCCGTAGTAAGCCAGGACTTTGGTTCATCCATCACCAAATTGACTAATACCATGAACTCATTCAACCTGGAATTTACAGCTAATATCAATACCCTGAACCATCTGTTTCAGAAGAATTATGATACCTTAAAAGTTCAGGATACAGTTTTGGGTCGGCTAGAACAATTGAATGCCAATGATTTCGTTAAGATGAACGCGAATGTATTGCTGCGTCTTGAAAAAGCAACCAATAGTTTTGACAAGTTTAACGTTTTTATGGAAAGTCTCAATAGCAGGCTGTCAGAAACACGTGTACTGAGCGATAGTATAGCGAAGTTACTTGACCGCGCAAATAATTTTGATAGTATTGCACACAAGATCGATGCCCGGGTAGACGATACCAATGCGATTATCTCTTTCCTTCAGCAACAATTTTCTAGTCTAGATGCCATGTCTTCGCGGTATAAAGAGATGATTTTGCGCGTGGACGATAACTTAGACGAGACACTCAAGGTTTTTGAAAATCATGTGATTATGAAACGTGAGGGACTGACCAATCTGATTACCGAGCAGCATGATCTCTTAGAAAAGGCTTATACAGAAAATGTAACTAAATTTGATAAATTGGATCTACTGGACAATCTGAACGTGTTGCCAGCAATCAAATCTGGTTTTGATAAGCATCAATCGGACATGCGGTCAGAACAGATCAATCATATCAATACCGTAAGCAAACTTGGAGCAGAAGTAAAGATCAATAAGGAACAGATCAGTACAATCCAAAAAACGCTGAAGGAAGTCAATGTCAAGGTTTCGGACGCTTCTGACAGAAGGGAGGAGATAAACAAGTTGAATACCATATCTACGGTGCTCAGTAAATTGAAAGAAGAAGTCGAGAAAAGCAACGAGAGTATTTTTAAACGCATTTTCGGAAAAAAATAGGTCATGGCAAAAAAAGAAGGAAACAATATTTTCTGGGTCAGCTTTTCCGATCTGATGACGAGCCTGTTTTTTATTGTACTGGTTCTATTTGTTGTAACCTATGTAAACAACCGCAATACAATTATTGCCCAGGATGAACAGTTGCAGGTATACAAAGAAGTAGAGGATTCACTAATGCCGTTGAAAAATAACAGTTCATTTCGGTATGAGGATAAGTACAAGCGATTCCTGCTCAATTTTGAAGTTAAATTCAAGCCCTCTGCTTTCGAGATTCAGGAGGGCAATTTGGAAAACTACGCGGTCACGCGCGCGAAAGTCATTGATGCCGGTAAAAAGCTTAAGGAAGTACTTGATGCGGTCGTCAGATCCGCAAAGGAGCAGAACCGTGTTGATGGAGAGAAGGTATCTTACCTTGTTATAATTTCCGGTTACGCCTCCAAATTGTACAATGCGGATACCTCGCCCTTGGGACGGAAAAAAGAGTATGAGCTGAGCTATAATCGGGCCTATGCCCTGTCTAAATTCTGGAAAGCCCAGGGAATAGATTTTGAGGAGCAAGCTTACGGTGAATTGATTGATCTCCAGTTGTCCGGAAATGGCTGGGGCGGAGTGGGGCGCGATCAAGCTAATGAGGATAATAACCAACGCTTTATTATTCAGATCGTACCAAAAATATCCAATCGAAACCTCTAAAAACTTCCAAAAAAATAGCTTAAGTAAACACTTAAGCTATTTTTTAGTCTTTCTTGTCCGTCGATTTAAATTGATCAATAGCCATATTGCCGTAGCGACATCAACGATGTTCCAGATTAATCTTCCCAATGGTAACCGAAGGATGGGTTGAAACAAAATAATCAGTACGATGCAGATTATAAATTCACTGTTCCGGGAATGTCGCTTGGTTTTGGGTATATTGATAAGCTGTAGGATAAAAACCAAGCAACCAAATATGCGAAGAATGGTAAAGTAACCATATGGTAAGGGTAAGAGGGCCAATATGAGGCCGCAGATCAAGGCAATTTTTAGTGATTTCAGATTCATTCAGTGATATTTTTGGACCAAAGTCCCAGACCTTTTTCCCGCGCATAATGTTGAGCCTCCTGAAAGCGCTGTTCATATTTTACATTAGGAGCAATCGTCATCAGGATGGCATAGCCATCTTTGACGATTTTTTCATTGATAAAAGTACCATCTATTAAATAGGCATAGGCCAAGGTTCTTCCATATTGGTCGAGCGAATCTACATCAAATTCCAGTCTGATTGTTTTATGCAACAGTAGATCTGTGGCGTACCGGGATGCTTCTTTTCCGAAAACCTGCTCTTTCTTGCGAAAATAATTGCGGGGCTCCGGCGCATCTATTCCGATGAGCCGTATTTTGATTCGTTGCTCCCTGTCATCTTTGCACCAAAACGTATCCCCATCCGATACCTTTGTGACGCGGTATATGCCATTTGGAAGGTTTTTATTGTCCTTGATCCCACTAGATGAGAACCCTAACATTTTCTGTTTGCAATCTTCTGATTTGGACTGGCAGCTGACCAATGGCGATGATATCAGGAGAAGAGAGCCGAATACGAAGCTCCATTTTCGATAAGTACTTTGCATAGGACGTGTTTATTTACCTTCTTTTTCCTTTTCTTTTTTCTGCCGAATTGCGGCAACGTTCAGAGCAATAGGATTTGCCGAACATAAACGTGAGTACCTTCATAGTGAAGCCTTTCCCTTTATAACTCTTTTTTTCGTTTCCGGACTTAATTTCTTTGTTGCACCACGCGCATGGATCATACATGTTTTAATTATTTAAAGGTGAATTATAGGATCAATTATATGGCTCAAAATTAGGATTTACATTTTTCTGGATTTATGGTTTCCCGTAAAAAGCCCTCGTAGTGAGTAGCTACTTTTGGACTATCAGAAATAAATAATTTAAACGCTGTATAGCAAAATCAAATAAGCCATTTATTAAAAATTAAAAACCATGGATTTTAAAGATGAGATTCGTCAATTTGCCAAGCGCGTTGACCGACTTTTACCACAGATCAAAACAGAGGAAGCCACAAAGACATCCTTAGTGATGCCGTTTTTGAAGATATTGGGATACGATGTGTTTGATCCGTTTGAGGTACAACCCGAGTTTATTGCCGATATCGGTATCAAGAAAGGGGAGAAGGTTGACTATGCGATATTACGTGAAGACAAACCTGTTATCTTAATTGAATGCAAACATTATGCGGACGGGCTTGATCCACACAATTCACAATTGTTCCGTTATTTCCATACCACAGAAGCTAAATTTGGTTTGCTGACGAACGGCGTAGAATACCGGTTTTACACCGATCTGGTTACACCGAATAAGATGGACGAGAAACCATTTTTCGAGTTCAAGATTATGGACATCAAAGACAATGAGGTATCCGAATTGCGCAAATTCCATAAGACAGAATTTGATCTCGAAAGCATTTCCAGCGTTGCGAGCGAATTAAAGTACTTTAATGAGCTGACGATTTTAGCGATGGCAGAAATGCAGAATCCGAGTGATGATTTCGTTCGTTTTTTTGCGAAGCAAGCCTATCCAAGTGTTGTTACAGCAAAGGTTTTGGAACAGTTTACGCCATTGGTAAAGCGCGTGTTTACACAGATTGTCAATGACCAGATCGCCGAAAGACTAAAAAGCGCACTGAAAAAAGAAACTGAAGCCGAAGAAAAGAGCGCTGCAATTGCACCGACACAACCCGATGCCTTGATTGTCACCACGGAGGAAGAGATTGAGGGATACCTGATTATTAAATCTATTTTGCGTAAAGAGATCGAGGTAGGTCGCATATTTATGCGTGATAATCAGTCCTACTGTGGCATCTTACTAGATGATAACAATCGCAAACCAATTTGTCGATTCTATTTTACGCCTAATCGCCTGCGTATCGGGTTGTTTGACAAAGACAAAAAGGAGGCTAAATATGATCTAGATTCATTGGATGATATCTACAAATATTCAGAGCAGATCGTGGAAACCGTCATTAACTATTAATCAGCTGTGTTATGAAAAAGTATCTATTGTTATTTCTTATTTCATTTTTATCTATGGCCTGTAAAAAAGCTGAATCGGAATACGATACATATGGTTATGAAACAGAATGTGATGAATGTGACATTAACTATGTTGATGATCTAGGGGCTACGGTGTATGTGAATGGTCATAAAGGAACATGGAAGAAAGATTTTGCACGCTCGGTATTCACAGAGATGAAAGTGACCGTCACTGCGCGACAATCGAATTCGAATACTGTGTCTGCTCATATTATAAAAGACGGTAAGCGGCTGGTTTCGAAGTCAGGCAATTCCAGTGTTACTGTTAGACACATCGTAAAAAGTTCGGGATCAACTAAACCTGTTTCGAGCATCTGTGGTGCTCCAACCCAAAAAGGAGGACCGTGTCAGCGAAAAGTGTCAGGTGGGGGAAGGTGCTGGCAGCATAAATAAAGATTCAGGACTGAATAAAGGTTGTTCAATAAAGCCTTATTGAACAACCTTTAAAAAGCCAATTACCTACATTCGGAGAGGTTTAACAGATTATTGTTTACAGTGTATATGACTTTCTCAGTTATCTTCGGCTTTTTGTATTGATTTAGTTCGCAAAAATACAGATAGGTATGCTTTTTAAGTTCCATCCCTAAACTATTTACAACAACCTCTCCGCGATCTCCGCCTCGCCAACCACTACACCGCCTTTCAGGTACATCATCCGCTCACCACTTTTATAATCCGTGATTATGTCAAAGTGACCATTACAGGTTCTCATGCGTGAAAGCAATGCTTTCCTACCTGCCCTAAAGCCTTCATGTTTAGTTACGTCAAATACATATTTAGAGCAGCTATGCCTAAATATACACTTACGTCTTCTTTCAGGTGGGATGATCAACCAATACAACCGGATCGCGGTTAATAGGAGAGACTTCATGGCCTTGAAAATACCACCATCTGTCTTGCCGTCGTATATCCAGGTTTATTATTAAAACAACCATTTTCGGCATGTACATAAGTTGTGACGCTTTCTAGTCTTACATAGTTCCATCCTCCTGATGCACCCTGATTAATCAGGTTTTCTAATTGTTCTGCTACTTGATCCGATGTGCCTGTCCTTGGGTCTATCGATGCTACAAAAGGTACTACTTTGTATTCCATAATATCAGTATTTGATTGGGTTAATGATTTAATTAAAGCTATATAGTAAAATATTGAAAATCATTGTGTTTTGAGTTTTATTGCAATCCATTTTACAATATTGTCAATTTTAAGAATAAAAAATTACAGATTATTACGGCTTCCCGTAAAAGTTATGCCTGTGCACCCGGTGGCTAGCTACTGTATTAAAGAACATGTCAAGATGAGGAATGCTTTTGCATTTTATCTGACCTCTGGAGACTGGCTTTTACGAACCAAGATCAGTATTTTAATACACTGAGTTTTGCCAATGAGCAGTTTTACGATCCTATCAAGGGCACTTTGCAGTTTGATGTGTCCGATCTGGTGCTGATTAAGCCCAGCGGGCGAAATCAGGTCCGCTTGTAAAGGCTGAAAAACAAATTGGATAAGCAAGAGATCGATGGCATCAAAAGATCGATTTTGGCCATTGGCGATGCTCCGGTTGTCTTAGGTGACTGGCAACAATGGGTGTATTTTTTGTAGAGCGGAGGATCTCGGCGGGTCAATTCAGATAACATGATATCAATTTGAGTTTTTTATATCCATTTCTTTAAAATCAGGAATAACGGTATTATGCTTGTTTTCGAAAAGACTTACTTGTTTATATATTTCTTTATTATCGGCGAAAAACGCCGATAATATAAGTTTTGTTAAATAAATTAGTTTATGTATATTTGATTTATCGGCGTTTTTCGCCGATAAATTTAAATAGTTTAAACATGAATATGTATTCTCAGAGAAGGAAAGATGTGTTAAAATTAGTGCCGGAGGGAGCTTTGGTTACCAGATCTTGGCTACAGCAGAATGATCTCACAGGCCATGCGATCGATAATTTATTGAAGAGCCGACTATTGGAAACTGTGAAAAATGGAGTATATAAACGTGAAGGGGCAGAAGTGGAATGGGGGGATATTGTCTATTTCCTGCAGAAACAGCTGAATACAGATCTAACCATTGGAGGCCTATCGGCTTTAGAACTTCAGAAACTGACCCATTATCTCCCGATGTCTAATCAACGCTTGATTCATTTATATGGCCGGGATAATCTTCCCATATGGATAAATAACCTTACAACAGGGATCAAATTTCTTAAGCATAGTTCTGGCTATTTATTTGGTAATAGTTTTGAAGATGAAAGGCCGCTAGCATTACTTGAGTTTACTAGAGCTTTCAGTTGGAAAAATACAAAGGAAGGCTTACGTATATCCATTCCTGAAAGAGCTATTTTGGAAGTGATGAATCAAGTTCCCCAAAATATATCATTTGAACATGCGGATGAATTAATGCAGGGATTAAATACGCTTTCTCCTAGGACACTCCAAAGATTATTGGAACTGTGCACAAATATCAAAGTTCGCAGGCTTTTCTTTTACCTTGCCGAGCGTCAAAATCATACCTGGTTTACAAAACTTCAATCTGAGAAAATAGATTTTGGATCTGGTAATCGTGTGATCGTCACAGGTGGGAAACTAAATAAGAAATATAAAATAACTGTTCCTGATTTTTATGAGTAAGAAAGAAGAATATGCCGAGCAGGTCCGTTTATTGATCCGATTGTTACCTATAATCGATAAAGAAGACTGTTTTGCACTTAAAGGCGGTACGGCTATTAATTTGTTTTATAGAGATTTGCCAAGGCTTTCCGTAGACATCGATTTGTTGTATCTGCCAATGGAGGATCGCGACGCCTCTCTTGAAAATATCAGAGCTGCATTAGCGAGAATAACAGATTCCATAAAGAAATCGATTGCAGGTGCCCAAGTTCAAAATACAACACTACAACAGGATAATTCTTTACGAATAATAGTTTCACTTAATGATGTTCGTGTTAAAATAGAACTATCTCCTGTTATACGTGGAAGCCTTTTCCCAGCTGTCAGAATGGAAGTGCGACCGCAGGTTGAAAAAGAATTTGGTTATGCTGAAATGCTAGTTGCATCACACCCAGATCTGTATGCTGGTAAACTTTGCGCTGCCCTAGATCGTCAACATCCCCGTGATTTGTTTGATGTAAAACAGTTATACGAAAATGAAGGATTAACGGAAGAATTACGAAAAACATTTCTTGTATTTTTAATAAGTCATTTTCGACCGATGGCAGAACTGCTTAATCCAAACCGAAAAGATATCTCAGGTATATATGAAATGGAGTTTGCGCAAATGGCAGAAATTGAAGTTTCTTTAGAGGAGCTACTTTCTGTACGGGAGAAACTGATTGCAGATATCAACAAGGAGATGACTGATAGTGAACGTAAATTTTTACTCTCTGTCAAAAATAAGACACCTGATTGGGCACTCTTAGGATTGGAAGCAGCTTTAGTCTCGGAACTTCCTTCAGTGAAATGGAGATTAATCAATTTAAATAAAATGTCAGAGAATAAACACGTGACCGCTTACAAAAATCTAGAAGCTGTCCTATATCCTTAAAGTCAAGCTGAATATGAGAGATATGGCTTTTTTACGTCAAAAGGGCCTGATTTTCATCAGACCCTTTCTCTTAGCGTTTATTTGTACAGTAATTTTTATGTTTCCTATCGTTTCCTCTTTTTTGTTTCGTCATCCAATGCTTTTAAAGACTATTGGATTTTCACTGTACGACGCCAATTTTTATGTTGAACCTTTCTTTCGAAAGATAGCTTGTAGCCGGTTTGTATTGTAAGAACAACAGTCAATTTGAAATAGTTTTATTGGAGTAATTTTTTTTGATAACTTGAATTAAAATGGATACAGTCTTATATCATCAAAAGCTTTTAGAACACTATACCTATAATTGGGGAAAGGAATATAAGATATTGACTTGGCAGAAAGGTTTTTATGATGATTTAGGTGATCATTTTCGGATCCTGGAATTTCCCCCAATAACCGAACGCAATATGTGGATTTATGCTACTGTGGGTATGTCTTGTTTGGAAGATGAATTTGGACTCGAACTGCACATGTTTTCTGGTGAGCAAGATCAAATGCTAGTTGAATCATTAATAGGTTGCTAAGTTTATCTAAAAATGATAAAGAAAAATAAACTTAGATAGACTCAAGATAGATATTTGATGTGGTAATTTTTATTTTTATTTGTCTTATAGTGACTTAAGTTTGTCTAAAAAGTGATAGGAAAATAAATTTAGATAAACTTTTAGATATTCTAAAACACGTTTGACGTCTGCGATAGTACAGATACAGGTGGGCGGCTCTGTTTAAGCAGAGCCGCCCACCTGTATCTGTACCTTACGATTGTTTTTTTCCTTCCATGAAACTATCGAAGATAGTTTCAGTGGTGTTGAAGAACCAAAGAGATAATATCATTCCATTAAAAAGATGTCTCTTCTTTTTCTAGAAAAAAAAGTCCCTAAATATATTTGTGAATTGTGTTTATCACTATTGTAGAATATAAATTCCGATCTAATTCTGAGAAATTATATTACCAGCAAAATCTAGTTCATATACATGCGATCCGAAATCAATAAGTTGTATGCTTTTGGGTAATACTGTCAATTCTTGATGGCCATTATTATTTACCCAGATATCGCGTCCTCCAAATTGCCATTTTATTTCTCCGAGTTTTGTTATTCTTGTGATTTCGAGTTCACCATGAACGAGCAGATCATCTTCTATTTTCTGAACACTAAAATTCGTTACATAATCTACTTGTCCTGTCCATTTGAGCGTCAAGTCTGGTATATTTAAATAGTACAGTTTATTCCCAACGCAAATATAAAGCACACGCTCCTCGATTATAAAGGAGGATTCGCTCAATCCTGTGAAAACCCCGGTATGACAAAGAATATCACTAGCCACTTCATCATGACCATGCTTTACTAAAATGGCAACGTTAGATACGTTGCTATACCGATCGCAAGAATCATCGACATATACCCGGTTGTAGCGTCTGAGATTATCAGCGGATTCAACTGTATATTGGTGATCGGTATAGATGAATACTTTATATTGTTGATGGGCAATTTCAATCATTTGGACTTGTAGAAGCTTTTGCTATTAAAGATAGCAGTTAGAGTCTGATTATCGAAAATTCAGTGCATTATTCTAAGCCTTTTCACCTCCCCATTTCCGCCATTCACCGAGTTTTCCTGATTGTTGGTCTAAAGCAAGTAGGCTAGGGGCCTATTGTGTCGTAGTTTTGAGTCAACAAATAAGAACAACAGAACTAACACAATAAAAAAAGACATTATGAAAGCATTAGTAAAAACATTCGCAGCAGCAGCTTTAATCGCCGTATCAACATTCGCTATGGCAGCAGAAGGACCAGGAGCAAAAGCAACAAAAGCAACCGTTAACCTTTCTACCGCAGATTTCGCTTTAGCGCACTATGTTGCGGTAACCATAGAGGGAGAATCAGCAGGAGTAGATCAGTTATTTGCTGAGGATTTTAATCAAAAGATCCAGGCTACCAATGCACAAAATCACAGCCGTAGCGAAGTGGTTAAATCCTTGAAAAAACAAAAAGGAGAGAAGCTGAACTGTACAGTAAGCACTGATATAATCGAAGAATCTGCTGATTATATGGTCGCTAAAGTGACGTTGAAATTTGAGAACTTTAGGAAAATAGATCTAGTTACTTTGGAGCGTGTGGGCAATGACTGGAAAGTATGCCAATCGATCAATTCGTATAAATAGTATCCAATAACTGGTGGTTTGCCAGTAAAAGAAGGTAGATCACTAGTGAATCACCTATTTATTAAGGCCACGTCGAGAGATGTGGCTTTTGCAGTTTACTGATTTTCAAGAATTTTCAACAGTTTTTGATTTAAGTACAGTTTTTCCTTTCCGACTTTTACGGATTCAAGAATTCCATTCTGCTCCAATGCGATTAGATAATTTCCAACAGTTTTCGCATTTCCTAAATTGTCGTCAATCAAATTTTGACGTTTTGTATAAGGTAATCTAAATAATATCTCAACTAAATCTTTTGAATACATTTTAGGAAGTTTCGTTTTGATGTTAGTACTCATTTCCTCTATCGCTTGTGTGATTAGATTTAATCGTTTGAGACTTTTTGATGCTGTTTGTTCGATCATATCTAACATATATAAGATGTAATCTTCCCAATTTTCATTTTCTGTTACTCCCCTGAGTTTGGTATAATAATCATTTTTATTCTGAATGATGTATTCGCTTAGATAAATTACTGGAACTTCTAATAGTCCGGAAAGTTTTAAGTAGAGCAAAAGTAGAATTCTTCCAGTTCTACCATTTCCATCTACAAAAGGGTGGATTGCTTCAAACTGGTAATGTAATAACGCCATTTTGATCAATGGATCAATGTTGCTTTCTTCATTGATGAATTTTTCTAAATTAGCGAGTTTCTCTCTAATGATTGTTTCTCCACTTGGCGGTGTGTAGATAATTTCACCGCGATTGTTGCTTAGCGTTGTTCCTGGTGTAACCCGAATGGATGCATTATTTTGTTTAATACATTGAACTATTTTAATGCAAAGGTTTGTAGTAATAAAAGGTTTAGCTTTGAGTTCTTCAAGACCTAGCCATAGCGCTTTTTTATAACTTAAAACTTCTTTTGTTGATAAATTTTCAATTTTCTTGTCAGCAACAAATGATTTGTATAATTCATCATTTGTTGTAATGATATTTTCAACTTCCGAACTTGCTTTTGCTTCTTGTAAGTAAATTGTATCAAGAAATAGCGTCGGATTTGGTAAATTTAATAAAGTACCATTTAGTTGGGCCAGTACACGACCAGCAGAAATAGTTTTCCGCAGAATTTTTTTTGTTTCGATATCCTTGGTTGGTGGCAATAATGGTAAATCGTTATAGGAATATTTTCGGTCAAATTTATTCATTCCTTCGAGTGTAAATTTTACTTCTGTGTGTGTTACGAGTGTAAAAATAGTAAAAAATTACTCCTGTTTCTTGTTTAGGTTTAAAATATGCTCTTATTTTATTTCACCTCCCTATTCCCGCCATTCACCGAGTTTTCCCGATCGTTAGTCTAAAGTCAATAGGCTAGGGGCTTATTGTGTCGTAGTTTTGAGTCAACAAATAAGAACTAAAAACTAACAATATAAAAAAGACATTATGAATACGCTAGTAAAAACATTCGCCGCAGCAGCCTTAATCGCAGTATCAACATTTGCTATGGCGGCAGAAGGACCAGGAGCAAAAGCAACAAAAGCAAACGTTAACCTTTCTACCGCAGATTTCTCTTTAGCGTACTATGTTGCGGTAACTGCTGAAGGAGAATCAGCAGGAGTAGAGCAATTGTTCGCCGAAGATTTCAATCAAAAGATCCAAGCTACCAATGCACAAAGCAACAGCCGTAGCGAAGTGCTTAAATCCTTGAAAAAACAAAAAGGCGAAAGGCTAAACTGTACAGTAAGCACCGACATCTTAGAAGAATCAGCTGACTTTATGGTCGCTAAAGTAACCTTAAAATTTGAGAATTTCAGCAAAACAGACCTAGTTACCTTGGAGCGCGTGGGCGATGACTGGAAAGTATCCAAATCAATCAATTCGTATAAATAAGTGCCATCTTAAATAAATATATATGTTGTGAAGCCACGTCATGAGATGTGGCTTTTTTATGATCTATTTAATAACGAGTTGTCTCGGGGATAACGTGGTGAGTCGAGCTCAATCAGAAAAATTAAGTAGAAGGAATAGATAAATTTAGTAGAAAGATTAGGTAATTTAAGGAGAAGAAATAGGAGAAGAACATAAAGGAATATACAGTTACAATGCTCGTACAATAGGTTGTGGGCTGTTTTAGAAGGGAAAGAGTAAATATTTTAGGGAAAGGAATAGGGAAAGGAATAGGGAAAGATTAGGAGAAGAAGAAGTAGAAAATAAGTAGAAGAATTAGTAGAAATATAGGGGGGCGCCTTGTTTATAGATCTTGATTGTTCTAGAGTAGATTATGTAGTTTAATCACACCTTTCCCTCCAACACATCATACAACGAAGCATTAATAAACTGGATAGCCTTTGCCTTTAACTTACCATAGCCTGCATGGTTATGACCGAAAACATGGTTCCCGGTGATAGTTCCAATACAAACTCACGGATTTCCGCACTGCCATAAACATTTTCCAAGTTACCCGATAGCGGATAGTGTGATACCATAATATCAACTTCTACACCCAATCCACAGGGTGAAAATAGGGAAAACCACTTATACCCATGATTTGGATGCCATTGACCCTAACCGAAGAATCGTTTAGCCAATGGATTCCTTCGGGTACGAATTTTTTGCTTCGTTGCGGTGCCAGTTCAAAGGGAAGATCATGATTTCCATGGACAAATACCTTGTGTGGTATGGGAAGCCCTGCATACCTCACGAAGAAATCCGATAGCTAACCAATATCACCCGCATCGCAGATATCGCCACAATGGATGATGATATCGATTCCCTCAGGAATATCCAGTTGACGTTGGAGGCCATACCCATTAGAAAATATGAACATGTTTTGTCACGGATGGATTAATAATATCTTTTAATTTATTAAATCATTTTCGAACGATCGATAAATAGATGCTATTAAGGTTGTTAGGCCCTCTAAGTTTGTAGCCGAAGTGTCACTCTTTTTCAATTCATTAAATGGTATTACAACAAAAAGCTCGTAACCGAATGATAAATCGAATTGAGTTTTATTCGTCTTAAGAACCTTTTCCTGCCAATTTAATTCTTCTCTCCAGTTATAATCTGGTGCGAAATAATCGTCAAACAGTTTTTCTAAAGCGTTCCAATCACCTTTACTTTTTACGTTTCTTCCGGTATAATAGTGATAGTTTTCTGTAGAATATAGACCTGGTTTCTTAAAAGCGTCGTCACCTACCCACAATCCAGCAAAGAATTTTTGAAATGAGGTTAACTTTATATGATATCTTTGATTTACAGTGTAATCTATCCCATCAATTTTTAAATCTTTCGCTATACGAACTTCTTTTGAAAATATGTGCCATCCTTGTCCCTTTGTGTTACCCGCATATACAGTTATTTCTAAATTGCCATTTTCAGCTATATGAAATAAAATCTCTTGAGCCCAAGGTTTAGTGAATAATAAACCTAATCGATCACTGTAAGTTAACTTTTTAAAATCTGATTTTATGTCTAGATAATTAAGCGCTGATTCGACACGCCGACGAATGCCTGTAGTTTGATTTGATAATAGTGCCGCTATTGGAGTTTCTGGTAACCAATTAGGATTGTGGCCCTTTACAAGATTGATAAAATCTAAAGTTAGGCGATTAACCTGTCCTACTGTCTTTTGAAAAGAATACACTTTGGATGCTATTTGCATCAACTTTTTCCAATTCAAATCTACTGGAGTTACAATGTTATTAAAGTTTTCCGTGTTATTATTATTTCTAAGGATGTTATAGGCTTGATTAAATAGTTGAGCCGTACAATCTACATTATCGCGCTTAGCCTCTACTATAATTACAATTTCGTTCAATATTATGACGATATCACAAATTGGATCATTTTGTGTTAAATTAGCCTGACTTTTAAAATTTTCAATATTCATTTCAATCTCAGAGAGCGACACAGCGATTATTTTATCATAAGTCTTTATTTTCGATGAGCTTTCTTGAATATTTATATATACCCTGTTTTCTGTCTCTACATTGCTTAAAAGTAATTCAAGTTCTTTATCGTCATTGAAAATCACTTTCAAAACCTCGTGAAAAAACAAAGCGTCTTCTTGCAGGCAAATAGCGAAAGCGCGTGTTAAATCATTTTCTAGCTGGTAAGTACGCTCTTCTTTACTAAAAGTCTTAAATATGTTTAAATGAGAATTCATATGCGTTAAATAGGGATTTTTACAAAGTTTTTAATGTTTACCATAGTCTTTTCCAAAGTTCAAAAATTATAGTATTCCCATATTATCCATTTGCTTTTGGAACAATTATATGGTAACAAAATTCTTTTTTGATAAATTTTGAGTTGGTCAATAACTTTTTAAAAGTGGCAAATTTATTTTTTCTAATGTAAGGTTTTTAATAGTATAGACAGCATTACGCTATCGTTTTCTTTCAATATTGTTCATAACACCAAAGCTAACAACCGGTGTAACCTGAGTCAATACTTATTTGGTCGAATGGTTGAGATAGCTTAAGGTGTAACCTTAAATGGTCTTACAATAACTAAAAATCATTTCCGAACAGCAATAATGGATGATCACTTGCGCTTTTTAAGAATTTTCTTCTCCTAATATTGATGCTTAAAGGGAGATATTCCTATGACTATAATATTATATGACAAATTAGGTCGTCTCATAATCACTTATGAGACGACCTTTAATAATGATATTTCTGTAATTCATTCAAAGGATATAAACCTGAAAATTGATATCAGGTTCTTGCTAATGTATCGACTATAAAAATTGGCTCGTCAAAAATTTCATCATCTTCCAGATACCCAGAATAATTGGCTCCGTTAAATTCTTCTATTTCTTTATAAGCGATTTCTCGTGGTAACCATTCAACATCTATGAATGGAATGACGACCATTGTATAAATACAATCAATAATATTTGATTCACCCTGTTCAATATATGTTTTCGAAGAAAAAGGAATTTCATTACCTAATTTCCAGGCGAGAAAAAAGTTAAAAATACTTACCCAGATCACATAGACCTCTGATGCTCCAATACGTATTTCAAAATTAATCCCACGATCTTCTTTAATGAAAGGACTAAACCTCTTGATCTGATATTGTGGGAAATCGTTGTGAAACTTATCCAAAATTTTATTCACAAGATCAGGATTTTCCTGTTCGAATTTGTCACTCCTTTTATAGATATCTATTAATTTAGGAGATCCATTTTCATAGTGTTTCCAAAAGAAATCCCTATCAAAATAATTATTAATTATGTTCTTAATTTTTTCCATATATAAATTATTGACAACCTGTCATTGGTGTTTTGGCTACCGTGCGGCCGCTCAGACTCGAAGATACTTTTGCTTCTGGATATATTTTTTTTATCTGCAATACCATTTCCGCTATGAAATATACGGGAAATTTTCCTAGTTCCATTTGTCTCTTAACAGCTTTATAAGAATACTTTTTTAAAATATTATTCATAGCAGTATTGGCTGCCTCAGCCGCCACTAGTGATGCTTGCGTACTGGGTCTATCTCCGCTAACACCGATTTCAAGATTAAATGTTGATGAAACGATAGGAGTACCTGTTGTAACAACTGTCCATATATTTTCAAAATAGCTATCTGCAATTGTATTAACAGTAACACCTTTTAACGATGCTTCTTTCCACCCTGGAAGCCCACTTCCAGCCTCTACCATACTTGTAAAAGCAAAAGACTGTGGACAAATACGATTGATTAAAAGTTGCTGCTGCTGTTCAGGGGATAAGTAGTCATTTATTTCGTCGGGACTCTGGTTTGAACCTCCTCCAGGGCTACCTGCCGAAGGGGGGATATTAGAATAGTCTTTTGGTCCCCCAGACATCCACTGTTCGTAGTCATCATCTCCACCTGTCGAGCAATAAACAGCATTCAATATACCTGCTACATATGCATATATGCAAGGTTCTCTCTGGGGCGGGAAGCCTGCAATTGAACCATTACTATTGATATCGCCTTTATATTCCCTAATTATAACTTTGTTAGAAGAAAGAAATTTTGTTACAATTTTCCCTTGGAAATGTTCACGTGTAGCTTCTGAATTTGGTAGGAAAGAAATAAATGAATACCCCCATTTGTTATCCTTTTTCTGTGCTTTCAACCAAAAATAGTCAGCTAGATTTATTGAATACGTTGAGTCACCATAATAAATCGGATCTGCACTGCTTATCTTTATATATATGTTGTTTTCATCTTTAGTTACAACAGAGTCCCATTTTATATAACTTGTGAAGCTGGAGTTGAAAAAATTTTCATTGTCAGCGAGGGGATTTTGAGCGTAAAACTCCCTTTTGATTTCAACTATGCTATCGGTACTGGGAGAAAGCTGATTTTTCTCTTTGTTACAAGAAAGAATTAAAACAGATATCAGAATTGGTATAATAAGATGTTTTAATTTAAAGATAGCATGATTTAATGTAATGATGTTCTTTTTTATTATTTTGTGTTAGTGTTAATAATAGGTCTAATATAGTAATTAATTTAATAATAAAGCTTTATTTATCATTTTTTTTATCGTAATTTTTCGTTTTTATTATAAGTTTCTGTTTTTCAGTCTTTGACGCGAAGAAAATCCAATTAAGATTAGTTCATTTGATTTGGGGACTATCGCTTATTTTCATCAGATCATGTTAGATTAAGAGTTGCTTCAATCTATAGTTTTATTTCTGAAAAAAATGTTATTCAACGTTAAAATTTGCGCTTAGATTAATTTGTTTACGTATGAATCTTTCGTGAATTGGAAGGATATTTATTAACATAGTGAGCAGAAAGACCAAAAAATCGTTAAAAATTTATAGTAAATAAGAGCAAAGTCATTTCAAATTAAAGGATACCCTTCAATCATAAATTAGAAAACATCGTTAGACGATGAGGATTTCTTTTTCCGTTAGCTTATAATTCGCATAATTAAAAATAATGAATCCAAAAAGTCTATTTTGAAGTGAACATTTGACATGTTTAAAAAAGGGAACTTGAAGAATAAATGTATGTCAGAATTTTAGAAATACCACTCAGTATGAAGCAATAGTAAGCAAGATAAAAAAACACAAAGTCAAAAATTACTGCTTTGATGGCATAAGTTTTGACAATAGGTAAGGTCCGCCCACTATGGCATTTTGCAAGATGATCTGACCATTCAACCCTTTATGACTTTATACCAATTTGGTTAATTAATTAAATTTTTATATCTTAAGATTATAAATAGATCAACCATATCACTGGCTGATCTTTAAGCTATATTGATTATAAACCGATATGATTACCTACAGCACCGCTTCAGGAATCTAAAAACCCTAATGCATTATGAATTCAGCCTCTGCAGATACGCATCCAGTATTACAAGTATTTCTCAGCGATAAAATGGATACTCCTAAGCAACATTCCGATTTTTATCTGTCAGATTCGTTCCCGATCTTTAATTTCCACGAGCATATTTTCGATGACGCTACCATCAAATGCCACGAACTTTACGGAAGGAATATAACAGCACGATTCTCCAACTGCTTTATGGAGGATGAAAAAGAGATATACGCTATTCCCGCTCAGCCTATAGTCACATTTCATATACAGTTGTCTGCTGACTGCCTTACTCGATTTGTTAACGAACAAAATCAAAGTTGTTATAACGAACTAAAATGTCGGTTATTTTGGCAGAGTGATCTTTCTTTAGCATATCTATTACCGCAGACCGAATCTGATTACTTGGAACTGTATATCCGGCCGAGTCATTTTTTGGATATGGCGGATCGTCACCCCATATTTCGCGAATTGGCCAGGGAAGTTACTACAGCAAATCAAAGTTCGCTAGATTTTGTTGTAGGTAATGTTGATCAGCAACTAGGTGACTTTATCGATACTGTGTTCAATGAAATCAGGTACTATCAAGTAAGCGACCTGCGATTTACCCATCTTTGTGAATGTCTTTTGCTCCAGAGCATGGGCATTTCCGTACATGTAGATCCCTTGCCAAATGATGCGGTCAAAAGACCTTACGACAGCGCTTTTGCTCATTTGGAAGATGATGTATTTTCCGAGGAACAGAATAATTTTTTAAAAATTACTTCGCGTTGTTACAACCGGGAACAGCTCATAGAAAAGTTTTATGAAGTCAAGCAAGAATATTTAGAAGATAAAGCGTACCGCAATAGAATTAGTGCTATTAATCGGGATGTCAAAGCATGCTATGATGAAGTTATGGGCGACTCTGCCGATCTTTTGGCCGAAACCTACTTTTGGATGGCCCAACAGTTAGATGAACATAAGAATAAATTTAGCCTGACTGAAGAAGAGAATCAAACTTTGACAGAGGCGATCATTACGGTCTGCGATCAAGCTTTTGAACTTTGTAGACCTAATGCAGCTCAGCTCGAATTTTATACAGGCTACACCAGACAGCCTTATATGAGTGCTCTGGGGATGCAAGAATTTGGGCAGTTATTAAATATGGTCATCCCCAACATGGATCTGCCCCTGGATAAACTGGACGATAGTAGAGAGAGCGAAGCTATCTTAGGGCAATATCTGCGGGATCGTCTCGGCTTTTTACCCTTATCGCATATGACGGAGAAAGGTGAAGGTGACAAGCCCAAAAAAGTAGTTGAGCTTTATCATACTCTTATGCACCATATGACTGATGAATTTACCATCACCGATACATCTGACATCAGGAAGAGCGATTTAATACGTATTCTAGATCATGCCTATGAGCAGAATGATGTTATTATGCTGCTGTTGTCTGAAATCGAGCAGCTCACAGATCAGGAAGAATATGTCAAGAGCCAAAAGTTTAATAAAATATGTGCGTGGATAATAGCACTTGAGGAAGTCCTTGAGTATCGCTATAATCAACCCAAAAGCGAACAGGACGCGCTAACTACTTATTTAGTGCATGTTTATATGGCCGAAGGAAATGATAAGAAAGCTGTTGAGCGGAAAGTGCGAGAAACCAAGTCGATATATGACCAAATGGTACCGGCGCTTCTTCATGTTGGCTATGGGATAGAAACTCTGACTAAAAAGAAGATGTTTATGCTTGTGGCAGAATCATTGATTATCGCTGCTACCCAAGACCCTTTTGAGGAAAGGAAGACTTAAATATGAAAAGGAAAAATAAATTTAGAGGCACTCAAGATAGATGTTTGATGTTGGTGTTGCTGTAATTATCTATTTTATAAGTATTTAAGTTTTTCTAAAAAAGTAATATAAAAATAAATTTGGACAAAATTTTAAATATTCGAAGCCAGGACTCTTCGATAATTTTTTATTTCTGTGCTATAGCCTCAATACATTGCTCCCTTATTTCCCAGAGCTCATCTAAAGTGTATGGAATCTTATTGATCTCGATCCAGCGCGATAAGTAATCTTTGTGATATTGCACTTTAAAGTCAGTAATTTGGTCGGGGTTGATTTCGATTTCTTCTAAAAGGTCCAGCTCAAATTCGTTTACATTAACACCGATGCCAGTAAAGTCCAAGATCTGATTATGATTTCGCAGATAATTGTGAGCTTCTGGAATATATTTTAAATCATAGGTGGATAGAAGGCCTTTTATCGCAGGAGTATTTTTACTATTCATGGTAAAAATGCCTAATACAAGCCTCAGGCTGCTTTCCCTATTTTCATCCGACAATCTTTTCAATAGTGCATGTTTTGTACTGCATGTTCCGCATAACTCATCAAACACAACCAGTTCATTGTTTTTATTATTATTACGTCTATAATCGAGTTTTTCCACCCATTTACAAGCTTCCGCAAAGTTGCTTATAGCTAAATTGATGAATGATCTCGAAATCATTCCATTCATGCCTAAAATTTCAAAATCAGGTGCTTTCATTCGTTTATCGACTGATATATGTTGATGATCTTTCATGATTGGTGACATTAAAATGATAGACTAATTTAAGTAAATTTGCTGCAAAATATCGTCTGTCGGTAATTACTGTAGCGCAAACCCACGTATTTCCGTACTGCTCCAGGCATTAATTTCCCGTTCAGAGACTGGACAAGTTCTGCTGGGTGTCTGTACATTATCTATTGATGATTCGAACGTGGCACGAATTTGATACGAATCAGACTTACCTCCCTATTCCCTCCATTCACCGAGTTTTCCCGATCGTTAGTCTAATGCCGATAGGCTAGGAGCGTATTGTGTTGTAGTTTTGAGTCAACAAATAAGAACAACAGAACTAACACTATAAAATAAAGACATTATGAAAACTCTAATAAAAACATTCGCAGCAGCAGCTTTAATCGCAGTATCAACATTTGCTATGGCAGCTGAAGGACCAGGAGCAAAAGCAACAAAAGCAAGCGTTAACCTTTCCACAGCTGACTTCGCTTTAGCGCACTATGTTGCGGTAACCACTGAGGGGGAATCAGCAGGTGTAGAGCAGTTATTTGCCGAAGATTTCAGCCAAAAGATCCAATCTTCCAATGCACAGTCTAACAGCCGTACTGGAGTGGTCAAACTATTGAAAAAGCAAAAAGGCGAAAAGCTGAACTGTACAGTAAGCACTGATATCCTTGAAGAATCGTCAGACTATATGGTTGCTAAAGTGACTCTAAAATTTGACAACTTCACCAAGACTGATCTCGTAACATTGGAGCGTGTGGGTAATGACTGGAAAGTATCCAAATCGATCAATTCGTATAAGTAGTATTCAATAACTGGTGGTTTGTCAATTATAAAAAGGTAGACCACTAGTGAATAATATGTTTATTAAGGCCACGTCGTGAGATGTGGCTTTTTTATGGTTTATCTATTTTTATTTAGTACGTTTTATTATCCTAAATAATCTTGTCTGGGATTTGACTTAACTGTGAAACTAAATAATTAATGGGGACGGTCAATTCAGATTGGTTACAATTGTATTGATCAATAACGCCGTAGATTTCAAACGGTGATATATTAAAGCCTTCTTCGATGTCATTATAGTAAATTATTTGATTTCCAAATAAAGCGACCACCCAAAAGCCCCCACTTTCATCTCCAAATGATTTTTCTCGCCACTTATGAGGAGTTACTTTGATGAGATTCCACAGGTTTAAAGCTTTATAATCCATTGTCAGTTCTGCTTGCAAAATAAGAAGTCCTATTTTGTCAATTGATATCGGTGGCCACATGCTCTAAGATAATAAAAATTTTAAAGTGAGTTATCTATCTCGGAGTCTATAGCTTCATTGAATCGGTAATTCGAACGATAACTTTCATCTCCCCATTCCCGCCATTCACCGAGTTTTCCTGAGCGTTAGTCTAAAGTCCATAGGCTAGGGGCCTATTGTGTTGTAGTTTTGAGTCAACAAATAAGAACAACAGAACTAACACAATAAAATAAAGACATTATGAACCATCATGAGTGCTTAAAAATGGCACTCATGATAGCTTTATCACCAATCAAAAAACAAATCATTTCGATAAAAAACTCTAGTAAAAACATTCGCAGCAGCAGCTTTAATCGCCGTATCAACTTTCGCTATGGCAGCTGAGGGACCTGGAGCAAAAGCAACAAAAGCAAACGTTAACCTTTCCACAGCGGACTTCGCTTTAGAGCACTATGTTGCAGTAACTACAGAGGGCGAATCAGCAGGAGTAGAGCAGTTATTAGCCGAAGATTTTAATCAAAAGATCCAAGCTACCAATGCGCAAAGCAACAGCCGTAGCGAAGTGGTTAAATCCTTGAAAAAACAAAAAGGCGAAAAGCTGAACTGTACAGTGAACACGGATATTGTAGAAGAATCCGCAGACTATATGGTCGCTAAGGTCACTTTGAAATTTGAAAACTTCACCAAAACAGACTTAGTTACTTTGGAGCGTGAGGGCAATGACTGGAAAGTATCCAAATCAATCAATTCATATAAATAAGAGCCATCCCTAACAAATATATAAGTTGTGAAGCCATGTCGAGAGATGTGGCTTTTATTTTTTGCGTATCATTGTATGTCGATGGATAATAGACGATCAATTTTGAATTGAGTATATGGTACAATATAATATCAAATGGCTAACAGATAGATTTGAAAATGGAGATAGCTTCAAATTTCTCTTCTTTTGGGGGCATGCAGCTAAGCAAAATCAGGAAGTTGGAAAATTTGTTTTCAGTCAATGGTATGAGAGTCCGTTTACAGTAGATAGTATTACCTATAGGACTGCGGAGCATTGGATGATGGCCCAAAAAGCATTGCTTTTTGATGATAAAAAGAATTTCGAGAAAATTATAAACTGTATTAAACCGGGGGAGGCCAAAGAGTTGGGAAGGCAAGTTATAGGCTATGATGATCAGATTTGGAACGAACGAAAATTTGAGATCGTCAGGAACGGAAACATCCATAAATTTAATCAACATTGGGAGCTGGCAGAATATCTGTTAAAGACAGAAAATAGAGTTCTCGTTGAGGCAAGCCCCGTTGATGCCATCTGGGGTATTGGACTTGCACAAGATAACATTGATATTGAAAACATCTATTTTTGGCGTGGTCAAAATTTATTAGGCTTTGCGTTGATGGAAGTACGAGATTTTCTAGGCCAATTTGGACAATTTCAAGCACTTCAAAACGCTATGCAAGCCCTTGGTCGAAGTTTTCCGATAAGGATAGTGGCGACATGTTTTGGAGAATGGGAGCTGGAGAGGAATATTTGAGTGAATTCGGTGCTTTTTATGATAATCTGTCTGAAAGAGAACAAATGATATATCAGCTCAGCCATCCTTGTCCTTATTCATGGATGGATTTTTATTAACTTCCTATAAATAGAGTTTTACGACTGGTGGGGTTTGCCAGTAATAAAAGACAAACCACTAGTGAATCATCTATTTATTAAGGCCACGTCGGGAGATGTGGCTTATATTATTTTGAAACCAGAAAATTAGGTATACTCGGGCTCTTCTGAATTTATATCTGTGACGTGTTTCCCTGTCAGAATTTTATATTCATTCTTTTGAAGCCAGTCTTACCCCAATAACTGAATTTAATCTTTCCCGTGATTTGATTCCTAGCGATGCAGCCTATGTATCTGCTGTCAAGCGCATTATCTCTGCTATCGCCCAATACAAAAATACTATCTGTCGGAACAACGAAATCATTCATATTCTTTATACCATTATCGAACTCTTCTTTACTTTTATAGATGCGATGACTGTGTCCATTTGGAAATGTCTCTTCCAATTCAGAAAAGTTTATACCTTCTACATTTCTGTCTGCAATAAATTTGGATTTACTTAGCTTGTTATTTATCGATACAATATTGTCTTTAAGTGAGATCGTGTCATTGGGTAGACCAACTATACGATACATGAATAACTGACCATCTTCTTTCGTAAACGTAACCAGATCTCCAATTTTAGGTGTGTTTTTTTCATAGGCTTTTGTATCTGTTACAATCCAGTCGCCTACCAGAATCGTTGGATTATTGGCTGTTGTTTGAGCAATGTAAGATTGTATGCCTATCATTTTTTTCATATCAAACACAAAGGTCATTGTGGAGATAAAGATGGCGATCAATACGTAGTTATACCATTTGTTGTAAGGTTTGAGAGTATAAAATTTTTGTTTTTTTGCATTCAGTATAGCATCCACTACCATAACTAAAAGGAATGATATACCGATCGCCATAAAAATGATCACGCCGGTAAAGGAGGTTGCCCAACGGGTGACAGCAAAAATTGCAGGGATTAGATAACTTAGGGCAAAATAAAGAATACCTTTCTTTATCTGTCCATTATAGACTTGCCCTAGGCCAGGAAAAACTAAAGAAAATACACCTGCCAAAAGAGCATTTCTTGGATGTGACTGAGGTACATCAATTGTCGTTGGATCTTCCATAAAAGAATAATAGGTATAATTACAGCGTGGTGATTGACTGCCTGCATATAGGACGCCTTTCCCGGCAATAAAATTAATCATTTATTTTTTGAATGTGGCTGGCAATCCTAAAAACTTTATCAGGTATTCTGTACCGGATTCGTGCTATACGTTTACCTTCTCATTGCCGCCATTCACCGAGTTTTCCAGATCGTTGGTCTAAAGGCCGTAGGCTAGGAGCCTGCTGTGTTGTAGTTTTGAGTCAACAAATAAGAACAACAGAACTAACACAATAAAATAAAGACATTATGAACTCATTAGTAAAAACATTCGCAGCAGCAGCCCTAATCGCAGTATCAACTTTCGCTATGGCAGCTGAAGGACCTGGCGCAAAAACAACAAAAAATGTTAACCTTTCTACAGCAGACTTCGCTTTAGCGCACTATGTGGCGGTAACGACTGAAGGAGAATCAGCAGGAGTAGAGCAGTTATTTGCGGCTGATTTTAACCAAAAGATTCAAGCAACTAATGCGCAGTCTCACAGCAGTGAAGCGGTCATTAAATCTTTGAAAAAGCAAAAAGGCGAAAAGCTGAACTGTACAGTAAGGACAGACATCATCGAGGAATCAGCAGACTATATGGTGGCTAAAGTGACGTTGAAATTTGAAAACTTCACCAAAACGGACTTAGTTACTTTGGAGCGTGTGGGCAATGACTGGAAAGTTTCCAAATCAATCAATTCTTATAAATAGTATCCAATAACTAGTGGTTTGCCAATAATAAAAGACAAACCACTAGTGAATCATATGTTTAAGTTTAGTTTAGAAGCCAGATCCTGAAATCTGGCTTTTTTACGTCAAAAGGGCCTGATTCTCATCAGACCCTTTCTCTTAGCGTTTATTTGTACAGCAATTTTTATGTTTCTTATCGTTTCCTCTTTTTTGTTTCGTCATCCATTGTGTTTTGAATACTATTGGATTTTCACTGTACGGCGCCAATTTTATGTTGAACCTTTCTTTCGAAAGGTAGCTTGTAGCCGCTTTGTATTGGAAGAACACCTGTCCATTTAAAATAGTTTTATTGGAGTAGATTATTTTTGATAAATTGAGTTAAAATGGAGACAGTGTTATATCATCAAAAGCTTTTAGAACACTATACCTGTAATTGGGGACAGGAATATAAGATATTGACTTGGCAGCGAGGTTCTTATAATGATTTAGGTGATCATTTTCGGATCCTGGAATCTCCCCCAATAACCGAACGCAATATGTGGATTTATGCTACTTTGGGTATGTCTTGTTTGGAAGATGAATTTGCACTCGAACTGCACATGTTTTCTGGTGAGCAAGATCAAATGATAGTTGAATCATTAATAGTCGTAGCACATTATCATAGATTTGGCGCAAGTTTGGGACATTGGCATACCATCAACTGGGGAAGAGGGTGGCGCATGGATTCTTCTTGCTCTTATGGCCTTATTTCGCAGCCTTATCTTGACGGACCCAAACTGGAAATTCTCACCCTAGATAACAATAAATCAGTCCATTTCTATTGGTTGCTGCCTATTACTGAAGAGGAAGTAGCTTTTAAAAAGGAAAATGGTGCAGAAAAGCTGGAGGAAATATTCGAAGAACGAGGACTAAATTATTTAGATCCTTTTAGGAACACTTTGGTTTGAATGCAATAACATCCGGGGATTTAATAGTCGGAAAATACCAACTTTTCTAAAAAATATATAGCTATGAAACTACTACGAAATTTTGAATTACACGATATTCTGTTTGATTTAGAATCTGGCAAAGAGTTTAAAAATTTGGAGCCAGTCACCAATATTTATGGATGGTACAGACAGATTGAAGATGTTTTGACAGCTTTGTATGTAGAGAAAAATGAACTTTACTTTTTGTTTGGTACAACAAAGTTTCAAGTGGGAGAGGATTGCAAAGTGGAGTTGATACAACTCGTGGAAAATACGAAGGAGCTTCTCATTTACCATAAAGAAGATCTGCCTGTTAGATTTTCTTTTCAATTTGCTCCTAAATTCAACTATCCAGCGCCATTTGACTATCTAAATGATTTGGAACAAGATTGGGGATTATTCATTCAAGAAATCTTTAATAATCCAGTACGGAGGAGGAATATGATCTCAAATCTTATGGAACGACAGTAGCAAGCATTTCTTACAGTTAGTCTAAGCCTGTAAGCTCCGAGCGTATGTATCCGATCATAGGAGATATCGAAAAAAATGGGGAAATTGTTTCAAATATTATTCCTGAAATAAGGTGAAATTACTTTATAATGTAAAGTATGATAAGTTTTACCTCCATGATTTTCTCAAAATATATAATTATAGGGATCTGTTCGTTAGAAATATGCTGTTGAACGATTTAATTTTTTAAAATTACAACTATGTTCTATTTTACTTTAAGTGGGTGAGTTTGCAAGGATGTCAATGGTGGTTATGAAGAAGCTTATAATAACTGGGCAGATTGTTATGAAAGAGGCAAAGGGATTCGACAAGATTTAAAGATTAGTTATGAATTATATAAAAAAGTAGTTGAACTCAACTAGTGCAAAATCAAAATTGAAAATATTTGAAAAGGTAAATTTTCACCTCCCCATTCCCGCCATTCACCGAGTTTTCCCGATCGTTGGTCTAAAGTCGATAGGCTATGGGCCTATTGTGTCGTAGTTTTGAGTCAACAAATAAGAACAACAGAACTAACACAATAAAATAAAGACATTATGAAAGCATTAGTAAAAACATTCGCAGCAGCAGCTCTAATCGCAGTATCAACTTTCGCTATGGCAGCTGAAGGACCTGGAGCAAAAGCAACAAAAGCAAAAGTTAACCTTTCCACAGCAGACTTGGCTTTGGATCACTATGTTGCGGTAACGACTGAAGGAGAATCAGCAGGAGTAGAGCAGTTATTCGCTGATGATTTTAATCAAAAGATCCAAGCTACAAATGCGCAGTCTAACAGCCGTAGCGAAGTCGTTAAATCTTTGAAAAAGCAAAAAGGAGAGAAGCTGAACTGTACAGTAAACACAGACATCCTTGAAGAATCAGCAGACTATATGGTGGCTAAAGTGACTTTGAAATTTGAAAACTTCACCAAGACTGATCTGGTTACTTTGGAGCGTGTAGGTAATGATTGGAAAGTATCCAAATCAATCAATTCGTATAAATAGGAGCGATTTCAAATAAATATATATGTTGTAGAGCCACATCGAGAGATGTGGCTTTTTGCTTTCATTCCTAAACAATATTTCGGATATTTGGGCAAAGGCCAGTTTTTAGGTAAAAGATTTTATCATGTCGGATATTCAGCAGTTAATAACACAGATCAGAGCATTCAGAGATGCAAGAGATTGGGAGCAGTTTCACAATTCCAAGGATCTTGCGTTGGCATTGAGCATTGAAGCTTCGGAGCTTCTGGAGCTTTTCCTGTGGAAGGGAAATGAAGATGCCAGTCCTGATAAGCTGAAGAATGAGCTAGCCGATGTGCTGATGTATGCCTTATTGCTTGCCGATAAGCATGGACTTGATATCAAGCAGATCGTCGAGGACAAGATGAAACTTAACAACGAAAAATATCCCGTAGAAAAAGCCAAAGGATCTGCAAAAAAATATAACGAACTCTAATGCCCAAGCAGTTTCAGATCATTCCCTATCCGTTCGATTCCCAATTGGAGTTTACCTTGGCTCATCAGCAGCGCGATTACCTTTCCTGGCCAATCGTCTATTTTCTGCAGAATACACAAGAGGCCTACGTTGGCGAGACCACCGATATGGTCACCCGTATGAAAGCTCATCTCAAAACAGAAAATAAGCAACAGCTCAAATCTGTATCCTTGATATTAAGCGATCTCTTCAACAAGTCTGCCACATTGGATTTAGAATCCAACCTGATCCGCTACATTGCGGCAGATGGCCAGTTTAACTTATTAAATGGCAACTTAGGCCTATCTGATCACAAATTTTATCAGCAGAAGGAAATTTACTGGGAGCTGTTTCGTGATATCTGGTCCGAGTTGCGGTCACTTGGCATCGCCCGGCATTCCTTAGAATATATCGATAATTCCGACCTGTTCAAATATTCGCCCTACAAAACTCTCTCGCGTGAACAGACCAATGGGCTGAAGATGATCCTCAACTGCCTGCTGGATGATCAGGCTAAAGTCAGTCTGATCCATGGCGGGGCAGGTACCGGAAAGTCTATCTTAGCCATCTTTTTATTTAAATTGCTCAAAACCGATCTGAAAGATTTTAACAGAGCCGATTTTGACGAGTCCGACGAGGAGCTGTTTGAGCTTGTGGAGGCCGTTCGCAATAAATATGGGGAGCTCGACATAGGGTTGGTCATACCCATGCAATCCTTTCGTAAAACGATTTCCAAAGTATTTAAAAATATCAAAGGTTTATCTCCCAAGATGGTTATTGGTCCTGCGGAGGTGGCCAAGAGAAAATACGATCTCCTGATTGTGGACGAAGGGCACCGGCTGCGGCAATGGAAAAATCTAGCAGCCTATTATGGTACTTTCCGAAAGGCATCCCAGCAATTGGGATTTGATGAACTGACTTGTTCTGAACTGGATTGGATCGAACAGCAAGCCGACCGTTCCATTATATTCTACGACGAGTTTCAGTCTATTAAGCCGTCGGATGTCAACGCACAGCGATTTATCGATCTCCAGCTCAAAAGCAGTACCCGTATTGAGCGCTTGCGTTCACAATTTCGCGTCAGGGGCGGGGCACCCTATATGGATCTTATCCATGGGATCTTTAAAGATGGAGCAGCGATGCCAGCCAAACTTTTCGAAAGTGTCCATTATGATTTTAAGCTTTTTGACGATCTTGATGAAATGGTCGCTACGATCAAGAGTAAAAATGAGCAAGAAGGATTATGCCGTATGGTGGCGGGATTTGCATGGGAATGGATTTCCAAAAATGACCGCACGCTCAACGATATTGTTATTGGAGAGAGTCAGCTGCAATGGAATAGTACGGATGTAGATTGGGTCAATTCGCCCAATGCAATCAATGAGGTCGGCTGTATCCATACCACCCAAGGTTATGATCTTAACTATACCGGGTTGATCATCGGCCCAGAGTTGGATTATGACTTTACGACCAAGAGCTTCGTTGTCCATAAAGATAGATACAAAGATAAAAATGGGAAGAACTCCATTAGCGATCCTAAAGTTCTTAAAAATTATATCCTCAATATCTACCGTACAATCCTATTTCGAGGGATCCGGGGAACCTATGTCTACGTCTGTAATGATAATCTTAGAGCATACCTTTCGCAGTTTATCAAACGACAGCAGAAACAAGGTGCAGAACAAGAGGATGGGGTGTTGATCAGTGCTGTTCCTTGCGCCCATAGTGTACCTTTTTATGATTTAGCGGTTGCAGCAGGTAATTTTTCCGAATTGCAGCAAAGTGAGACTTTGCAGTATGTTGACGTTGAAGAACGCTATCAAGATCCACAACGTTATTTTGCCTGTAAAGTGGTCGGGGAATCTATGAATAAGATTATTCCCAATGGTTCGATCTGTTTATTTGAGCGCTATCAGGGAGGTTCCAGAAATGGCCTTATCTGTTTGGTTGGATCCAGTAGTTTTGAAGATCGCGATTTTGGAGCCAATTATACCATTAAAGAATATTCTAGTAAAAAGACCATTACGGAAGAGGGCTGGCAACATCAGGAAATTATTCTCCTACCCAAGTCTTCAGATGACTCCTATAGTCCCATTGTACTGAAAGATGAGGAGACGGTAGATCTTCAGGTGATCGGCGTATTTAGACTGGTGCTATAGATCTATTTTTGCTCGATTAATCAATTATATGGAAACCCGTACATTGTTATTTTTTGTCTGGCGCTGAAGCTTGCTTAAAGGAATCTTTGATGATGGATTGTAAAGCTATGGCATAGGTAATTCATTATATGTATTTCCTAGCATTTCTCTTATTACTCTTTCCTGCTCTGTTATTCCTAAACTACATAATTTATTTATTAACATATATCCACTAATTTCAGGGTATTCAAAGTGTTCAAATGTTAATGTACCGATTTTTCTCTGTGCAATATATGTGTAGGTTTTGTATCGTTGATTACTTTCTAGAGGTTCAATTGTTTTAGATGCTTTATCATACGTTCTAGCGCCTGCAAATCCAAAAGATCCAGTTGGATGTTCAGTAAGTAAAATCGGGATCACGTTTAAACATGTTATTAAAACATTTCCGATATCTCCTTTATTAGTTATCAAAGAATATTTTTTATCTGTTTTTTTATAGCATTTTGGATAAAACTTAATCGAGAAAAAATCGTGCGTATGACAGTCTGCTAATAGTACATAATTCAGTTTTGTTTTAGGTGAATAGAACTTGTATATATACGAAAAAAGATGATCGGAACCATCTTTTATGTTTTTCTTTTGTATGAATTTTAATTCATACCCTGGGAAATTAAAGTCCAATATTAAGGAATTAAGAAATTTTTAGAATTAAAATCACATGTAGATCTTTGACCAGAAGTAACTTCTGAAAAAACTTTTGACCCTTTAATGTTTAATTTTTCAACAGTCACAGTTTTTACCTCCTTAACAGAAGTCCAATTCAATCTAACCCCTTTTGGTGTTGTTTTGGTTTTCATTGCGCGTTGCATTTTCTTCTTCTTGTGTATGTTATTAATTTAATCCACTTATTAAACTACTGTGTCCTGTAAAAGGTTTAACATAGTAATAAGTATGTATTTAGAGGACACATTAATCACTTAATCAACTCTTGTACTTAACTATATAACAAGTTTAATGTATAATTTTCAAATAAACAAATCTCTAGTCTACACACCTGATGACGCTGGCACTAGTATAATTATGATTCTAATAGTGACTGTAAAATACAGATAGATACACTTTTTAGCCCTGTAGAAAAGTTTGCGCAATATTGTTGATGACCAAACATATTTAAATAAAATATACTAATACAAATAATTTAAATAATGTTACACAAAGTGTAGAGACGTTATTCACATAATAAAAATTAATTGTCAAAAATTTATGACATTATATTTATGTAACACGCTAGTCTTATTAATATTTTTGATAAGCCCAAGTCACAAGCCCTTTTTCAAAAATATCGCCAGGAAGCTTCGTCTATTTCATAGATATCGTTGAATAGTGCTTTGCACTTTTCTTCAACGATCCTCGTTCAACTCGCAGGACGGCGAGCGATGAATAATTAATTAAAAATGAGCGTGAAATGGATTTCTATTAAAAAGGTTGCTTAATATATTGAGATATAAAAATTTAAAATTAATTATACTCCAATTCATATTCTTTGTTAGCAATGTTTATAGTTGCTCTAACTTTCCATTTTTCTGCTTTTTCTTGAGTTGGGTACCAATTTCTGTTAGGACTTGAAATAACAAATAAAGCGTCATCACAACCAACAGCAACAAAATCATCTTTTCGGGGGCCTTTCATAAAAAAATCAATTTCCTTTTGATGAATTATCTCATTCCCAGTTTGAATAGGCATGTCTGTAACAAGCCCTATTTCATTAATATTTAAAATCTGCTCTATCGAAAAAGGATTGTCATTATTGTTGTTTAAATCACTTCTACTTATAAGCTCCAAAATGTTTTTATTATTATCAAAAAAATAGATTGCTTTTGCTCTCCAGTTATCAAATTCCGTTACATATGAATTCTCTGCAAAAATTAAATTTGTTTTTTGTAATATCCATTCCAATGCTTCTTCTATTTTGTTTGAAGGAATATTGAAAGCGAAATGGTATTTTGGACTGTGCTTGATATCTGTTAATTCGAAAGTCAATTTTGAAGTTCCAACGATAAATGAGATACTTTTTTTTGTTTCTTTAACTATATCAAAACCAATTTTTTGCGAGTAAAATAATTTTGTCTCCGATATGTTATTTGTCAATAGTAACAGTTCTTGAATTTTCATTTTTTTGATATGATTTGTGATTCCAGTTATTATTTAGACTTATGGAGTGAATATACAAATAGTTTTATCCAGCTTGAAGAACAATCTTTACTCATTACTTAAGAAAAGGCCTAATAGCCATACACTTTCTAATAGAATAGGGGATATTACCCGATGGATTACACATCCATATTATTCCAACTCACTTTTGTTTTATATTATACCATTAGCGTCCTAAATGTGATTTAAAAAGTGGTGGTGAATGATATAGCAGGGAATGCTATATTTAGTTTGCTAAAACAGATCACCCCCATGGTAAATATAAACGTATTTTCTCAGATTCTCTCGCTTATCGACCGCGAGCGTTTCAATTTTTTGGTGCGCAAGCATAATTCAGACAAGCACCATAAAGGTATCAACAGCTGGACACATTTGGTAAGCATGCTTTTCTGCCATTTATCGTCTGCAGATTCGGTTAGAGACATCAGTAACGGTTTGCGGAGTACAACGGGCAATATGCGCTACATGGGTATCATCAGGGTGCCCAGCAAGTCCAATCTGTCCTACATGAATGCGCATCGTGAACACGTGTTGTTTCAAGACCTGTATGTGGAGTTATTGGACAAACTCTGGCAGAAGCAGACGTATCTTCGCTCAGAACTGCGGGTGCTGAAACGCAAAGTGCTGTTGATGGATGCCACTGTGATCCCGCTTTGCCTGTCAGTGTTTGATTGGGCAAAGTTCCGAAGTGCCAAAGGTGCTGTGAAGCTGCATACGATACTGGATTACGATGGTTGTATGCCTAGCTTCGTGCATATTACCGATGGCAAAACACATGAATCCACCCTGGCAAAGACCCTATGCTTTCCCAAAGGATGTGTGGTAGTGGTGGATCGGGGTTATGTCGATTACGCCTGGATGAACGTTTTGGACAGCACTGGCTGCTTTTTCGTAACAAGGAGCAAATCCAATATGAAATATACGGTATTGAAGTCTTGGCAAAACGATGAACTGAAAGAAGCAGGGGTGATTGAAGATCAAGTTATTGCCTTAGATGGCGTCTCAGCAGCTCGGTACGGAGATAAGAAGATGCGTCTTGTGCGGATTTGGGACAGCATCAAAAATGTGGAATACGATAGTGTCCGACAATCTAAAGTCCGCGGTCAATAGATCGAGCAGATACGAAGCGGACATCAACCGTAGCTTCAATGACTTTGCCCGCCATTATAACTGTGTCATCAACCCGACTCGTAGTTACGCTCCACAGGACAAAGCGATGGTTGAGAATGCGGTGCATCTGGCCTATCAGCGTATCTATTACCTATTACGAGAAATGACTTTCTTCTCGCTGGAAGATCTCAATAGAGAAATTGCAGTACTACTGGAGCGTTATAACAATCTATTGTTCAAACGAAAAGAATCGAGCCGTATCGAGCTCTTCCAGAGTATTGAACGAGAATATCTCAAAGCCCTTCCCGCTGATACATATGAACTGAAAGATTACAAAAGGGCCAAAGTACAGAAAATGGGTTACGTATACTTTTCTCCCGAGAAGTGTTATTATAGTGTTCCATACCGGTATATCGGAAAGGAAACAATGATCCATTACACCAGAAGTCGTATTGAGATCTTTTATAATCATGAAAGAATTGCGCTACACCCGCGCAATCTGACCAAAGGCAGCTACATCACCAACGCAGATCACCTGAGCAGCACACATAAGTTCTATTCGGAATGGAGCCCTGAGTTCTTTAGAAAAAAAGCGCTGCCACATGGGGAATATGTCCTGGCATGCATCGAAAAGATACTTGCTTCCCATGATTATCCCGAAATAAACTATAAACGCTCCCTTGGAATTATCCACCTGCACCGAGCCTATGGATCCGGGCGTCTGAACAATGCGTGTAAAAGAGCATTGGATACAGATAGCTGCTCCTATCTACGGATAAAGAATATCCTGAAAAACAATATGGACAGGCTGCTTTTATCTGTGAATGAGCTTGAGCCCCAAAAACCACATATACCTTTTCACAGCAATATACGCGGTGCTTCCGCATATGAATAATAAACAAAAATCAAGAAAATGAACAATCAGACAGTTGAAAAACTACGCGACATGCGTTCATTCCTTTGGCATACATTCTCAATACGTGTCCCTGAAGCTGTTCAGTGATGATTAATTGTCTTTTATGTACTACTTTCGGCTCAAACGTGCCGGATCTATCAGGGCCTGTTTCTAGCTCAAATGTTCCGGTATTGAGACCTCGGGCAGTCTTTTTTGTCTTGCTATTTCAACGGTTGCTATTACCTGACGCTTTTTCTTCGTTCAGATGATTCTTTAGCTCACCATCCATCATCGATTCCAACAGATGCTTCATTGACGGCGCAAGGACGCCATTATTGGGAGACAAACTTTTACCTTCGTAAAGACCCTGCATGGCTTCTGCCTTGAAGCGTTCAAAACGGCGAAGCCCTCTTGAGTTCCTTTAAAAACAAACACTAACGAAAAATCAAATGGGTCTTTTTCTTTCATGACCGTGTCGTTTGAATAATTGAATATAAATAATCATATTGAATTATTCCTCTGACACGAACTATGTTCAAATGCAAGAAAAATTCGAAGTTTTTTCTTTCTTCGAGATATATCCATCAATGTATATCTATTCTGCTTTACAGATAGCAAATGCTTGCCTCACTAATTTATTGGCAACTGCTATTAGAGCTACCTTGGAAGGCTTCCCCTTTGCTTTTAATCGCTGATAGGTTTCCCGGCAAGCCTGATTATAACGAATTGCAGACCACGAGGCAATGTAAAGTAAGGAGCGCAGGTCAGAATCACCATTTCTGTTAATTGTTCCTTTTATATTGATAGATGTACCCGACTGTTGATAAGTAGGGCAAATTCCAATATACCTGGATAGCTGCTTGGGATTTTCAAACTGAGTAAAGCCGGCAGTGGAAATGATCAGTGAAGTAGCCAATGTTATTCCTATGCCCTTGACAGAAGTCAGAGACTTGATTTGTTTACTAAATTCCTCATTAGCGATGTTGACTATATCTGCTTCCAAGCCTCCAATCTGTTTCTCTATAAAGGCTATTGTTTTATCTAATGCCTTCAGACTGTTTTTATCTATCCGCGGAAGCACAGTAAAAGAGCCTCTAAGGTTTGTTAATGACGTTAATTGCTTCTTGAGCTGTCTTAAAACCACTTTTTTGTGCTTCATCAGGATAACTGCTTCTGCTGGCACCTTGTAGACGGGAGGGTGCATCTTTTCTCCATATAACGCTATCAGTCTGGCATCAACGTCATCCGTCTTGGTAACTGCCATCATCATTCTGGCAAAGTGCTTGATCTGTTTAGGATTGACAAGGCTGGCTGCTATATTCTGCTCGCAGAGCATGTAGAGCAATAAGGTGCCATAGTTTCCCGTGGCCTCCAGCACACATTGGTGATCCGCAACGGACAAAGAGCTAATGAACTTTTTTACCCCCTTTATGTCATTCGTGTACGTGTGGGTTTGGTAACCTTTTAGCTGAGGGTAAGCTGCTACAAATGTACTTTTTGAAATGTCGATTCCAATAAATTTCATAACCTTAGGATTGAACAAAAATTACACATCTAATAAACTATCGTCGCATACACAGGCTCTTAGCCTACCGAACTATTCAGTTTTTAGATGTAAAAACGCATGGGAGCAGAACGTGTCAGACGGTATTTTATACCAACAGTTCATCGGCTTTATTCCATGCGCTTTCTATCTTATTTATTCAAATGTACGACAGTTCAGATTACAGTCTCGTGAGACACGATTATTTACTTTTATACCCCCTTGAATAATTTTGGTGTCTCACTTATAATCATCCCACCCACTTGAAACTTTGGGGTTTCGTGAGTGGGACTTATAATGGAAAAACCAATTTGATAGTTATCAATCAGAAGCAATTTTCATTTCAACGACAATAAAATGTTCGATTTTATACTTTTCCCACCATTTTTCGGGAGGAATTCCATAAGCTGTTAATTCGCAATAAAATAAATATCCCGGTCGTTTTGGATCTTCATATGGTAAAGAATAAATGAATAAAGGCAGCGTTTTATTGATTGGAATGTTCTTAAACTTTTCATTTGTCACCAAACCGTCTCTTAGACTGTAATCGCCTCGAGGAATCCGTTTATAATTCACTTTGAAGTCGGCTCCCAATAATTTATAGTGAAAGGCCACACTATCCCCCTTTGGTTTAGTTAATAGGGATAAGATAGTTGTTGAATCTACATTTTCAAAATTAAAATACTCTTTTGCGAGTTCTTTTTGGAGAAGAGTATCATTTTTCAAAACAACTCCTTTCCAATATTCTTTACTATTAATCAGCAGATATGAATTTTTCTTTAACTTCTTGGGGAGAAAGCTAACTTTATAATAATCGATATCATCAATATCCATTAACATCCGGACATCTTCAATTTTAGATCCGTATTCAGCTCTAGCACTTATACTGTCTATATGCTGCCCTTTTACGATATTGATAGTGAAGAAAACTATCAAAAGAGAGAATGGAAGTTTTATATATATCATTATTTATTGGTTTGGTAATATGGCATTCCGTTTCGGAATTTATGCCATTAAGATACGCCAAATTTTATAAATATGAAACCTTACTTCATAAAATTTCATATTTATAGCTTCGCTGTTTGTCATACTTAATGTTTTATAAATTTATCAACTTCATAAAAACTCTTTTGTCTTTTGAATAAGCATTGCATGCACATTCAAAATCCAACCGCTTTTAGAGTTTGGCTCGCCTGCTGTTCTCTCAGGCTTCGCTCTTGTCACTATTTTTGATAAGCCCAGGTCACCAGCCCCTTTTTCAAAAATATCGCCAATTTAATCCCAGATCATGATCAAAAGATATGATTGACGGAATCCCGTTTTTGGATATATAGGCAATATTCCTATGAGTAGTTGGAATATAATATTATATGAAAAATTAGATATAAACCTGAAAATTGATATCAGGTTCTTGCTAATGTATCGACTATAAAAATTGGCTCGTTAGAAATTTCATGGTCCTCCAAATAACCAGAATAATTGGCTCCGTTAAATTCTTCTATCTCTTTATAAGCGATTTCCCGTGGTAACCATTCAACATCTATGAATGGAATGACGACCATTGTATAAATACAATCAATAATATTTGATTCACCCTGTTCAATATATGTTTTCGAAGAAAAAGGAATTTCATTACCTAATTTCCAGGCGAGAAAAAAGTTAAAAATACTTACCCAGATCACATAGACCTCTGATGCTCCAATACGTATTTCAAAATTAATCCCACGATCTTCTTTAATGAAAGGCCTAAACCTCTTGATCTGATATTGTGGGAAATCGTTGTGAAACTTATCCAAAATTTTATTCACAAGATCAGGATTTTCCTGTTCGAATTTGTCACTCCTTTTATAGATATCTATTAATTTAGGAGATCCATTTTCATAGTGTTTCCAAAAGAAATCCTTATCAAAATAATTACTAATTATGTTCTTAATCTTTTCCATATATAAATTATTGACAACCTGTCGTTGGTGTTTTGGCGACCGTGCGGCCACTTAGATTCGAAGATACTGTTGCTTCTGGATATATTTTTTTTATCTGCAATACCATTTCCGCTATGAAATATACGGGAAATTTTCCTAGTTCCATTTGTCTCTTAACAGCTTTATAAGAATACTTTTTTAAAATATTATTCATAGCAGTATTGGCTGCCTCAGCCGCCACTAGTGATGCTTGTGTACTGGGCCTATCTCCGCTAACACCGATTTCAAGATTAAATGTTGATGAAACTATAGGGGTACCTGTTGTAACTACTGTCCATATATTTTCAAAATAGCTATCTGCAATTGTATTAACAGTAACACCTTTTAACGATGCTTCTTTCCACCCTGGAATGGCAGCTGAAGGACCTGGAGCAAAAGGAACAAAATCAAAAGTTAACCTTTCTACAGCAGACTTTGCTTTAGAGCACTATGTAGCGGTAACCACTGTGGGAGAATCGGCAGGGGTAGAGCAGTTATTTGCCGCTGATTTTAAGCAAAAGATCCAAGCTACAAATGCACAAACCCACGGCCGTGAAGCTATAGTTAAACTATTGAAAAAACAAAAAGGTGAAAAGCTAAACTGTACAGTAAGCACTGATATCATCGAGGAATCGGCAGATTATATGGTGGCTAAAGTGACTTTGAAATTTGAAAACTTCACCAAGACTGATCTGGTTACTTTGGAGCGTGTGGGTAATGACTGGAAAGTATCTAAATCGATCAATTCATATAAGTAGTATCCAATAACTGGTGGTTTGTCAATTATAAAAAGGTAGACCACTAGTGAATCATATGTTTATTTAAGGCCACGTCGTGAGATGTGGCTTTTTTTATCATCTATTTAAAATAACGAGATGTCTCCGGGATAACGAAGTTAGTGGGGCTCAATTAGAATAATTAAGTAGAAAGAATAGGTAATTTAAGTAGAAGAAATAGGAGATAGATCGCTAATAACAGCTTTTAAATATTTAAAAACCAATTATTACTTGAAAAGTTAGTAGTAAGTTAAGTAGAAGGATGCGTTTTTTAGTAAATAATCTATTTGATTCTTGTCACAGATATTTACAAAAGTTGTGACAGAGTATAAGTGTTTTTGTAGGTTAATATGTTGTTTTGTAGAGTTATATGGTTTGATTTAGTTTACTGATTAAAGTTTTTATTGCGCTGAAGGTTTCTTTCTAAATTTAAAGAATACAATTCTGAACAATCGTTTTAATGGCAAAATGATTAAAAATTTTTTCGTTTTTAAAAATATTGATTAATTTAATGTCGCCATATTATAGGATATACCTGCAGGAATTCTATATAATGTAAATGTTATTTAATTACGGCTTCCCGTATCGGCTTGTTTCCTAGAAGTGGGATATTGTGAGAAAAATGAAGATGGTTGCCTCCTCGAAATAACAGTACAAAATTTGATGTGAATATAACGGAAGCAGGATGCCAACTAAAGATATTATTGCATATATCTTTAAATATTTTGGTGAAAATAATATAGAGACTAACATCAAATCTTTACAAGAGGAATAAAGGTAAAAATGATTTATTAGAAGATTTTGCATTCAGTATTATGTTAAAAAAGAAGAGTTTAAAAGAATATCTAAACGATATTAACGTGTGGTATACTTGGAGAGATAATTATAGAAATTTCGTTCCTAAATTTGTTGAAGAAGCTAAAAAGGGGTTAGATTACTCAGAATGGAACAGGGATATTTTTTACGAATTCTTTGAAAGATCTAACGATCAATGTGTGTCGAGTTTAAGACAGGGGTATTTTAATTCTGAAGAGAAAGTTTCTATTAAAAATAATTGGGGGGAAATATCCCCGATCTTGAAAACAATAGCAGAAGCAAGTGACGTAGCCCCGTTCGATGATTATGAAAAACTTAAGAAAATAATTCGAAAATATACTACTCAGGATAGGAGGGCTGCAACGAATAGATTGATAGCATCTATACAACCAAAATTCTTATGTACTATTGTTAATCATGGAAATCTAAATACATTAATCTCATATTTGAATGCTAATGTATTAAATGCAAATATAACCTTACAGAATAACTGGTTTGAAAGTAGTAATGAGGTTTTAAATTTTTTCTTGAAAGAAGGCGAGTTTGAGAATGTCTATGATATGATTACCTACCCTTGGCAATTGTTTGAATATTTTAATGAAAATAATCATGTAGAAAGTACTGATATGGGTAAGGACAAAGTAGATAATGAAATTGTTGGTCTTTTAAAATATAAAAAACAGATCATTTTACAGGGCCCTCCAGGAACTGGAAAGACAAGGGAAGCTAAGATAATAGCAAAAGATTTGATAGGATCCGTCGGCTTTGATCAATCCGATATGTCATTAATTATGGCGGGTGAGTATTTTAAAACTAAAACTGACAAAGTTCCATTTTTAATAAAAGGTGTTTCTGAAAGCCAGAATTATTTTAAGGTAAAATCTGATAATGCTTCAAATGAATATACAGTAAATTTTAAACAAGTAATAGATTGTCTAAATGCTAAGGGATGGGAGGATCCTACAGACAAATGGAATTCTCATGGCAACTCTTCTTATTTACAAGTTATTGCGAAGATTATATATGAGAGAAAAGTTGAAAAAAAGATATTGGATCAAGTAAAAGTCATCCAGTTCCATCCAAGTTATACCTATGAAGATTTTGTACGCGGGATAGTTGCGAAACCAAGCGGTGATGGAATTATTTATGAAGCGGAGAATAAGGTCATCGGTATGTTTGCTCAAATAGCTTTAGATAATTACTTGGCTTCTAAAGAGAATCATGTAGGTTCAGACGAAACGGATGTTTTTAACGCTTTTATAGACTCAGTTAAAGAGCAAATGGCCCAAAGTGAGGACCACAAATTTAATATCACAGACCGCGTTTACTTATTTTCAGCAGATGAAACTCGATTCAAGTATAAAGGTGATAATTGGGTTGCTCATGACAGGGGATTAAATATGAAGTTCTCTGAATTAAAGAAAATCATAGTTTCAGGAGCAGGGGAGAGACAAGACATAAAAAAGATATCAGGTTTAGAGGAGCTAACTAGACAGCATGCGACTTATTTCAATAAGGTAGTAGAAAAGTATTATGAATTTAAGAAGAAATTCGATAAATCAGATCTTCCTCAAGAGAATGAAAAACTTAAAAATTATGTTCTTATCATAGATGAAATTAACCGCGCTAATTTATCATCTGTCTTAGGCGAATTGATTTATGCATTAGAATACCGGGGGGAGTCAGTTGAAAGTATGTATGCAATTGATGGGGCAAACAAACTTGTATTACCTCCTAATCTTTATATTATTGGAACAATGAATACTGCAGACCGTTCCGTTGGCCATATTGACTATGCAATTCGTCGTCGTTTTGCGTTCGTCGATATAATACCGAAAGATTTATCTGAAGAAGAGGGGATCATATTTGATACAGAATTGTTTAACGGTGTATCTAAACTCTTTGATAAGTATCTCTCCCCTGAGTTTGAAAAGAAAGATGTTCAGTTGGGGCATTCATATTTTATTGACAAATCTGAAGAGGGAGGTTCTATGCTTATTCGTTTGGAATATGAAATAAAGCCGATCTTATTAGAATATGTGAAAGATGGCGTATTGATTGGAGACGGCATTCAACAAGCTATTCAAGATCTAAAATCCTCTATGTAATGGGCATTCGCTTATCGGAACATAAATCGTACTGGATTCGTCTTGCAGAGTCGGAAGAAGATGTTAAATCCTCTTTAGAAGGATTGACTGTCTTGTCGTCTGATTTTATGAGCTATGATAGTGTGATATCAAAGCGATTTAATAATAGCAGTCATTGTTTTGTCTTTGAAAAGAAAGAAAGCTATTATGAGCTCAAGGCTGATTACTGCATCGGTGTTGACTGGTTAGGTCATACAAATAGATCAATTTATGTCGAACCTAAAATAAATAATTCTAATATCAGTTCATTTATTAAAGCGTTAGAGGACGAGGAAGTCGAAAGTACTGAACAAAATTCTCAAAATAGCGTTTTTGAGTTAGATTATCTGAAGATGTTACTGGAGGTCACATCCACTTCCGAGAGTAATTCAGAATTAGAGGCTTTGGTACAAATAGACTGGGATTCAAAACAAATACCTATAGAGCAAAAAGATGATAAGCTGACTCCATTTTTAATAGTTCGTTTTCTACAGATTTTAAAAATGATTGTAAGAAAGGGACTGAAGAAAGGCTATTATAAAGTACAAGAAAATCTAAATAATCGCATTAAGGGGAAGGTTTTGGTTGGGCAACATATTAAGCAAAATATACTAAAGAATAAGTTTACTTCTACATATTGTGAATATCAAGTATTCGATATCGACCACACTGAAAATAGCTTTTTAAAGAAAGTATTAGATTTTGTTGTTAGTTATGTAGAATCTCACAAGTTATTGTTGAAGGAAAATCTTCAACAAATCCAAGAGACGATTTACTATTGTAGGCCTGCATTCGAATTGGTTTCCAACACTATTCAAGAATCTGATTTAAAGAATATAAAACACAACCCATTCTATAAAGATTATAAAGATGCCTTAAAAATAGGTAGCTATATTTTGAGGCGTTTCGCATACAATATAACTAAGACATCGGATCAGAAAGTTTATACTCCTCCGTTTTGGATTGATATGCCTCGATTATTCGAATTGTATGTATATAGCAAAATGATTGAGCATAATATTAAATGGAAAAAAGAAATACATTTTCAATTCAGTACCTATGGAAATGCTCTCGATATTTTAGTGTCGCACCCTCTCTATCAGATGGTCATCGATGCAAAGTATAAGTTGATATATCAAACAGGACATTTACATCAGGATATTCGGCAGGTAGCAGGGTATGCTCGTTTAAATAGAGTTAGAGAGAAGCTAAAACTTAAGGTTGATGAAGACCGGAATATTAACTGCCTAATAATTTATCCGGATATAATTGATGGAGAAGTAGATTTGTCTCTTGAAAACATATATGAAACGAAGCAACCTATTGAGGCATATTATAATCTTTATAAGATTGGTGTTAAACTGCCAATTATCAACTAGTATAATTAACAATTATTATTATGAAATTTAATAAAACCAATCCAACAATAGCATACGAAGAGTTTTATTATTTGGTTTGCTCTGTTGATCAATTCGGAAGCTTGACTGGAAAGAAGTATAATGTACTATCTACCGAAAATCACGTAATGAGTTTTTTACGAGTTTCAACAGGTAAAAAATGGTCCATGAATTTAAAAGAAGTGCATCGGGCATATTTGGAATTAACTGATTTTAAAACTATTAATTTTAAACCATATGTACCACGTACACATTCTCCAGCTTTGGGACTTTTAATACATTTGGAATTATTAACGAGGTAAGTCAATATTTTTGAATAACCAGATATGAAATCTATTGATAAAGAATTTGATGATGTCTTTCATAAGGATATAGAAACTCTATCACATAAGTTTGATCAAGTTCGAAGTAAAAAGCATATTTTAAAATGGATCAATAATTTTGATGAAGATAATAAGATATACGCTTTAGATTTATTAGGATCTTTAACATACATTTCACAGGAAGATGTGCGATCTCAATGTGCTTCTATTATGCGAGAAATTCTAGAATTATCAAAAAGCCATTTACATATTTACATGATACCAATAGGGAATTATGGAAAAAGTTCCTCCTTAATTGCATACTATTTGAGAAAAACAAATGCTTTTAAAGAATTAGAAGATATTAAAAAAATTAGTTTTTTAGAAAATGAGTCATTGCTAGAGACATTAATCTTTTATAAAGGAGATAAGATTATATTTTATGATGACTTTTTTGGTACGGGATATTCCTTAATTAAGGATCTTCGTAAATATGGAAAGCATTCCAATAAATCTTTTGTTAAGACACTTGATAGTGCTGAAGCATATGGATTATTCTATATGAAACAATGTTTGGAAAATCTAAAAGCTTCGAATTACTCGATTTCTATGCATGCCCACTTGCATCATCCAATTTTTGGGAAATCTCCTAGATTTTTTGAAAATGATTTTATAACAGTGAAGTATAAAGCTATTAGTCAAAATGTAGCTGAAAAAAAAGGGCTATTTACTACTTTAAGGAATAAGTATAGCTTAGGTTACAAGAATTCCGAAGCATTTATTTCATTTGCTCATACAACGCCAAATAATACACTCCCAATAATATGGTCTAATAAAGCTAAATGGTTTCCAATTTTTGGCGCAACTGACGATATTCTGTTCAATATATTAAAGGAAAAGAAAATGGTAATGGCTAAGTTGGCTTTAGATAATAAATTTTCCATAACATTTGATCAATCGTTTGAAGGGAAATTCCAACTCACTAACTATTTGTTATTCGGAATAATTTATTGTATAGATAAAAAATGGGCTGAGCCTAGGATTATGACTTTATTGGGTATGGACTTGCAAACTTTCGATTTAATATTAGAAATCGGAAAAAATAAAAAACTAATAAGTGAAAACAATGGTTTAACTTTGACAGCAAAAGGACTAGAGTTTTTGAAAGAAATAAATTTTCAGATTTTAGAATCAAAAAATTATAAAAAAATACCTACTACCCTGAAAAAAGATTATATTGCAAAAGAATTTTCAGGGTAAGGTATGTTGTTAGCGTATTTTTCACTAAATAGTGAACGATAGTGCAATAGTGCTATTGACAAGAAACGGGACTTATTAAAATAATAAGTTCTATTGATTTAGTAGTTTTCGAATATTTAACAATGAGTAACAGCATACCAACCCCTGAATCTGAAAAAATTGAAGTTTTAGCAAAAAATATTGGTCGAGATGATATCTTTATTCAAGATATAGTTTCTTATTCAAAGAATCTTGAAAGACGAGGACTTCCTATTTTGTTTTCGTTAAAGCATTTTTGTTTAATTTCCAATTTGAATTATGAAAATATCATAAAAATACACCAAAACAGGGACCAATTATACCTTAATAAATTTTTAAAAAAGAAACGTTATGGATTTAGACATATAAGAATACCTTCAGAAAATCTTAGGATCATCCATAAATGGATCAAAGAACATATTCTTGGAAAAGTAGAAATGCCTTCATACGTAACGGCTTACTGTAAAAATAGATCAATAATAGATAACGCTACCTTACACCTGAACAGTCAATTATTAATTAAAATGGATCTTTCTGATTTCTATGATCATATTGATACGAAGATCGTCTATAAGATATTTAGAAGGTTAGGTTATGGAAAGTCTGTTTCTATATATATGTCTGAATTTTGTTGTGTATTTGATGGAAAGTTAGGTAAATTTGTATTACCACAGGGAGCCAGTACTTCACCTATATTGTCTAATATGGCTTGTAAGAATATGGATTTAAGATTAAATGCATATGCAAAGCAAAATGGATTTAGATACTCAAGATATAGTGATGATATTACCTTTTCTTCCACAGAAAAACTTAAAATTAGTTATAAAGAGATTATAAAGATTATAGCTGAATCTGGCTTCCGAGTCAATACAAAAAAAACTCGCTTTCTGACAAAAAAAAATAGGCAAACTGTTACTGGCCTAAATATTAATAATGGCCTTTCTATTTCAAAAAGATATCGTAAGAATATATCTACGCACGTACATAATTGTGTTCGATTCGGTGTTAAACATCATCTGGAAAAATTGGGACTGCAAAGAGTTAATTATAGAGAATGGTTATTGGGTAATATATTTTATATTGCATCGGTACACCCAAATCAAGGAAAATCTTTAAAGCAAAAATTTGATTTAATTAACTGGGTTTATTGAACAATTATTGTTTTATTGTCAACGAAATGTAATTAAAATAACCGTGCTTTTGGGAAAACTTCAAGATACGATGTATGTAAGGTCTTTAATCAATATTAAGGTTGAAAAGTAAGATCTATTTTTTATTTTTAATTAGAGGAAATCTTGGAAGAAATTAAAGAGCTAACAAAAGAGAATTTCATAAAATTTATCAAAGAACATTCTTTTGAATATAAGACGGCTCAGAAAAGTCTATGCTTTGCTATTATCGAGAGAATGTATAGAAGGTGTAAAATGGATTACTACTTTAAGGATGTTAAGGTTTGCTCCGAAAAAGGTATAGTAGTTGATGGAAATCACAGATATTTGGCATATCTTCTGGCGGGAGTTAGCTATGATGTTGTACAATGGACTAGTTCAAGATCCGATGAACCCGTAGAGTATAAAAGTCTGGTTATTGATCTTTCGAAGGATTGGGACTGCAATGGTAATCAAAAGTTTATTGATGATGGAGAATGGTTAAAGGAATTTAAAAGGGAGGAGAAATTATGATTATTTTTTTAGATATTGATGGAGTGATGGTTCATGCTAATCCAATGAGAAAAGTGGAATTAGAAGAGGACGGCTTTTATAAATTTAATCCAAAAGCCGTTCAAATTCTTCAGGCAACAGTATATTCCACTAAAGATAAAATAATCCTCTCTACATCCCATAGATTTAAATATAGTATTGCCGAATGGAAAGAAATATTTGAAAGACGAGGTTTGAATTTTAAAAATCTTAATATTTTGGATTTGAAGGACATTGATTTAAGTGAATCTGATTTTAGTTCTAGCAATATCAAAATCAGTAGAAAGAATGAGATATTTAATTGGATTAAAATTCATAAACTCAAGTTTGAAGATTTCATCATTATTGATGATGATAAATCATTAAATGATCTACCTCCAAAATTCAAGGAAAGATTAGTCTTAACCAATTCCTACGTTGGTTTGAATGATCAAAATGATTTAAAAATCGTTTTAAAACGTAAAGTAAAGAAAATAATAAATGAAAGCAACACTAGGAGTATAAATCAGGAAGTGTAATTAAATTGTGTCTATATTAAATGTAACCTCCTCTAAGGCCTCGATGGAAGCATATCGAGAACCCAAGAGGAGAATGAATTATATTTGATTTTTAATTAAGTAATCCAGATTTAATTCCAACCCCACTTATCGACAAGTGTTGAACAGCCCTGCTAGCTGCTACATAGAATAATGACTTTTCTGTTCTAAGGATCTGCGATTTTTCAATTTCTGATAAGCTAGTATACTCAAAAGGTAATCTGGGGAATGTACGATCATTCACATCCACTAGAAAAACATGCTTAAATTCCAATCCTTTTAGACCGTGAAAAGTAGCAATTCTAATTCCATCATTCTTAGAATTGAGCAGATGTTTGTCTACATAAGGAATTCCGTTCTGATGAAGATAATTTCTAAAATCATTGGCACTATCTCTGGTTCTCGCTGCTATTACTATTTCATTGTAATGCACACCTAGTTCTAAAAGCGATATGATTTCTTCTTTGACAACTGCAAGTTCTTCCTCTTTGGATGAATAAAGTTTATAAACTGGTTTTGGACCATGAAAGAGTGATAAATATCCCGCCTTAGATTCCTCATCACCATCGAAATCGTCATATTTCTCCTCTAAGATTACTGACATCGCTAAGTTCTGAATTTCTTCGGTGGTGCGGTAATTAATACGCAAACGCTTGCTTCTGTTTCCACGAATGTTGATGCCAGCTTTGGAAAAATTAATTTTACGATCATATATATTCTGCAATGGATCACCAACGAGAAATAAATCATTTTCTCCCTCTGCAGTCAATGATCGAATGAAATTTAGTTCAACATTTGAAAAATCCTGCAATTCATCTACTATTACATGAGAAAAAACGATTCGTCCGGTCTCTTTTATATAACTTGAAACCATATTGTAGATTTCCTCCTTATAATATAATCTGCTAGATAATTTCTTAGCCAGAAAAAGTTCAATGAGCTCCCATATTTCCAATCGTTGTTTTCGAGAAATTGCTTTCCCTCTGCCCACGCGACTCGCTTTAAGGTAATCGATACTTGTATGCACATTTTGTACCAATATGACTTCTTCGAATTCTTGCTTCAGGAAATTCTCATCAAAAGATGCCAAATGTTCCGCTAATACCTCTTCCCAAATTTCTTCTGGCTTTTTAACAGCGTTCATGCCGAAAACTTTATCCTTTGGTTGGCGCAAATTAAAGTCTTGTGCCAACTGAAATGCTAAAGCATCAATATTAAAAATATTATAGCGCTGTTGAGGAATTTCTAAATCATTGGCCAAAGAAGACAGGTTTTCACTTAATTCTTTGGTAAATGTGGTAAACAGGATAGGTAAATCTGAGGAGCTCTGTGCAGCTAAATACTTTAATCTATGTAATGCAGCTACTGTTTTTCCAGTGCCAGCACCACCTGATATTTTTGTTGCACCTTTAAAGTCGCCATTGACTACAGCCGATTGCGAGGGGTGCAAATAATATTTCCATTTATGTAATGATCCACGAAGCGCTTCATTCAGAATCTCGTCATCCGTTAGCTCTATGAATGAACGCGCATTGTTTTTACTTCCCAATGCATCTTCGTCCTGCTTCCCTTGTATGATATCCGTTTTCAAACTTTCAATAGAAGCACCATCCAGTAGGTAAAAGAGATTTTCAAAAGAATCTACAGGAAGATAATTTTCTAATTTTTCTAGCCCTGAAAAATCTTCGACTTTCAATACAGCAGGCATTAACACTTCAGGAACACCAATGGCAATTAAATCATCCTCTGTATAAAGACCCATAAACAAAGCTTTTTCCGATGTAGGCGTGTTTGATTTCTCAATGGTTACCGTATCGTCGATACTGAATACCTGATACGCTTGAGTCTGTTCATTCCAATCAATTACCTTATTTTTGGCCCAATCCATTGCCTCATCGTGATTGTCAACCCAAACCAGTAAATATAATTCTCCGGGAATAACTTCCTTTAAAATAGCACGATATTTCTGATCAACTCTTGCTGTGCGCAGTGATTGATCTTTGAATGTATTGATCGATTCAAGGTTCAGTGCTGAACTTTTAGAATTTGTTCTGAATTTACTTATAAACTCAGTTATCTTACTTTGTGTTCCTTTATTAATATTTAGGAATGCATCCCAAAATTTATCATATATAAATAACTTCATAATTTAATCGTGTTAATTTCTTCGGGATTATAAATAGTAAATCCTGCTTCTTGTAATATTTTTTTCGATTCTTGTGATGTTGGATTTACCACTATTTTCAAACTTGGCAAAATAAAATCTGCATCTGCTAATACATTTCCATCATCATCTAACCAAGAATCCAGGTAATCAGAATTTGTTTGATTGATAAAGCCTTTTGCAATAGCTTGATTGATTAAGGAATGGAGATAAGAATCATACATTTCCAATACATCATTTTCCCATGTTTTAGAGTATTCATCTTCTGTTTGTTCATTATTTAAATCTTCGAAATCAGAAGACTGGAATAAATTAAACAAACTCCAATAAAATTGCCATTGCGATTTGTCTATATCTTCAAATGAACTATTATTTATAAGATGAATGATTTGTTGTTTGCCAATATTCACCCAAATCTTCCATTCAGCAAAAGAATAGGTATAATCATACTGAACTGGAACCAAAGCATTAAGGTCCTTCACTCTATTTTCCTTAATATAATTACCTTGAGTCAACTGATTTCTAAAAACTAAATCAATTTTTTCTGGGTTAAAAGAAGGTTCTAAGAAATTATTCGTCCAGGTTCCTAAATAATAAAACCATGATTTACTCCAAATGGAAGTTGGATGTGTCAACGCAAATAAAATCCGATCAACACTGTTCGATGCCAACGCATAGTTTACCCGATCATCGACATTGATCGTCTGCAATAACTTCGTATAATGTGGTAAGAAATCGCTTTTATACTTATCAGCAATTTCATCCAATGCTAATTTATTCCCTTCTAGTTGCCTCTGAAATAGATTTAAGTCTTCCCAGGTTAATGTCCAAGTTGTAAATTCAGGTTGGTCAACTATAGCTTTTCTAATATTGATATCTCTTTCAAAAACATTATGTTCTTTCGATGCGTGATATTGAAAACCATCCAAATAAATGGCTATTTTTTTAATACAACCTTGGTATTCCTGGCCTTTGTAGCAATAACTCCCGCATACTATCAAAAAATCTGTCCTTGTGCTATAAGCAATACCATCTTTTGGACCCAAAACGACTTGAGGTCGTATCCAATACACAGCATCAATATCATTTTTACTGATTTTTATTTCATAGAAAATAATTCCTGCTTCTCTCTTTTCTGAAAACGAATAACCATCTTGCTGCTCCACGTAAACGGACAATAATTTGATAAACCTTTCCTCTAATTCAGACTCTTCAATTTTTCCTGAATTGGTAATAGAGGTTAATCCATGATCATTCTTTACCCATTCTTCTGTTTTTTCAACTATTTTCGCAAACCATTGCTCTGCGCGGCATCGGCTAAGATCTTCTCTATTGTATTGATTCCCATAGCTGTAGATGCATTTATAGCAGCCGTCATGCCCTGTCAACTGGCAAGAGCAATCTCGTATTGCTTCATAACTCCTTTGAAGTAACAAAGTAAATTCTTCATAATCAAATAATTGCTCTAAGTATCCGGTGCCGCCTGGTATGGTATCGAATAACAAAAGAAAGCGGTCAAATTTATCTGTGCGCTGATTAAATTCCCGATAAGGTTGAATATGGATATGTCCAGGATTTCCTTTAAAATACTTCTTCAAACCAAGTTCCAACCCAGCTTGAAACATCCGAATATCTGTTTCGCTATTAAATTCCTGTATCGGTAAAACTATCTTCAAAACTTCGGTTTGCATTTCTCGAAAAAAGTAAACTTCTTCAAATACCCCTACCTTATTTGGGTCGTATCGGACGTCACGATGCTTACAATAACCATAATGAAATTCCCGAGCTTCTCTAACTGAATGTACAGCAGATATAGACTTACCACAATGCTTACAGGTGACAAATCCTCTTGTTAATGCTTCCGTATCATTAATTTTAATTTTACGAGCATCGCTGCCATCACTTCGACCATAATTTACGGAGGTTATCGTCGCACTTCTCACATACTCAATACCAAAAGGAATATCCTTTAATACCCAAGCTCCTGCAGATGTGTTTTTATCAAACAATACATGATTCATTACTTGATACTGCTGTTTGTCACGATCGTCATTTGTATCGCTCAGGGTAGCCTTAGCTGCATTATTTAATGATTTGACATTCGTCATCTTCACAAAGGAATGCACATTAGAAGACGATGCCCACGACAAATCGCCACATTTCGGACAATTTCCGGTTTTGGCCAAAGATGCCAACTCGATGTGATCACATTTTGAACAAAACCTTTTCTTGTGAAAGTTTTCCAGATCAGCCCAGTCAAAGGTATTGACACCCGAAATTTCAAATCGGTAACCTTGTGTATAAAAATAATTCTCTGGAGCTAACTCCTTAATGGCTTGTGAAGCTGAACGTACCAACTCGAAATCTTTGTCGGGATGACGATTCGTACTTCCTTCAACTTTACCATTTAACAAATGTGCATTTAACCGAACCCCCGTTTCCGGAAAGGCATAATTAGGCAAAACACCGACATTGGTCATATGCTCAAGAATATTGCGGGCTGCAATCGATTTTTTAATACCATTAAGATTCTTTTTTTCTTTTACATATTCATCATATAAGGGATCTCCTGTAGCTAGATTAAGTGTTTTTACTTCATCGTCAATATCTTTTTTACGCTTTTCAACGTCGAGTATTTCTGTTTTTATTTGTATAAATACATCCAATAGTTTGCTATAAAAACTGCCTGACTGTAAAGCATTTTGTATTTCTGGGAATATATTTTCCTTAATACGTACATCGTACTGTTTCAGAAATTTGGTGACCAATAAAATAGAATGTTCAGCTATAAATTTCGATAAGCGATTGATAAAAAAATCAGCAGCTGTCAAATCTTTGCTTTGTAACTTGAGGTCACGTACAAATGTCGGAATCGTATTGTCGTTTGGATTTTGAGAAGTCCAATTGTCAAAACAATAAGCCGTAAAATGTCTTCTCAAAATATCCTTCGCCTCTAAATAGCATCCTGGCGTGTTTACTTCCCCAATCATCATTTCTAATGGATCGGTAAAGTAGTACAAATCGTGGTTTTGATTTTTTGCAAAATTTACAATCACAGCCGAACCGGAGCTACGACCAGCACGCCCCACACGTTGCAAGAAATTAGACGGAAGTGGCGGAATACTATTGTTATAAGCTGTATTCAAATTACCAATATCAATACCCATCTCCAAAGTACTAGTCGCTACCAACGCATTCACTGAATTGAATCTCGGTTTTTTCTTAAAATCGATTTCCAATCGTTCTCTGACACTTCTTTCCAGCAAACCTGTGTGTTCTTTTGCAAAAACCCGTGGAGTACGTGTTCGGTTATAAACGTCTTTATAGTAATTATTTTTTTGTTGCGAGGTGAGTTCATAATGCCCAGTACAACGGTAGCTAACGCAACTTCCATTGGCAATTACATTTTCCTCGTCGTAAGTATATTGAGTGTCTTCACATACATCGCAATTATACATTTTGATATTTTTATGCACCCAGATTGCTTCGGGTGAAATGCTGTAATTCAGTTGGTCGCCAGCAGTCGCACTATTAAATATACCTACTGCCAAAAGCGCTTGTGTCCATTGTTCAAAAAATTCATTGATAAAATCGACCGTAACAGCTGCTTGCGGAAAACTTTTCTGAAAATAGGAATGAAACCAATTGGAGGTTTTTGCTCGTGTGGTATCCAATAAATTATCTCTCGATTGCTGATTGGTCAACAACTTTGGAAAACGAGAACGGGTTCCAAAATGTGGATTAAGAAAATGTCGCCCATCTTTTTGCCAGTTCAAATCCCAAAGACTGAATCTATCATTTCTAAATTTTGAAAGATAATGATGATCTATTGCTCCTCTGTTACGAGCTCTATGCAAAATAAGGTTTGTCAAGCGAATGGTACCCTCTTTGTTTATTGTACCACTCATATCGTTAGCTTCAATCCATTCAGATAGATGGTCCCAAGTGTTTGCTAATTTCTCTTTGTCAAAATATACGGATGATGCCCCCGTTTTTTCTAACGTACGACCAATTTTGGAATTAAATCCAAATTCGGAATAGATTTCCCAACGTACACGTTCATCAAATTCTTTCAGAAAATGAGAGGCGTAATTTTCACCTATTAGATAATCTTTCGGAGAAGATTTCCCGATATAATCTTTGGGATAAAAACGGTACAAATAAGCAGCCAATGATTCCTGTCCAGATTCATCAGCATGTTGTTTCCAATAGTCGATAAAAGTAGTCGCCAAGGCATCCAATCGCAAAGCACCATTTTGTTCATTAATCACTTTCTGAATTGAACCTCTTAATGCAAAACGGTAATTTCTGCCTTCTACAAATCCTGCTTGATGCGCCGCATCTTGAACAGAATTAGTAAAGGCTAATACTTTACGCCCGTTGTCGTTTGATTTATCCAAATCTGTAGCTAGGGTTTGACTGATTGCGATCGAACTCAATGTCGGTATTTTCGTGCCCACAATGGCGACTGTTCCCGTAGAATTACAACATGGACATATTTCTTCTATTTTGTTTTCTTTCAGTTTCCTTAGGGCCTGTATGACCAAGCCGTTTTCACTATCGTCTATAATCTTGAGCGTAATCGGATTGATTTTAATGGAAAGATTATCATCGGGCTGATAACCGGTTGCTTGAAAATCTTCATACTTCAATTCATCTTTAGGTAGTATAAAATAGACATTTTTGTTTCTGGAAAAGTATTTTTCATAAACCTCATTGATGTCCTTAGTAAAGGCATCACTGTTATCTAATTTTACACCTAACCAACCTGAGTTATTACATTCCCTACAATACCATGCTGGTAGGGCAGCAAGTTCTTGGTTAGCATCTACCTGATCGCGGAAAGAAAATTTAGCCTGCTCTTCCAAAGTATATTGTACACCACTCAACTCTCGTATCCACAATTGAATTTGTAGATACATAAAAGGAGAATTCGGATTGTCAATATCTTTTGCTTCGGAAATTAAGGCTAATAAGGATTCCAAAACACGCTCTTTAGGACTGTATTGATGTTCAGCATCCCATTGTGGTAGTTTCCGATATGATTCATTAATAATGGAAAGTTCCCTAATGATGTCGCTTATCGTTTTGATACCATTCCCTTTGTTGACCGTCAAGACCAAATCCCGTACAATCTTTAACTGCAAAAGTCCTTGTGCTAATTGATCCGTGTCTTGTTGCCATATTTCGATATGCTTTTGGATAAAAGCTTCAAAACCATCTTCTTCCTGGTATGATAAATCTTTGAGTCTGTTCGGCAAAGGAATAAAGTCATTAAGCGATTCTTCGTCACCAAAAAACTGATGTGGTGTAATTCTGTTTTCTGTGATGATGGCATCAGTTGTAATCTGTTCGCCAAAAACCTTACTTGCATATTCTGCCAACAAGACAGGTGCATCTGCTCCTGAACCAATGGTTGCTGAAGTACCCACTGCACAAAGATAATCGGCAGGTAAAGCTAACTTTAATTTTAAACGGCGAATCAAATTGGCAACGTCTGTACCTTGTGCTCCATCATAAGTATGCAATTCGTCTAATACCAAAAACTGAAACAAAGAAGTGTCGCTTAAATTATGCATCCACAAACGGTGGAAATTATGTTTCATCAAGGCATAATCCAACATCTTGAAGTTGGTCAAAAGAATATCTGGCGGCGAATCCAAAATGCTGTCGCGATGTTCTATAATGTGATTGGCACCCATCACTTTTGGAAATTGCCCTTTAGGACCATTGCCTTCGCCGATGAATAATCCTGCCCGTATCTTTCCTTTCAATCGAGGATCTTCATCGATCATTTCTGCCAAGCGTTTTGCCTGATCGGTTGCCAAGGCATTCATCGGATATAAAATGATGACTTTAATACCCGGGCGATGCTGGTTTTGAAAACAATAATCCAACATGGGGTAGAGAAACGATTCGGTTTTCCCTGAACCTGTTCCGGTGGTTACAATTGTGGCCTCAGGCTTTTTGTTTTTGGTAGACAAACGTGTCCAAGCTTTTACCTGATGATCGTAAGGCGGCCATACGGGTTTTATAGTCAGCGGAATGGCTTCAATTTCTGCTGCGTCTGCTTTTACAAAACGAAGTTTTAAGGACACATAAGGTCCTTTAAACATCCCCTGCGTGGGATGTTCTATAAAATCATCAAATGCTTTGGCTACCTGCTTTTTCCGAAAGGTAAAAGTAGCTTGTAAATACGATTTGATCGATTCACGTATTTCTATGGCTTGCTGTAAACTTAGCATGACTGTTATTCTTTATTTAAATTGCTCTTCAAAATGCGCCCACGCACGTTTGTAATCTTCCACACGATCTTGTTTGGTAAACGGTGCGTGGTAGATGATTTTTTCACCTTGGTACAATTCCGATTTGGTGATGGTATGTTCATAGGTTTCTCCTGCCGGCAGATCTTTTATCTTTTCCCAATCGGGGCGGTCTAAACCAACGCCTACCAAACCTTTGCTGCACGTAAACACAATATTTCCTTTAGTATCGTACCAAGTGTCATCTTCGTTTTGTTGCAATACAGGAAACTGAATGTTGTACATCAAAATCAATTCTTCTAAGGTCAGGTTCAAAGCCATTGCTGTAATTACATCAATTTCCACCAACGCCATACGGCGTTCAAAATAATTGCGCAACGGAATATTCCAAGACCATTCTTTGGTTAAAGAAGAAAATGCTTTTAAACGATTATCTTCAATTGACCAAGTTTCCTGCGTAAATGCTTCTTGAAAACTGTCTTCCCAAAGTGGTGCATAATATTTATTTAAACTATTGAGTTTTAAGGTGCGGACGAATAAGGCTGGCTTGTATTTATCGGCAATTCCCAATGGAAATGATTTAATCGTTTCATCGTATAAATTGGATTTCCCTAATGTTTTTAAGAAAAAATCCATCACCAATGAACTAGTTAAACCTGAAAACTCTACCAAACTTGATTGTTCTTTAAAAATTAAACTTATCAAACCATTGACGTGAGCAGATTTTGGAGGAATAATAGCTCCGCTCAAAGTTCTTTCTCCAGAAATTGGAATCATTTTTCTGAAGGCCACTTTATAATAATCCAACCAACTATCATACGAACCATCGGCTTGTTTAAAACCTTTGATGGTATTGGCATAACCTGCCGTTACATTTTGGGGAACGTAATTGGTTCGAGGACTATAACATTCATTAATCTTAGTTAAATCTATATTGTCGTAGCTTTTATTTGTATCGCAAATCCTTCTAGGTGTTTTATAAATTGGGTTTCCAACAAATAAATGGGGTCCCGAATAGACCATTTCGAATTCATCAACTTTTGGATATTTAGTTTCTCTTCTTATATTTCCAGCATTTACATCATTGGTTTCATCCCAACAAACCGATATTTTCGTTTCCACATCCGCTACTGAACTTGGAAATGCACCAATTTTTTCAATTACATCCACAATTTCTTGTGCGTGGATGCTCACCAATTTTGCACCTTCCCAATCTGTGGTATTTTCAAAGGTTTTTCCAATCACTTTTAAAACCTTTTTATTTATTCCAACAATTCTAGATATGTGCGGATTTATATTCCACTCAAAAGTTCCAGTTTGTTCATTTTTGATTTTATATCCTCCTACTATTCCACTTCCATTATGTGTAAAACAAGCATCAATTGTTGATGGATGAAATAAATTATTAATCGATACGAATTCAGCATCCTTTTTTAAACCGCTATATATGTTAAGACTATATAGTGTTTGATTATGAACCTCTTGAAAAAGTTTTATTTCATTGATAAACTGAAAATGAAATTTCAGACGTCGGTAAATTTCTTTACGCAATTCATAACCATTTGGGTCGTCATAAACGCCTTCGGGATGTATCAATCCTAAATATCCTTTTTCGCCAATCCAATGCAAACCGTTTTCCAATATACATTTGTACAGGTTGGTTTGTTGTCCTTTCAGCAACGGATAATTTTGCACGGCATTCATAAAAATACCCGATATGTCGCTTTCTATATTCTCGGCAAAATATAGATTGCGGCGGTTTTCCTCACTCAGGAAATCAGCTTGCAGCTTTTTCACTTGCGGTGCAGTTACTTTACGAATTTCCAGTTCCGGATAGATTTCGCTCATCAATCCTTTTTCTTCAAACTGAACTTTCAACCACGGCGGATTTCCGACGGCAACATCAAAACCGTTGTTTTCTCTGAATACTTCTATAAATTCCAGTTCGTAATGGAAAAATTTATATCGCTGGGCATAACCTTGCACCAAATCTGACCGCTCATTGGAAAACAGCGATGTGGTGGATTGTTTCAAGGCATTCGACAATTCGTTTTCTAATTGTTTTTTGTCTTTCCGGTAATCACGAACGGCTTCTTCATCTGCTGTTTCTGTATTTTCTTCTTTGGGCGTGGCTGCAGCCAAATCAATATTGAGCAATTGTTCCAAATCATCGTACCATTGAGCTCTTGAAGGCAAATGTTCTGCATCACGTACATCCCAAAACCACAAACTGCACCAGTAATCCATCATCTGTTTTAGTTTGTAATAAGGGGCATTGGGCTTCAAACGGTTTTTAGCAAATTCTTCTTTTTCGTGATATGAAGTATGCACCAATTTTGCTTGTTCGGCTGCATTGTATGCGCCAAAAAAATCACCTTTAGTCAGCGTAAGCTGATTGATGTTTTTCTGAATTTCATAATGTTCCAACAGCAACATATCAATGGCTTTAGAAATGCGCTGCACGCGTTGAAATTCGTCATTTCGTAAAGGTGCGCAAAATTCCTTTCGCCATTCGCTGATGCGTTTCGCTCTTTCGGGAAAAGCCTCTTTCAATAATTTGATGCTGCCCGAAGAAGCCATTCCGGCATCGGGCAAGATGAAGTGATAAATTTCGTCTTCGCGCCGCAAAATTCCCTTTTTACCAAATTGCAAATGTTTAGGTGCTTGCGTCCACCATTCTTTTTTTATGAATTTACTTTCGGTTTTTCCAACAGGCTCAAACGAAAAGTCTTTATGCTTAAAAACTTTTAACCAAGAACCCACAACGGCATTTCCTACACCCAAACGGTAACCAAAGAAAGGCGTTTGCATATCTTTGTGAATCACGTTGAGCCACAAAGAGAGTTTTCCCAATTCAATCGCCGTCGGATTTAAATCGACACCATACACATTGTTGAGTGCGATGTAAGCTTTTATTTTCTGGATTTCTTCCTGGTATTTATTTGGATCTACCTGTTTTTTTAATTCCTGCTGGCGATAGGTCAAATAAGCTTGTGCCAATTGGTTAATAACCTCATTATGAAAAGCAGCAGCGCCCATAGCAGGCTCTAATATTTTGAGCTGCAATAAGTCTAAAGCTGAAATCTCTTTGTTTTCCAGCCGCTCTAAAATAGGTTTTAAGGTATATTTTACCGTGGTTTGTGTCAACACTTCCGGCGTATAATACGAAGCCGATTTCTGACGATCACGACCGCTCAGGCGATAAATAAACGTGCCTTTAGGAATGACTTTCAGCTCTTCTTCGCCATCGACTTTTTCGGTATGATAAACTTCCTTCGGATCAAAATCATCCAACCGATGACGTGGCACTAAATAGGACCCATCGGAATTGACCACTTTTTCGGAAGATTCATTCGCTTTGCGTTTGCGATGTACTTCTATATAATCGGTTTCCGCCAGAAAACCACGGAATGCCAACAGGCTTTCGTAAACCGAGCCCAATTGGTTGATGCCTAAATTGGCATACGAGATACGTCCGCGACTTTTTTTGTTTTGTTTTTTAGAAAGGGATAACTCACAAATAACATCTTGCCAAACCTGATTTCTGATTTTCACCTGGTTTAGATAATGGAGTAAGTTGTTATCAAACATCGGCGAATCTAAATGTCGGATTTTGAATCCCTTATTTAATCCTTCATTTTCGTGGTAACCTTTGTTGAGCAAATCGAACAATTGAAACAAGGATTGATGGAAGAAATAACCATTCAAACTGGATTCAGTGATTAAAGGGACTTGTTCCAAATCGCGCAACATTTCTAAAGAATAGCCACGTTCGTAAACTTCATCATTTGAAGGCAGAATATCTAAATCTTCTCTGGACTCGGCATAAAACAGAAATAAAAGGCGATACACCATATTCAAGCAATCGTCTTTCAGTTTAGATGCGTCAATATCGGCAGGCTGCACACCTTCCGTTTGCAAATCGCGTACGGCTTCGTTCGCCAAACTTTCTACCGCATGGATAACGCCTTCTTTTAAATCTTTGGTTACTTCGTAAGCAGCTTTGTGCGAATCTTCGTCCAACTGATCCATCAAAACCATTTCGGCAGTTGGCGCCAATAAATCTTTGCCCAACAAGAGATAGAAAATGCTGTAATAATCTTTGGTAATCGCCGCATCATCAAATAAAGCTTCCAGATCCAATTGCAAATAAGAACCACGGAACCATTTTTCTGCTTCCAATAAAAAATACTGGTTGCCGGCACACAGCAACACATAATGTGGACGGCGTTGTTCGGGCAATAAAAAGAGTTCGTTTACCGCCTGATTGATAATCATCGGCGAAATACTTACTTCATCACTTACCGTGAAAATATCTGCCCATTGCGAGCGGTGATATTTCTGCTCTTTTGTCGATTTTTCGTCACCATCCTGCTGGCTGGTGTAAGACTGTTCAAAAAGTCCGTCGGGTTCTTCCTCATCTTTGGTTTTGATCATGGCGTGCATTTCCATGACCATCAGATGCGGTCGATCACCGCGATACAAAATATGGCGAATAGGCAAAACCGACTTATCATTGATTGGGAATAAATCGTGATATTGCGTATGGTCGGCATCGTAACCTAATGCACGTAATACTTTGCTATGAAAATCGTGCGAAAGATTAATTTTATCTTTCACTCGTAAATGATTTTCTATAAACCGCTGCTTGAGTTTAAAATACTCCGGTTTTAACTGATTAATGTTTTGGTTAATCTCTTTGATAGCATCGGTACTAAAGCCCGACTTTTCGATCACTTTTTTGCTAAAGTTTTCGTCGAAATAGTTAGATGCAAAGAAATCGCCTATGTTATGAAGAAAATGAATCATTGTTTAATCGTCTATTTGTTATAAAACACCGCTACCACTTTTAGAAAGGGATTACCGTTAAGGCTGGTTAAATCCTTGAAATATTGACTGGAATTGTTGAGAATGGTTTCCATTTCATATTCTTTGTCCTGCATCCTTTTCTTTACGAAACCTGTGATGTTTTTATCGGCAAACTCTAACGCCATTTGTTGCCGTTTACTCTGGTGCCAGTTTTTCAATTTTTCCTCATACACGGCCAATTTTTTTTCCATTTCGAATTGTAATTTTTGCTGCTCTTGGCCCATGTGAAGCTGGTGTGCAAATTCAATGGTACTCGGCAATAGGTCTTGTAATTGCTGGATATCTGTGTTTGGAATCTCCAATGTGTATAAATCATCTTTCAAATTATACTGCTCCATAAAATCTTCAAAAGCAAAAGGTTTCCCTTTTAAACCGCCATCTATATTCATGGGGACCACAAAGAAATCTGACAGGATGGATTGCCCTAGATTATTGGCGACAATACCTTGAATTAAAAAATAGGCTGTATCGTTTGGCAACCGATCCAATTTCATAACCAAAGCAACATCTTTATCAACAGATGCTTCCAATTGCGTCATCAGGTAGCGAACAACCGGATGTAATTCATATAAAATTTGGAATTTTGCCCATTCGCCTTTTTTCTTTCGAGCGTCGGTAATGGATTTTTGTACGTCGTCTTTATCTAATGAAAGTTGATAAACATCGCCCAACTTAGCTGGTTTTGCTTCAGATGGAAGATCAAACAAAATCCGGTTGAGCTCTTTGGTCTGTTTAACTTCTAAAATATTGCCTTCAAACTGGGCTTCATCATTTTTCAAATACTGGTCTGTTTTCAATTGTTCAATCAGGGCTTGATAATAAGCTTTATCATTTTGAAACAAGGAAACATTTTCTGCTACTGGATTTTCAACTTCTAATTTCGGCGTAGCGTCGTCGAATAAAGCATCAAAGAAATCATCGTCCATTTCTTCATCTTCCGGATTTTCCAATAAAGCAGGATTATTACTAGCCAATGCTTTGGTAACTAAATCTTCTTCGGCACTAGCTTCATACAATTTATATACAGAGGCGGCATCACCTAAAGATTCATATACGGTTTCTTCTTTTTCTTTCAGCTTATTGACAATGTGTAAATCGTCCTTTAAGCCTTCCAAATCGGAAGTGGCAATCATATAATGAATGTACGGTGTCTTTTTCTGTCCATATCGGTCGATGCGTCCATTTCTTTGTTCCAAAGTAATCAATGACCACGGAATATCGTAGTTGAACATGTGATTACAATAATAATGAAGGTTTACACCTTGTGCGCCTGCGTCAGAAGTTAATAAAACGCGGTAGTCTGAATCTTCCTTTCCAAAATCTTCGATAATACGATGTTGCTCCATATCCGTAAGCGAACCATGAAAATCGGCGATGACCTTTTCATCTAAATCGAAATCTTTTTGCAACTTCTTTTTTAATGCTTTCAAGGTTTCAATCCGTTCTGCAAAAACAACAATACGGAAGTCCTTTTTACGGCCGTTCCATTTCAAACGAATCAATTCGTTTCTGAAAGCCGTGTACTTTGCATCCTGTCGTAAATCTATGATGGTTAATAGCTGTTTTTCTAAGTTTTCCAAAACAGCCAAATTTTGCTCTGCAACATCTTCACGATTGGTGATTTCTTCTAGCTTTTTAATCCTATTTTGGATAGAATTTAAAGCGGCCTCCGGTGAAGACATATAGGATTTGAACAGTCCTATTGCAAACAATAAATCACGTTTGACTTTATGCTTTGTCTTTTTACCAAATAGATCTAACGTGACATCTTTTTCACTTAATCCTGCTAAAGCAGTGAATTTTATCTTTTGCTGCATTTCAAGAAATGCATTTTCAGCACCTGTTAGTTCCGCGTGTATTGAAACGATTTTTCTTTCTTGAAAATTAGAGCGTACATTTTCATCGTCGATATCATTTTTGAATCGACGCACATAATAGGGTAATATATCTTCTTTGCCATACTGCTGTTCATCTTTTATGGCCAAAGGTTCAATCATATTGATGAGGTTGGCAAAATTTTGCTTTTTCCCGTTATGCGGAGTAGCCGAAGTGAGCACCAAAGATTCACACTTGGTACTTAATAATTGAGCCAAACTACCTCTTAAAGAATTAGAATTTGCTACTGTATGGCATTCATCAATTACGATAATATCCCATCTTGTTTTTTCTATATAATGTTGGAATTTCGCATTGTTTTTCAACGTATCGATCGAAACAATGGTTTTGTCATAGTAATCGAACGGATTTTTATTGGCAGGTAATTCTGATTTAATTTTTGAAATCCCCTCTGAATCCAATCGAACAAGGGGAATAGCAAAACGGTTCCATATTTCTTGCTGGAATTGTGCAAGAATGGACTTTAAAGCTAGCACCATGATGCGTTTACCTTTCCCACGTTTTATCATTTCCGCTAAAAATATCCCAACCTCAACTGTTTTACCTAAACCCACACCGTCTGCAATTAATATGCGGGGTCTGGGCAATTCAAAAGCCTTTAAAGTAGGTTCTAACTGATATTGAGACAAATTGAAAGCAGCTTTTTGAGCCACCGTAATTTGTTTACTGTATATAGCCGAATTCCGAATCTGGTTTTCGACAAATAGTTTTGTTTTCCGATAACCATAATCAGTATCTGCAACCAATTGCGTTTTCTTAGGATCTAAAACACGAATATCTGTATCAATGTTGGTATCAAAAATATAACGTTTGCCTTTGACTAGCTCAGAAATTCCTTCGACTTTTAAAATCCATTTCCCGTTATTTTCTACGACATCATTAATGATAAAATCTTCGTCACGATTGGTTATTCGTTGTCCTGGAGTAAAATTAATATTCATTTTTATGGCTTACTTACTAGAGTTAATCAATTCTTTCACATCTACATCCAATTGTTTGGCAATCTCCAAGAAAGTCTCCATTGAAGGTTGCACCTCATTGGTTACCCATCGAGAGACGGTAACTTCACTCTTTCCAAGTCGCTCTGCAAGCCATTTGTTTGTCTTTTCCGTTTCTGCCAATACTATTTTTAAACGATTAATTTTCATTTTGTGATTATTGATTAACATCTTATGTTAAAAATAATACTAATCTGGAGAATAAAAAAGGCAAAATTGCTATAGTTTTGTTCTATAACCATTTGTAGAGTAAAAATAGAGTTTGATTTCGTATCCGCGAGTTTAAAGACTACTGTAATTTAATTTATTTATACTCTCTTTTCAGAAAAGCAAATAAGGCTCCCAGTGAATATAGCAAGGAAAGAAAAAATGCAAAACCTAAATAAATTATAAATATTCTCAAAGCTATGGCTATTATTGCATTAAGTGCAAGAAGGCTTGATTTAAAGTCAATCTGTTGAGTTGAGTCAACGAATTTAAGCGAATATAAGTCTAGAGACATGTAATCAGGAAATACCAGAATCAATAACATTACAGCTATCAATATCGTTGATACTAGAAGATTTTTTCCTGTTATAGAAGTAAATTGACGGATGAAATTTTTAATTTTTTTATCTTCTATTTCCTGTAAGTGTGTTGCGTTTTCGCCTAGCTTTGGTATTGCCAAAAACCTACCATACATAGTAATTATTAGAGAAGAAAATAAACCAATAAATATTGATAATGCAGCAATAGCATAACCAACGGCATCTTGATCGATTCCTTTTTTGAGAAAAAGACAAATCAAAACAGTTGGTGTTAAAAGTATCGATCTTTTGATCCAAGAGTAATTTCTAATTTGCTTATCTGTTGCTGGTGAGTTTTGGTTTAATAAATCGCTAAACTCCCACTTACGCCCTTCCTGTAAAAGTACTCTTAAATATTCTTTGACTTTAAGATAGCTCATTGTTTTCAGGATAGACTTCTACTTTTATTTCTTCCAGTAAGTTTAGACAATAATCATGCAAACTTTTCCAATCTGGTGTTTCATCATCTTGGAGCTTGATTCTGTCTTTTAAATATATAGTAGGTTTAATGTTAATATCACTGTCTAGCTCAAATGAGCTCTGGTGGCTACCATTATACAATACACCTATCTGCCTATTAAAATCTTCTAAAGACAATGGATTATCCTTTTTACCAAATGCGAGTTCGCGAACTGTATTTACAAGAGCATTCAGTTTGGAAATTTTTTTTCCTCCGTCTTTGGCTCTAACTGAAATATTAATAGAAAATTCTTCGGTTGAGATCCCATCTTCAGTTTCGATATCTGATATTAAGATATCCTTTGTAAACTTCAATTCCTTTACTGCGCTTGATTCTTTAAATTCTTCTTGAAGTTTGGTTGGACAATAAGTATCTATAGTCGGCCTGAAATAGCCTTTACCGCTCAGATTATCTTTTAACCAATTTAAAAAAACGTCATTGATTTGATCGTCTGTGTAGCTTTGGATCATCAATATACCTTTATTACTCTTAAACGGAATATACAAAAGAAAATAGAAGGTATCCATTACAATATCAGTTTGGGCAACTTTGGTATATTTCTTTTTCGGATTGTTCGTATATCCAATTGATCTGTTTTGACCATATCGTCCTCCTTTTATGGTACCGTGAATAATTTGCTTAGTGGATCCTATTTTGATCGACTTTTCGATAGGGTTTGTTGACTCATCTATTCTTAAGCCCTTTTTGTTTGTGTTATTTAATACAAAGTTGGTATCTATGGAAGTGATAAGTGTCTGCAAAAGTTTTTTAAATCCCTCAGCATAAGTAAGAGGTTCATCAGTATCCGCCCTACCAAGTACATATTTTCTGAGCGATGTATAATGCGGAGCTTTGCTAAATGAGCAAAGAAGAAAAAAGAATACAGATGTTTGCCC